>CAYQAS010000107.1:0-14083 GCA_964415525.1 uncultured Solibacteraceae bacterium
CAGACCATGGACACCTTCCGCCGCACGCTGGAAGGCACCCTGGAGTTGCGCCCCGACCGCATGGCCATCTACGGCTTCGCATACCTGCCCAAGATGCTTGCCAACCAACGGAGCATCGATCCCGCCACCCTGCCCCCTCCGGAGATGCGCCTGGACCTGCTACTGCTGGCCACCGAAATCCTCGAGAAGCACGGCTACATCGCCATCGGCATGGACCACTTCGCCGAGCCCAACGATCCGCTCGCCAAGGCGGTCAAGGACGGCCGCATCATACGCAACTTCATGGGCTACGCCGTGCAGGCGGGCACCGATGCCCTGGGCTTCGGCCCCAGCGCCATCAGCGATGTCGGCGGCGCCTACATGCAGAACGAGAAGCTGCTGGTCCGCTGGGAGCGCGCCGTCACGGAAGGCCGCTTCGCCATCCACAAGGGCCTCAGCCGCACCGATGAGGATCAGCTCCGACGCTGGGTCATCCACCGGATCATGGGCACCTTCGAGCTGAAGTTCGACGAAGTGGACAGCGTCTGGCACATCGACAGCCGCCGCCACTTTGCCGATGCCATCGAGGCCCTGCGCGCAGAGGAACCCCAGGGCGTCGTGAAGATCCACGAGGACCGCATCGAGGTGCTGGAGCTGGGCAAGCGCTTCGTGCGCAACCTGGTCATGCCCTTCGACGCCTACCTTCCCGGCATGGCCGGAAAGACCTTCAGCCGCACGGTCTGAACGACGGAGACCGACCGGCATCCCATGGGCACGGCATATGCGTCGTCCCCTAGGAGTTGCCATGACCGCTGATCTCTTCGCTCCGTATCGAATGGGTTCCCTGGACCTCCAGAACCGCGTGGTCATGGCGCCCATGACCCGCAGTCGGGCCCTGGGGAACGTGCCCAACGCGCTGATGGCGGAGTATTACGGCCAGCGCAGTTCCGCGGGTCTGATCATCACGGAGGGCACAACGCCTTCGCCCGACGGCCTTGGCTACGCCCGCATCCCCGGCATCTTCAGTGCCGCGCAGGTGGAAGGCTGGAGGTTCGTCACAGCGGCGGCTCATGCGGGCGGCGCCAAGATCTTCGTTCAGCTCATGCACACCGGCCGCATCGGCCACCCAGCCAACCTGCCGGAGGGTGCGGAGCTGGTGGCTCCCAGCGCGGTCCAGGCCGCCGGGGAGATGTGGACGGACAGCCAGGGGATGCAGCCCCATCCCATGCCCCGGGAGATGAACCTGCTGGATATCGCCGCAGCGAAGGATGCCTTTGTCCAAGGCGCCAAAAACGCGATTGAAGCGGGATTCGATGGCATCGAACTGCACAGCGCCAACGGCTACCTGCTCGAGCAGTTTCTCCATCCCCACACGAACCGCCGCACGGACGCCTACGGTGGCAGCGCCGCGAATCGCGCCCGCTTCGTGCTCGAAGTCGCAGCGGGCTGCGCAGAAGCCATCGGCGCAGACCGCGTCGGCATCCGGCTCTCCCCTCACGGCGTCTTCAACGATCTTCCGCCGGTGGAGGGCGTGGCGGAGGCCTGGACGGCGCTCGCGTCGGAACTCGGCAAGCTCCGCTTGGCTCACCTGCACGTGGTGGACCACAGTGCCATGGGAGCCCCGCCGGTGCCCGAGGGCACCAAAGCCGGAATGCGGCAGGCCTTCGGCGGCACCTTCATTCTGAGCGGCGGCTACGACCTTGCCCACGCCCAGGCCGACCTGGAGGCCGGCAAGGGCGATCTGGTGGCCTTCGGCCGCCCGTTCATCGCCAACCCGGATCTGGTGACGCGCCTGCGCACCGGCGCACCCCTCGCGGAGCCAGACATGGCGGAACTCTATACGGCGGCTGCAAAGGGCTACACGGACTACCCGACCCTCGCCTGAACCTGCGCCCGAGGCCGAACGGAAGCATCGACCGAGGAGAAGGGACGCCCGCAGGAGGCACCCTTCTCCTTCTCCTTCTCCTTCTCCTTCTCCTTCGCATCCAGGGACCGTCACACGATGACGTTATGAAGTTCCCGCCCTTTGCGCAGCCGCTCGGCTTCGAGAATTTCGAGCTCCCGGGCGCCGGAGATGACGACTTCGGGATCCGGCACGAAGTCCAGGCTCTTATCCAGCCGCTCGTAGGGCACGGCGTTCAGGATCAGCTTCATGGTGTTGAGCCGCGCCTGATGCTTGTCGTCCGAGCGCACCACATACCACGGGCTCACAGGCGTGCTGGTGCGCCGAAGCATGTCGAACTTCACCTCCGTGAACTCGTCCCAGCGGTCCTGGGCCTGGAGATCCACCTGGCTCAATTTCCACTGGCGCAGGGGGTCACTCTGACGCCGCTCGAAGCGCTCCTCCTGCCGCTCCTTGGTGACGCTGAAATAGAGCTTCACGAGGATGGTGCCCTGACGAACGAGATCCTTCTCGAAGCCCGTCACGCCGCGCATGAAATCCTTGTATTCCTTCTCCGTGCACCACCCGAAAACCCGCTCCACCATGGCTCGGGTGTACCAGCTGCGGTCGAAGAGGACGATCTCGCCGCCACTCGGGAACTGAGTGACGTACTTCTGGTAAAACCACTGGGTTTCTTCCCGTTCGGTAGGTTTGCCCAGGGCCACCACGCGGTAGTGGCGCTCGTTCATGTGGCGGGTCACGGCGCGGATGGTGCCGCCCTTGCCGGCCGCATCCCGGCCTTCAAACAGGATGATCATCCGCTGCTTCTGGGCGATGAGATGGTTCTGCATCTGGATCAGTTCCGCCTGGTACGGCTGGAGCTCCAGTTCGCGTCGGTGCCGCTTGACCGCCTTGGCCAAGAAATCCATGTCCACCTTGCCGAGGCTGCGGAAGGCCCGCCAGGCCTTGGCCAGATCTGAGACGGCCACGGGCTCGCCATCGATCACCAGTTGATCGAGCATCGGCCCCTGCACCAGGGGCGCATGCACCGGCAAGGGCGTGGCCTTGGCCGTCTCCGTCGGCGCGGTTTTCACGCGATTCCGAACGGGTGTGCGCGATGTGGCCATGACCTTCCTCCCGCCAATTGAATCGGCACGATGCTGCCAGGGTGGAATCCGGCTGTAAAAACCTCATGACTGCGGGGTCACGAACCGGAATCCGCGACGACGGAGGTTCGGATGGGCGCGTCATGGATCCACATCCGGAACATCCAAGGCCCGTCCGAGGTCCCCATGCCCCGTCCGCCCCTCTTCCCCACCATCGACTGGAAGGCCGTATTCGAGAGCGGCCTGGATTGGACGGCTTGGTTGGCCCAGGCGGAGTCCCCCCAGCGGGCGGCTGGAATGGATGAAGATCGACGCACCTTGCCCCTGGCGCCCCACGTGAAGGTCTTCCTGGCCAGCCTCACCCGCCCGGTGCGGGTGGTGGCCATCGCGGAGGATTGGTGCGGCGATGTGGTGCGCCACGCCCCCGTCCTCCAGCGCCTCTCCGAGGCCGCGCCGTACCTCGACATCCGCTACATCAGTCGGTCCCAGCATCCGGAACTCTTCTCCCGCTACTTGACCAATGGCGGCGAGGCCATCCCCAAGTTCATCTTCCTGAGCGAAAGCTGGGTGGAGTGCGCCCAGTGGGGCCCCATGCCCGAGGTCTGCCGGGAACTCATCGCCCGAGGCAAGGCCTGCGGCGATGTGCCCGCCGCCCGGCGCAAGGTGGCCGCCCTCTATGAGACGGATCCCGAACGCCGCACCGTCGCATCGGAACTGGTGCTCCTGCTGGACATCGCCGCATCACGGGAGCCCTGAAGGAATACCGGCGGTAGGATCTTCTGAAACGGAGATCCCATGCGCCTTTCCGACCTCACCGCCCATCTGGATGCCCTGCTGGGCCACGCCGGGGCGTTGGATTACCCCGGCGCCTGCAACGGTCTGCAGGTTGAAAATCCGGGCGAGGTGACGCGAGTCGCCGTCGCAGTCGACGCTCATCTCGGAGTGCTGGAGGCCGCCGTCGCCGCCGGCGCGGACCTCCTGGTGGTGCACCATGGCCTCGCCTGGAGCCCCCTGGCGCCGGTCACCGGGGCCACCTACCGCAAGCTCCGGTGCTGTTTCGATCACGGACTCGCGGTCTATGCCTCCCACCTCCCGCTGGATGCCCATCCCGAGCTCGGCAACACCGCAGGGTTGGCAGCGGCTCTGAACCTGGAGGGCGGTGAACCCTGGTTCGAGGAGAAGGGTCACCGGCTGGGCCTGCGGTTCGATGTGGACCTGGATCGACAGGCGCTGTCGGATCGCCTTCGGGCCGCCACGGGCCAGTCCCTCCTGCGCCCATGGGGGCCGGAGCGGGTGCGCAGCCTCGGCCTCATCACCGGTGGTGCCGGCGCCGAGATCGCCCGGGTCGCCGCCCTCGGCGTGGACACCTTCCTCACGGGGGAGGGCTCTCACTGGACCGATGGCCTGGCTCGGGACCTGGGCCTGAACCTGCTCTTCGGCGGTCACTACGCCACGGAGACCTTCGGGGTGAAGGCCCTGGGCGCGCACCTGGAGCGCACCTTCGGGCTGCCCTGGACCTTCCTCGACCTGCCTTCGGGGCTCTGAAGATGTCGCCGTCCCTGCTCATCGGACTCATCGTCCTCTTCGCCCTGGGCCTCGGGCTCGGACTTCGGATCGGCCGCTGGTGGGGCCGACTGCAGGCGGAGAAGGGCCAGGCTGGTGCCCTAACCGCGGCTCGGGGGGATGCGGTCAAGCGCTCCCGGGCGGTGCTGGGGGGGCAGGTGGGTGAGCGCTTCGCCCCGCACTTCCCCGACTTCCCCTACGACCCCACCGAAGTCCGTTTCCTGGGAACGCCCGTGGACTATGTGGCGTTCAAGGGTTCATCCAGCGGCGAGATCACCGAGATCGCCTTCGTGGAAGTGAAGACCAGCGAGGCCACCCTCACCAGGGTGGAACGAAGCCTGCGCGACGCCGTGAAGGCGGGCAAGGTGACCTGGATGGAATACCGGGTGGGCTGACCCGGAACTCACTTTTGGGGAAGGTCAACCGATACCAGACCTGTCATTTCGCAGGATGGAGCGGCCCCGCCATGCGCAACAACCAGCCCGTCACCCAGGTCGAACGTCCCATGAAGGAGGGCGCGTTCATCGTTTCGCGGACGGACCTTCACGGGGTGATCACCTACGTGAACGACGAATTCGTGCGCCTCAGCGGCTACACGCGGGAGGAACTCCTGGGCCAGCCCCAGAACCTCGTCCGCCACCCGGACATGCCGGCAGCGGTTTTCCAGGAGCTATGGGAGACCATTCAGGCGGGCAAGAACTGGCACGGCATCGTGAAGAACCGCTGCAAGAATGGCGATCACTACTGGGTGGATGCGGCCATCACCCCCGAGCGGGAGGGAGGCCGCATCATCGGCTACGTTTCCGTGCGCAGCCTACCCAGCGGGGTCCAGATCCAGGATGCGGAAGCCCTCTATAAAGGCATCCAGGCGGGCAAACGCCCCAAGGGCTGCCCTTGGATCCCCCTCGCGGAGGCCTCCTTCGACGCCAAGCTGGCGGTGGCCCTCGCCCCGGCGGTGCTCTGCTTCCTCGCAGTGATGGTTCACACATTT
Organism: uncultured Solibacteraceae bacterium; assembly: GCA_964415525.1. Lineage (GTDB taxonomy): Bacteria > Acidobacteriota > Holophagae > Holophagales > Holophagaceae > CAZPUI01. The sequence continues at coordinate 5,522 of CAYQAS010000107.1, forward strand.
CTGGACCTGAAGGACATGGCGCATCTCGCCGATCCCACCCAGTTGGCGGCCGAGGCTGCATCCGCCCAGCGGCACCTGGCCCTGCTCGGGTTCCTGGTGGTGGGCTCCATGGCTCTGAGCGCGTGGCTCCTGCGTCGGGTCATCCGAGTGCAACTGGGAGGCGACCCCGGCCGTCTGATGGCGACCATGCACCAGATCTCCCGGGGCAACCTCCGAGCCGACATCCGCACCACCTATGGCGACACATGGAGCGTGCTCGGGGTGCTCAAGGATATGCAGAGCAGCCTCAAGGCCACGATCAATCGTTTGCGATTTGAAGCCGAGTCCATGGCGGAGGAAACCGAGTCCTATCGCTCCGTGGCGGATCAGGTGGGTGGTGGCGCCAGCGCCGTGGCCGAGTCCGCCCGGGAGCAACAAACGTCCGTTGAGCGCATGGCCAGTTCCACCACGGAACTCGCAGCCTCCGTCAAAGAGGTCGCGGCCCACGCCGCGGACAGTCAGCGCCAGAGCGGCGAGGCCGTAGGGGTGACTCGGGCCGGAGACCGCGCGGGGGAAGCTGCCCTGCGCGCCATGGGCATGGTGGAGGAATCCACGGTGGAGGTGGTGCGTGCCGTCAAGGTCATCCAGGACATCGCCCGTCAGACCAACCTGCTCAGTCTGAACGCCGCCATCGAGGCCGCCAAGGCCGGTCAGCATGGCAAGGGCTTCGCCGTGGTGGCCGAGGAGGTCCGAAAACTGGCGGAGCGCTCGGCCCAAGCCGCCAAGGAGATCGCTCTTCTCATCGAGGACTCCAACCTCGCCGTGGCCCAGGGTCGGGATACGGTGCAGGAGGCCGTCACCTCCCTGGCACGGATCCGGGAACACATCGGCCACCTCAGCACGGTCTCTGAAGCCGTGGGCCTCGCCGCTCAGGAGCAGATCCTGGCCAGCCAGGAGGTCTCCCGCATGGTGGAATTCGGCGCCCTTCAGGCAGGCCAGAATGCGCGTTCGGCGGACGAGCTTCGCACCGCCGTAGACCGCATTCACACCGCTGCGGGTGAACTGACCCGGAGGTCCAACGCCCTCCGGGGGATCGCCGATACGTTCCAGTCCTGATTCAACCCGGGTTTTGCGTTTGCTTGATCAATGCCTCGCCAAGCGTGCGGCAAGGTTCGGCAGTTGGAGCCGCGGATCTGCACAGTTTGGGCTTCACCCAAGCCTGTGCCGACCCTATCTACGCCGCCCGGCCGACGCCGGTCAGCTACTCCAACTGCACGATTGGGATTCAATTCAGGGCCTGTCGAAGGCCGTCACCTTGCCATCAGTCCCGAGCACCAGCATTTCGGTACCGCGGAGGGCGAACCCCGTGGGATGCGACACGCCCTGCAGCGTCCAGGCGCGGACCAGGCGCCGTCCCGAAAGGTCGATTTCCACCAGCGTCCCGTGGGCGCCGGAGAGCAGCAGCAACTTGTCGCCATCCACAACGAGGCCCACGGGCGCGAGGTCTGAGAGGCTGCGACCCTGCGCGAGCAGAGGTCCATCGACGGTCGGAACGAACTCCTCCGTCAGCACGCGGTCCTTGGCGTCGAAGCGGCTGATGACGAGGGCGCCGCGCTTGGCATTGGGCAGCGCCGCGGTGTAGAGCCCCTGGGGACCAGCGGCGAGGGCGGAGACGTAGTTTTGACGCGCCCGCACCGTGCCGAAGCGGCCCCGACCGGATTCCGTGAAAGCGGACCGGTTATCGAGGAAGGCGTGCCAATTTTCCTTGGCATTCGCCGGGGCTTCCTTGAGAGCCACCCAGCTCTTGTTCTCACACATCGCCACCACGCCGCCGCCCTGAAAGGCCGCGCCCACGAAGCCCTGGCCGAGGTCGATGGAATAGCCCGGATCCACCCGCGTCCAGCGCAGGACGTGGGTCAGGTTGGCATCCACCAGAGCGACCCGGTGATCACCCGTGACCACCAGGAAGCTGCTGGAGGCCGCATCCCAGGCCAGATCCCCGGGGGCCTTCAGTTCCTTCGGAAGCAGTACCGCGCCCTTGGGAGTCAGCACTGGCAGGTGCGCGAAGGGGCCTGCTGCGGGGTCCTGGCTGAGGTGGGCCAGATCCGGCTTCGGAATGTCCCAGGGACCCCGTAGGCTCGGGCCACCGCCGTGCCACTCCTCCAGTGTCCAAGCCCAGTTTTTCGGATTCCAGCTGAAGCGCACGGGATCCCCGGGGCCCACGAAGGGAGGCGGGCCGGCGCTCACGAAGGCCTGCACGACGTTTGCCGCGAGCGTCACCACCAGGGTGCCCAGCACGATCCGGCCGAAACGCTCGAGGTCCTGCACGCCGCCCTTCAGTTCGCCCTCCTTGAGGGTCATCAGCAGGAGTCCCATCACCACCACGCAGACCCAGTAGATGAAGAGCGACCAGGCGTAGGTGTGGGCACCCAGGATCTCCAGGCTGAAGCCCTGGCCGAGATCGCGCTGGAAGTGCCCGGCCCCGTGACGCAGCGCCATGTAGATGCCGAAGGCGCCCGTGAGCACACCGAGGCCCACATATTTCGGACGAGGGCCGTAGCGCAGGATGAAGGCGCCCAGCAGGGCCACGAGTCCCATGCCAATGCGCTGGCCCCAGCAGAGGATGCAGGGGCTGTCCCCCAGGGCGAAACCGAGGATGAAGGCGGCCACACCCAGCGGGATGAGCGCCAGGGTGAGGACGGCGAGGGCCAGGAGGGTCGCGGTGCGGCGGTCCATGACGGCCTCCTACAGGTTGAAGGGCGGCACGAGGGAACCCCGGGCACCCACCATGAACGTGAAGGCCGTGAGCACAAGGCTCACCAGCAGCAGGCGGTAGGCCAGCTTCTCCTTTTCCGGCCGCTTGAGCAGCAGCCAGGCCGTCCATGTCATCAGGCAGAGGTTCAGGAACTCCATCAGAGGCCTCCCGGTGCGCCGATGATCCCGCGGGATCCGGGTGCTTTGTCGGGCACACAATCCGCAGGTGGGACACCGGACGCAAGCCCGCTTCCTCGTGTGCCGACAGGTTGGGAGTCCCGCGCAAGGTCCCATGCCACTCCAGAGTGATCTCCAGTCCCGTTTGGGGGGCTCCCTCCAGGAGCTCCAGGAGATCCTCGCCATGCAGGTCCATCGGGTCCTGCTGCGCCAGATGCCCGAGTCCCTCTGGCAGGCACGCCGCGCCGGCATCTCCTACCAGAACCTGCCGGAGCCAGAGCGGGCGGTCCAGCGCCAGCTGGCCTTGGAGGCCCTGCAGGACATCCTGGACCGCGGTTTCCACATTGAGCCGCCCACCAGCCACGCACCCGAAGCGGACCTGGGAAGGCTCAAGGGGCAGGCCGAATCCCTCCTGGCATCCGGGGAACCGCTTCAGGCCTACGACCTCCTGCGATCCGGCCTGACCCTCGCCCCCGGAGATCCCAGCCTTCGTCGTCTCCAGGCCGCCGCCCTCCTCGGGGGCGCCTCGCCCACCGCCGCAATCGAGGTGCTGGAGGCGCTCGTGGCGGAAGGCAACCGTGAGCCCGCCACCCTGGGGTTTCTGGCCCGGGCCCACCGGGAGTTCGGCAACACCGCCACGTCCCGCCGGATGCGTCTAGAGCATCACCAGAAGGCCCTGGCGCTCTACGAGGAACTGCTGGACGGCGGCGCCAGCCCCTGGGTCGGTCTGCACGCCGCCAGCATGGCCCTGGGGCTGGGACAGAAGGACAAGGCCTTGCGGCGCGCCGAGGAGGTCACAGCCCTCTGCCGAGATACATACGAGACCCTGATCGAGACGGGTCGGGAGGCATTCTGGGTGCTGGTGGTGATGGCCCAGGCCTCCCTCATCCAGGGGGGATGGAAAGCGGCGCGGCCCCACATCCAGGAGGTGGCGGAACACGGCGCCAGCCGCGCCCGCAGCCTCGCTGAGCTGCGGGTGGAAGCCCGTCGCCTGCTGGACCTGCGAGGGGAGGATCCGACCGAGCTGGAAGCACTCCTGCCCATCCCGAGGGTGGTGGTTTTCTCGGGCCACATGATCGACCACCCCGACCGGGGCGATCCGCGCTTTCCGCCGGAAGCCGAAGCCAAGGTGGCGGTGGCCTTGGCCCAGCATCTGGAGGCCCTGAATCCCTGGTCCGGGTACGCGAGCGGTGGAGCCGGAGCCCCCCTGCTCTTCCACGAACTCATGCAGGCTCGAGGGGCAGAGACGCACGTGGTGCTGCCCTACGACCGGGCGACCTTCCTCGCCGACAGCGTCGCCATCCGGGAGGACGGCCAGTGGCCGGAGCGCTTCGAAGCCGTGCTGGGGACGGCCCATAGCGTGGTGCATGCGAGTCCCTTCCGCATGGATGCGGGCAACACGGCCTTCCGCTACAACCACGAACTGCTGCTGGGACTGGCCCACCTGCGGGCGCATCAGCTGCAAGCAGAGCTGGTGCCCCTGCTCCTCTGGGACCGACGCCCCAGCCAGGCCTCCGGCAGCGTCGCCGCCGCCTTCGAGGCCTGGTCGACCCTGGGCCACGAGCCTCAGGTGCTCGACCTCCGTGCCCTCCTGGATCAGCCCCCCCTGGGGGAGACGCCCCCCAGGCCCAGTCGGGCAGAGGCTTCCCATCCCATCGGCCTGCGCAGCGCCATCCGGGTGATGCTCTTTGCCGATGTGGTCCACTTCAGCCAACTGGTGGATGCCCAGGTGCCCGCCTTCGTCGCCCACTTCCTGGGAATGCTCCACGCACTGGAGCAGGTGCTCCCCCAGGAACCCGTGACCCGCAACACCTGGGGGGACGGCCTGTTCTATGTCTTCGAGGGTCTGGGGGATGCCGCCAGCTTCGCCACAGCCCTCGTGGATGCCGTTCGCCAGACGGATTGGGCGGCCTTGAGCCTGCCGGCGGACCTGAACCTGCGGGTGGCCCTGCATGCGGGGCCGGTCTTCGAGGGCGAGGATCCCGTCACCGGCCGCCCCACCTGTTTCGGCTCCCACGTGAACCGCGCCGCCCGCATCGAGCCCATCACGCCCCCCGGCATGGTCTACGTCAGCCAGGCCTTCGCCGCCCTCGCTGCGGCCCGAGACATCCCGGGACTCCTCTGCGAATACGTCGGCCGCCTCCCCCTGGCGAAGGGCTTCGGGACCTTCCCGATGTATGTGCTGAAGGTGCTGGACTGAGGGACCACGGCGGGAAGCCCTGATGGCGTTCCTCGGCCTCACCGGAAGCGGGAAGCCACGGCGTCTGTCGGCTCCCCGGCGAAGGTCAGCAGTCCCCGAGAGGCCCGAGGGCCATGGGGTCCGCGCTGGTGGACTCCCCCGTCAGCACCCGTCGCAGGGTGCCCACCTGCCCGACGTGAAAGGCGAGATGCGCCTCCAGGTGCAGCAGGAACAGTCCCATGGGAGGCCGCACACCCCCGACTTCCACCGGGAACCGCTCGGCGAGGCCCATCGCCGTGAGGGTGGGCAGCACCGCGTCCACGACCTCCTGAGCCGCGACGAGTTCCTGTTCCACCTCGGCGCGAGGTCGCCCGCGCACCGAGAACTCCCGCTCCCTGTCCCGCACATAGCCATCCTTCCCCAGCACCGCGCCCAGGAAATGCCGCAGGTTGCCGCAGACATGGAGCATCAGGTTGCCCGCGGGATTGGTGAAGCCGGGGGGTGCCGTCCACAGCATGTCGTCCGACGGATACAACGCCAGTTCCCGCCGCAGGGTGGCCAGTTCGCGATCCATCAGGATGCGAAGCCAGGGGGTCAGCTCAGTCATGGCAAGGATCTCCAGGCGCCAGGAGACCATGGCGGCGTGGATTCTGGGGCCGTTTGGTGCGCGCGGAGTGGAACTTCGAGCCGACTCGGCGCCATGGAGCCCGAACGTCCTGGAGGCTCCCTGCCTCCCGGCGTAACGGTGGAGGAGTCCGCCCCTAGGGTGGAGGTGGATCTTGCAACGGGCATGCCCCTGGCCCCCATGCTTGGCAGTGGGGATGCCGCCTGGCGGCGCGGCGTTTCCGACGGCTTCGCCTGGGCCCTGGAGCTGGAACGCGCCCCCATGGCGCTACGAGGGCTGCTTCACCCGATGAAAGCACCCGAGCTGCCACCGCCCAGCGAGTGGAAGACGTGGCCGGACCTTCGACCGGAGATGATCCTCCACGGGGAGGCCAGTGATCACCTTCGCCTCTGGCGCCAGGATCTCCTTAGCTGGCGCAGCGATGAGCGCGGCTTCCCCACCCGCCGCTGCTGGCGCCCCCTCACTCCCCGTCTGCGCTTTCACCACATCGCCGCCCACGGTGGCTTGCTCTGGCTGGATACCTACGATTCCGGCACCCTCGCCCTGGATCGTGGCACCGGACTCATCGTGGCGGTGCTTACCAGCGTCCACACCGCGCCGAAGGTGGCTCGAGAGGCCGCTGGATGGATCCACACCTTCCGGGAAGAGACGGCGTCCCTGCTGGACCACTGGGGCGTGTCGGGCGATGTGCTCGCAAGGGCCGCCCAGAATGGCGACAGTCTGTCCTGCCTGAAACTTGGGCTGGAGCTTCTGCCCACCGAACCCCAGCGGGGCATTGGCCTGCTGCAGAAGGGTGCCGTGGCGGGGGGCAGCCACGCACAGATCACCCTGGCCCTGACCTACCTCGAAGGCGCGCCGGGCCTCGCCAAGGATCCCAGACAGGCCTGGATCTGGCTCAAGACCGCCGCAGAGCAACAGAGCAGCCGCGCAGAAGAGGGACTCAAGGCGCTGTTCTGAGGAAGACCCCCAAAGTCACCCAAGCACGCCATGACTCCGATGGATGCGAGGGATCCTCACGATGTCCGAACCGCCTCTCATCCTGATCGTCGACGACAGTCGAGCGGCTCGCCTTTACATGCGGATCCACCTCGACTCCGCCGGATTCCAGGTAGAGGAAGTGGCACCGGACTCCGCATTTGATGTCCTCTCCGCCATCGACACCCTGCGACCGGACCTTGTGGTGCTGGACTACGAGATGCCGGCCTGCAATGGCGAGAGCCTGCTCAGACTGATGCGCGAAGATCCCCGCTTTGAGGCGTACCGCGTGATGATCTGCTCCTCCCACCGGGACGAGGCCCTGATCCGGCGCCTCACCCGTTGGCGGATCGCCGGTTATCTGGTGAAGCCCATGCGCCCAGAAGAGCTGGTTGAAGCGGTGCAGCAGGCGCTCCAGAACCCCCGTGTGGGCTGGTAAAGGACGGGGTGCCTTACCGCGTTTTCACCAGTACCGTGGCCCGTGCCTTCACCGATGGGAAGTCATCCCGTTGGGCCACGACGTGATAAGTCCCGGGCTGGGAGGGTGCCGTATAACCCCCCGCCAGGGTGATGGTGCCGCCACCGGCCTCTTCCACCTTGAAGGTCACAGGCTGGCGGAAATAGCGCGGACCATCGGGCACGTAGTTGATCTGGGCCGTGAAGGACATGGATTCCCCCGTCACCAGCGTCGCGTCCATGGGCGACAGGCTCAGGGTGGGCTGGAAGGCGGCAGGCGCAGAGGTCATGGGCGGGATCCTCGACTCTGGGGCACGGGGCGTGGTGGTACGTCGGGAACCGCCGCAGGCGAGCCCGAGCAGGAGCAGCGGCAGGGCGGAAACACGTCGCATGGCAATCCTCCGGGTCTTCCGAGAATGCGCATCCAACACGAGAAATGCCGGAGGCATCGAGGAGAGGAACCTACTTCAGGTGCTCCAACGCCACCTTGGCCTCCTCGGCCTGGGGGGTACCGGGGTGCTTCTCGATCACCCGAAGGTAGGCCTTGCGTGCCTTGTCCTTCTTGCCAAGATCCTGGCCGTAGACCACGCCCAGATTGACGAGGCTCTGAATGTGGTCTGGCTCGACCTTCTGGGCCGCCTCGAAGTTGGCGATGGCCTTGTCGAAGGCCTTGAGTTCCCGGAACATCACGCCCTGATCCGTGAGCACGGCGGCATTCTTCGGATCGAGGAGGAGGGCCTTGGCGTAGGCATCCACAGACTTCTGCGCCTGATGGGCATCGAAACAGGCATTGCCCAGGGCGATCCAGGCGTTGGCATCCTTGGGCTGCTGCTGCGTGATCAATTCAAGCTGGGCGATGTGGGCCTGCAGGTCCGCCAGGGATGGCAGGGGGGGCGGCATCTGTGCAGGAGCCTGATTGGGCTTTGCGACCGAAGCGACCGACACGGGCGCCTCGGCGGACGCCGCACTTCGCCCGATGAAGAAACCGAGGACGCCGCCGATGGCCACCCCGAGCACCACTCCCTGCACCACTTCCTTGCTCATCCTGCACCTCGCGCTCCACCGTGACGGCGAAGCCAGTCTCGGGTCAACTATTTCCAGGACGCCCAGTAGGCCTCGTTCTCCACCCTCGCCGCCGCGGGAGTCGCCTTGAGCGGGCGAACCGTGTCGAGCATCACCGCCACTTCATCCGTTCGGTCCTTCTGGCGACTGGCGGGAATAGCCTTGGGGTGCGGCCCATGGTGGATGCCCTGGGGATGCCAGGTGATCATGCCGGGGCCGATGCCCTCGCGGCTGAAGAAGTGGCCGTCGGCGTAGAAGAGCACTTCGTCGTAGTCGATGTTCGCGTGGTAGAAGGGCACGCGCATGGCGCCTTCCTCCTCCTCGAAGGGCCGGGGCAGGAAGGAGCAGATGACGA
>CAYQAS010000108.1:0-13831 GCA_964415525.1 uncultured Solibacteraceae bacterium
TGATGCGGTGTTTGGGGTTTTCGTCAAACTCTGTCGAATCTGCGCCTTCGAGCCCTGCGGCGTGGCGGGCGTATTCGACGCTGATCATCTGCATGCCGAGGCAGATGCCGAAGGTGGGAATGCGGTTCTCGCGGGCATAGCGGATGCCCTCGATCATGCCGCGGGTGCCGCGGATGCCGAATCCGCCGGGAATGAGGACGCCCTGGCAGTCGGAGAGGAGCGCGGCTGCTCCCTTGTCCTCGATCTCCTCCGCCTCGATCCACTTGAGGTCTACCTGGAGTTCCAGGCCGTAGCCCGCGTGGTGCAGCGCCTCGATCAGGCTCTTGTAGCTCTCTTTGAATTCCACGTATTTGCCGACGATGCCGATGCGCACCGAGCCCTTGGGATTGCGGATGCGGCTCATGAGATCGGTCCAGCGGCTGAGGTCGGGCCGGTGGAGGGGCAGGCCAAGCAGGGCGGAGACCTTGGTATCCAGGCCTTCTTCGTGCAGGAGCAAGGGCACCTCGTAGATGGTGCTGGCGTCCTTGCAACTGAAGACGGCGTCCTGCGTCACGGAGCAGAAGAGGGCAATCTTGTCCTTCAGGGCGCGGGGGATTTCCTGCTCGGCGCGGCAGATCAGCACTTCCGGCTGGATGCCGAGGGCGCGAAGTTCCTTGACGCTGTGCTGGGTGGGCTTGGACTTCAGCTCTCCCGCGGTCTTGATGTAGGGAACGTAGGTGAGATGGACGTTGATGGCGTTGCCATGGCCCGCCTCGATCTTGTACTGGCGGATGGCCTCGAGGAAGGGCTGGCTCTCGATATCGCCCACGGTGCCGCCGATCTCCACGATCACGACGTCCACCTTCTTGGCGACCTTCTTCATGGTGGCCTTGATCTCGTCGGTGATGTGGGGGATCACCTGCACGGTCTTGCCCAGGTAGTCGCCGCGGCGCTCCTTCTGGATCACCGTGTTGTAGACCTTGCCGGTGGTGATGGTGTGGTTCTGGCTCGTCGGCACGCTGGTGAAGCGCTCGTAATGGCCTAGGTCGAGATCCGTCTCCGCGCCGTCTTCGGTTACGAATACCTCACCGTGCTGAAAGGGGCTCATGGTGCCCGGATCCACGTTGAGATACGGGTCCATCTTCATCAGCGTCACCTTCAGTCCCCGGGCCTCCAGCAGCGCGCCCAGCGACGCCGCCGCGATGCCCTTGCCGATGGATGACAGCACACCGCCGGTCACGAACACGAACTTGGTCATAGATATCCCCCCACAGGATCGGAACAACAGAAAAAGAACAACTGATGTCTAACCACGGATGAACGCGGATTCACACGGATAGAAACTTGGATGGGCCTCGAGGCCAGGGATGACAACCGGTGTCGTCATCCCTGTTCATCCGAGGTGAGTCAAAGAGCTTGTGGAACTACATCTCTTCCGGTGCCTGGATGCCCATGAGCCAGAGGCCCTGTCGCAGGGCGCGGGCAGTGGCGAGGCTCAGGGCGAGGCGGGCGCTGCGGACTTCGTCGCTGTTCTCGGGCCAAAGGATCGGACAGTTGGTGTAATAGCTCGAGAACGTCTTGGCGATGGACAGCAGCTGTCGTGCAATGGCAGTGGCCATGTGTTCGCGCTGGGCCGTGCGGATGGCATCGGGTAGGCCTGCCAGCTCGAAGAGCAGGGCCTGGGCCTCATTTGCCTCCAGGCCTGCGAGATCAGCGGGCACCTTCGCGCCGGGGAAGGGCAGGGCGGCGACATCGCCAAAGGCCTCCGGCCGGGCCTTTGCGGCCCATTCGCCGCCGGCCTTTCGCAACACGGAACAGATGCGGGCATGGGCGTACTGCACGTAGGGGCCGGTGTCGCCATCGAGGGCGATCACGCGGTCCCAGGTGAACGTGATGGGCTTGACCCGGTCGTTCAACGCATCGAAGAAGACGACGGCGCCCATGCCGAGCATCTCCGCGACCTGGGCCTTGTTGGCCAGTTCGGGATTCTTCTCATCGATGATGGCCGTAACGCGGGTGACGGCCTCGTCCAGCACGTCCTCCAGGAAGACCACGTTGCCCTTGCGGGTGCTCATCTTACCGTCCGGCAGCTTGATCATGCCGAAGGGGGTGTGCACCATGCGCCCCTGGAACCATGGATCCACCTTGGCCATCACGGCGAAGAGCTGCTGGAAGTGCAGGATCTGGTCCGCGCCTACGACGTAGAGGCACTTCTTGAAGTTGTAAGTGGCCTTGCGGTAGAGGGCCGCTGCGAGATCTCGGGTGGCGTAGATGCTGGTGCCATCGGCTTTCAGCATGATGCAGGGCGTCTGGATGCCCACATCCTCCAGGCGCACGATCTGGGCACCGTTCTCACCGTCCTCCAGGACCCCGGCGGTGCGCAGGGCTTCCACCGCCGCACCGAGCTTGTCCTCGTAGAAGGCCTCGCCGTCCATGGCGTCGAAGGTCACGCCGAGCCGGTCATAGATGGTGGTGAAGGTGGAGAGGGAGATCTCCCGAAACCACGTCCAGAGGCGGCGGGCCTCGGCATCGCCCTCTTCGAGCCTGCGGAACCAACCGCGGGCCTCGTCGCGCATCTCGGGGGCCTGTTCCTCTTCGGCGTGAAAGCGCACGTAGAGCTGGAACAGGCGGAAGAGCGGCGAACGGCGCTTCTCCGGAATCTCATCCGCCCAATCGAAGTCCTGGTCTAGCTGCGGATTCTGGACTTCGGCCCAGCGCTTGTAGGCCGCCAGCAGCGTGCCGAACTGGGTGCCCCAATCGCCAAGATGGTTGAGGCGCTGCACATTGCAGCCGAGGTAGCGGTTCACCTGGGCCAGGCAGTGGCCGATCATCGTCGAGCGCAGATGCCCGATGGTGAAGAGCTTGGCGATGTTCGGGCTGGAGTATTCCACCAGCACCGTTTCGTCGTGGGCAGGGGCGCTGCCATAGGCGGTGGTGCCGAGGATGGACGCCAGGAGGAGCCGCGCCCGGACATCGGGACGGAGCTTCAGGTTGAGGTAGGGGCCCGCCGCGATGAGCTCGGCTCCCTCGATGGAGAGGCTGCCGGCGAGCTCCTGGGACAGTTGGACCGGATTCTTTCCGGTGGCCTTCGCGGCGCGGAAACATGGGAAGGCGAAATCGCCCATGTGCTGGGCCTTGGGCCGCTCCAGCACGACGTCCACGCCGGGCAACGCCCCGGCCAATGCCTGCTCAAATGCTTGTTTAACGCGGTCCATGGCCATCCTTCATCCGGAGGTCTGGGGCCTCCAACCAGGATGCAGGATCACGCCAGTTGTGGGAAGGGCTGAAAGGTGGGTTCGGGTGCGACCTTCTGTCTTGACTTCCCGGGGCATACAGGTAAGCTGATTTTTCGCGCTTCCCGCAGGAAGCAGGGAGCAGGAGTCAGGTATGGCCAATCACAAGTCCGCCGCAAAAAAAGCCCGTCGTGATGCCGAGGCCCGCCTGCGCAACCGCGCCAGCCGGTCCACCATGAAGACCGCCGTCAAGAAGTTCCTGACTGTCGTCGCCGCCGGTGACAAGGCCAGTGCCGTTGCCCTGTTGCCCACCACCCTGGGCGTTCTGGACAAGGCTGCGAACAAGGGCGTGATTCACAAGAACGCCGCGAATCGCCGCAAGAGCCGCCTCACCCTCAAGGTGAACGGCCTCTAAACACGACTCCTCGAGTCCGCGAAACGGCCCGGTCCTCCGGGCCATTTCGTCGTGGGGTCTTGCGTATCCCGAAGGGATACCAAGAGGGTGAACGGCCTCTAAACACGACTCCTCGAGTCCGCGAAACGGCCCGGTCCTCCGGGCCATTTCGTCGTGGGGTCTTGCGTATCCCGCAGCGGCATCGGGATCGGTTTCAAGGCCGGGGCATTCTTCGTCGATGCAGGAGGTCGAGCGTGCCATGTCCGAACCCACTCCTGAAGACCGCCGCAGGTTTCCCCGACTGAATACCGGCTCGGAATACGGGGCTCGGGCTGTCTACATGGGCCAGACGCTCTCGCATGCGCAACTCAAGAACATCAGCGCCTGCGGGTGCAGTGTGCAGTTCCTGGTGGAGCAGGTGCCCAGCCTCGAGGTGGGGAGTGTGGTGGAGAGCTTTTACCTGATTCATCCGGATCTGCCCTTCCTGCCTCTTCCCGCCGTCGTGATGTGGGTGATCGGGCGGCATGCCACCAAGACCTCCGGCCCGGTGACCGTAGGGCTCGACTTCCGTCCAATCACCCCATACGTGCAGGAACTCATTCAGCAACATGTGCTGGAGGCCTCGAAAGGCTGAAGGTCATGGGGGCCTGAGCTTCCGCCGATAGGTTCGGGGTCATGGCCATGCCTTCTCTGGACCAGTTCCGGGCTTTCCTCGATCACTTCGATGCGGATGACCGCGACGAGGTGCTGATGTTCTTCCGGTTCGTCGGTGTCCTGGAGGAGGATGCGCTGGACGAGCTGGGCACCCGTCTACAGAAATCCATGGCCAGCCGTGGGCTCCGAAGGGTGGTGCTGGAGACGGCTTTCTATTATCCGTGGGTCGGGTGGCTCGAATACCTGAGCAAACTCCTTCGGCATGAGACGGATCAGGAGCTTTTCGAGGCGGGGGCTCGGGTCATCGGTCGGATTCGGGATGGCGGGGCGATGCGGTTGCTGCGGGAACTCCACACCATCCGGCAGGCCGAGGCCTTCCAGGCGATCCTCGGGCACGTGCTGGCGGAATCCGATCCCCGCGAGGCCTTCTCCTATCATCTTGGACGCCTGCTGGAAGGCTCCGCGAGCCCGCGGGTGGCCAACGAGGCGGCGGCGGAACTGGTGCGTGTGGTCTCCAGGGAGGACCTCCCCCGCCTGCTCGTCACCGTGCAGCACCCCGACCTCCTGGTGGCGCGCCATGCCTTGCGGCTGGTGACCCACGTCCACGCCCCTGAATCCGCGGAATTCCTCCTGGAGCAATTGAGGGAGAGCCACCAAGAGACGCTGGCGGATCGACAGATGAAGGAATACCTCGGGGTGTTCCGCGGGGCGCCCCTGCCTGTCCGGGGGGATGTCATCGGTCTGCTGCGCACCACCTTCGGGCTGCGCTGCCCCGAGGCCCTCACGAACCTGGAAAGCGAGCCCGATGAATTCGGCGCGGCTGGGGCGGCCGGGCTGGAGGCTCTGCGCTGCGCGGTTCAAGGGGGGGCGGAGACCTTCCTTGTCGAGGCTGCCGCGATGGTGCTGGAGGGAAAACCCGCCAAGCTGGCAGCTCTCGCGGCAGAGGCCTCCGAAGGCGTGGCGCAGCGGGGACGCCGCCTGGGATTCACCGTGGACACGTGTGCCGAAGGGCTGGGCTCGATGGTGCGCCACCACATCCTGACGGTGGACCAGGTCCTGCCTTCGGTGGTGGAAGCCTACACGGAGGCCACGGGGCGGGAAGGGCTCGCGCGGGTTCTCGGCCAACTCGTCTCCCCCAAAGACCAGGGAACCCTCGGACGGATCATGGCGGGCCCCGACCCGGCTTCCCGGGGGGCAGCCTTGGAGGCCATTGGGGTGCGGCAGGACGAGGACATGCTCCCGTTCCTGCTGGCGGCCTGCCAGGATCCGATCGTGGACCTCGCCCAGCGGGCCATGGTGGCGCTGGGACAGTTGGGGGGCGCTCCGGGTACGGTGATGCGCCTGGTGTTGTCGGGTGCTCCCGATGAGGCGCGTTTGGGGATCCGCATCGCCGGGATCAACCGCATGGAGGGCGCGGCGTCCGTGCTGCTGGAGTTCATGGAGAAGAACCAGCGGGAGGACCTTTCCCTGGAGGCCATCGATTCCCTTGGAAAGATTGGACTGGTGGGCTCGGGAGACGCCCTTCTGGACCTGCTGCATTCAGGGCAGAGTCCTCGGGTCCAGGCCGCTCTGGCGCTGGCAGTGCGCGATATGGGGCACGCTGACCTCGCCTTCTCGCTCTGCGCCAAGGCGACGCAGTTGCGCAGCGTTGCGGTGTCCGCCGCCGCCGCCGAGGCGATCCTGCGAGCTTACCCCGATCCGGAGCATGCCATGCCTCCCGGGGCCTTCGTGCTCTTCCGGGAACAGGTGAAGACCTGCTGGGAGGACAAGGATCCCTGGGCACTCCGCTTCCGGCTTACTGAAGGGTTCGAGAAGCTCTACTGCCAGGAGCCCGCGAACGTCGATGAGATGATCGCCCTCGTGCAGGGCGCCCTTTCGGATAAGCGCATCCACGGGCTCTGGAGCCTTGAGCAGCAGAACCGAGCGGCTTCCATCGTCAAGGAACTCGGCCGACGGCAGGCGGAGCGGCGGGTCCGGCGCTGAGGCGTCGCCCCACCCAGCGATTCGGACCAAGGAAGATCCAGGTCAGGGTTGGGACGGCGGTTCGGCGGGCGTCCAGGCCCGCGCCTCAGCACCAGTCGCGGGGAATCGCCACGGGACCTGCTGGAACGCGGGACCAGGCAAAGGTGGGCACGAGGTCTTCGGCCTGGACTGGCTTGGGTGTGGGAAGACAGCCGAGGCTCCAACCGAGCCAGCCGAGCAGGTCGGAGGGGGCCATCCCACGCCGTCGCAGCGCCTCCAGCCCCAGGGCGCCGTCCCGCTTCCCGAGGCGGCTGCCGTCCGGGGCGGTGACCATGCCGAGGTGGGCGTAGGCGGGATGAGGCATTCCGAGCAGCGACTGGAGGTGGAGGTGGGTGGCGGTCACGCTGCGCAGGTCGGCGCCGCGCACCACTTCCGTCACCCCCTGGTCACCATCGTCCACCACCACTGCGAGGTGGTAGGCGAAACAGCCATCCCGACGGAACACCAGGGGATCTCCGGTGAGTCGGGAGGGCTCATCGGTCTGGGGGCCGAGCACGCGATCGTCCCAGGCCAAGGGTCCATCCGGGAGCTGCACGCGCAGGGCCTCGGGACAAAAATGATCCACCCGGCGCTCTCGACAACGACCCGGGTAGGGGCGCAGCCCATCCTCGGCATGGGGGGCACTTGCGAGCACGGCGAGGTCGCGACGGGTGCACGCACAGGTATACAGATGGCCTTCGGAGGCGAGCTGGCCCAGAACTTCGCGGTAGCGGTCCCCCCGATCCGACTGCCAGAGGATGGGCGCATCGGACACCAGTCCGAGGGTTTCCAGATCGGCGAGCTGCTGATCTCCCAGTTCGCGGCGGCAGCGGGGGCCATCCACGTCCTCCATGCGGATGATCCAGCGGCCGCCGGCGGTTCGGGCGGAGAGCCAGGAGGCCAGGGCCGTGCGCAGGTTCCCCAGGTGGAGGACGCCGGTGGGGGAGGGAGCGAAGCGACCCGTGGGCATGACTCCAGTGTATCGAGCGCAACGTTTGGGCGCCCTGGGCAGCGAATCCAGCGGTCGATGCCTCGAGAGCGTCATTCAGAGGAGCGAAATCGCCGTTCGTCGGAAAGTGATCAATGGGGGGATAACCCTTCGGTAGGCTGAAAAGCTCATGTTTCTGGAGGATTCCATGCCCCTTATCTCTGCCCGATGGCTGCCCATGATCCTGGCGGCGTCGGCGTCTGTCCTGGCTCAGGACATCCCCGTCCAGGCGCACACCCTCAGCAATGGGATGCGCGTACTGCTGGTGGAACGCCACGACCAGCCCACCATCAGTGCCGGCTGGATCGTCCGTGCCGGCAGTGCCAATGAGCGCACCGGGGCCACCGGCATCGCCCACCTCTTTGAACACATGATGTTCAAGGGCACGAACACCATTGGCACCCGCGACGCCAAGAAGGACGCCGAGCTGAACCTGGCCCAGGACAAGGTCCAGGCCCAGATCCGCCAGGAGATGGACATCCTGCGTGAGAAACAGCGCCGCGGCGAGATCGCCGACATGTCGGATCCCAAGGTGCGCACGCCGCGCCTCCAGGAACTTCAGGGCCAGTTCGACGCGCTGGTGAAGCAGCAGCGCGAGCTCATCGTGAAGGACGAGCTGGACAAGGTCTACAAGCAGGAAGGTGCCCAGGGCATGAACGCCTACACGCACCAGGATGCGACCTTCTACCACATCGATGTGCCGTCCAATAAGCTCGAGCTGTGGGCCTGGTTGGAGTCCGACCGCCTGAAGAACGCCGTCTTCCGGGAGTTCTACAGCGAGCGGGACGTGGTGCTCGAAGAGCGCCGTCAGCGCACGGACGCCACCCCCACCGGCAAGCTGATGGAGGCCTTCAATGCCATGCTCTGGCAGGCCCATCCGTACAGCTGGCCCGTCATCGGCTGGGTCAGCGACATCAGCCAGGTGACCCGCGAGGAGGCCAACCGCTTCTTCGCCACCTATTACGCGCCGAACAACATCACGGCCGTCGTGGTGGGCGACTTCAAGACCGCCGAAGCCCTGCCTTTGATGGAGCGCTACTTCGGCCGCATTCCCGCGAATCCCGCGGGTGTGCCCCCCATCATCACCCAGGAACCCCCGCAGCCCGCCGAGCAGCGCATGGTGGGCGAGGCGGACACCACGCCCATGGCCGTGGCGGTCTTCAAGACGGTTCCGGATGTCCACAAGGACGGCCCGGCCCTGGACGTATTGACGGCCGTGCTGAACGGCAACTCCGGTCGCCTGCACAAGGAGCTGGTGCTCAACAAGAAGGTGGCCACCGGCGCCCAGGGCTTCGGCCGCGGGCAGAAGCTGGCAGGTTCCTTCTACCTCCTCGCCATGCCCACGCCGGATCGCAAGCCCGAGGATGTGGAGCCCATGCTCTACGCCGAAGTTGAAAAGATCGCCAAGGATGGCATCACGGATCAGGAACTGCAGAAGGTGAAGAACCAGGTGCAGGCCCAGACCTACGCCCGCCTGGAGAGCAACGAAGGTCTGCGTGACGGCCTCGCAGAGGCGGATGCTGCGGGCACGTACAAGGATTTTCTGGAGGCTCCCGCCCGCATGAACGCCGTCACCAAGGACGATGTGAAGCGCGTGGCTGCCACCTACTTCAAGCCCGAGAACCGCTCCGTGATCCTGGTGCACCGCAAGGCGGTCAAGCAGGAGGGCCCGGTGGATCCTGAGCTGGAGCAGATCCCTGCCGAGGCCCGTCCCATGATCCAGGCTCAGCTCAAGCAGTTGGAGACCCTGGACCTGGAGAAGTGCAAGGCTGTGCTGGGTCAGATGGAGGGCCAGGCTGCCCAGGTGCCGCCCCAGGCCAAGCCCATCTTCGACTACCTCCTGAAGAAGCTCCGCGATCGCGTCCAGAAGCTGGAGTCCAAGTGATGATCAAGAACCTGACCCTCAGCCTCCTTTTGGTGGGCGGCGCCCTCAGCGCCCAGCAGATCCCCGACCGGCCCGAGAAGCTCACCTACAAGCCCCAGACCTTCCAGGCACCCCGCACCAAGGACTTCGTCGCCAAGCTGAAGAACGGCATCCCCGTCTACATTGCCGCGGATCCCCAGGGCGTGCCCTTCGTGCGTCTGAACGTGATGATCAAGGGCGGCAGCTACCTCGAGCCCAAGGGCAAGGAAGGCCTCGCGGGCCTCACCGGCTCCCAGTGGCGTGCCGGCGGCACCACCAAGACTCCCGCCGAGAAGCTCGACGAACGCCTCGAGTTCCTGGCGGGCCGCATCAGCACGAACCTCGGCAGCACCAGCGGCTCCATCTTCATGCAGGTCATGGAGAAGGACCTCAAGGAAGGCCTCGATCTCTTCCTCGAAGTGATGCAGCAGCCCGCCTTCGCCCAGGATCGTCTCGACCTGGCCAAGAAGAGCTCCAAGCAGGGGCTTCAGACCCGCAACGACAACGTCATGGGCATCGCCGGTTATCAGAACGGCTACCTGCTCAATGGCGAGAACCACTACACCACTGCGGACATGACCCAGGCCAGCCTGGATGCCATCACCCGCGAGGACATGGCGGCCTTCCACAAGCGTCTGATCCATCCCTCAAACCTCGTCATCGCCGTCTCCGGCAAGTTCGAGAAAAAGGCGATGCTCGACCAGCTCAACAAGACCCTCGGTGCCCTCAAAGCGGCGCCCGGAGCCGAAGTGAGCGCCAAGGTGCCCGCCCCGACCCACGTCCGCAAGCCAGGCATCTACGTGGTCGACAAGGATGTGCCCCAGAGCAGCGTGAGCCTGACCATCCCCGGCCTGCGCCGCACGGATGCTGACTGGCATGCCGTGCAGGTGATGAATCAGATCCTGGGCGGCAGCGGCTTCACCAGCCGCCTGATGAAGAAACTGCGCTCCGACGAGGGCCTCACCTATGGTGTGGGCTCCAACTTCAGCGCCGGCGCCTATTGGAAGGGTGACTTCAGCTGCAGCCTGCAGACAAAGAACCGCTCCGTCGCCTATGCCCTGCGCCTGATCCTTGAGCACCTCGAGAAGATCAAGCAGGAGCCGGTCAGTGATGAAGAGATGAAGGTGATCAAGGACGGCATCGTCCTGGGCTACCCCGCCGATTGGGCGGACAAGCAGTCCGTGGCGGCCCGTTTCGCTAGCGAGCACCTGACGGGCTGGCCTGCGGACTGGTGGGCGGACTACCGCGAGAAGATCCAGGCGGTCACGAAGGATGACGTCCAGCGCGTGGCTAAGAAATACCTGGACCCCACCCAGGCCGTGATCCTCGTGGTGGGCAAGGCCGCAGAGGCTGAAGCCGGCGACAAAGACCACGCGGGTCTGCTGAAGGACGCGGCCAAGCTGCCGATCCAGCATCTGCCCCTGAGGGACCCCCTCACCCTGAAGCCCCTGAAGTAGACCGTTCCGCCGCATCCGGAACCCCACGGCCCGCCACCCGGCGGGCCGTGTTGCTCCTAAGACGCGCCGTGGGTCCAGCCCTTGGACTCCTCGACCTCCGCCCGGTCTTCGGCCTCGAGCACATCGTTGCCGGTGCACGTTTCTAGCAGGTGCTGGAGATCCTCCACCGCCTCCTCGGCCTCGGCGTGCTCCTCGGCGGCGAGCACGTCCACGTCCTCCAGGTCGAGGGCCAGGTCGGTCCGGGGGTCCGGGCTCGCAGGTGCCAATACGGCGTCCCAGTCCACATCGGCAAAGGGGGCGTTCCAGTCCTCGGCCTCGGGAACGGGGTCGAGGACTGGAGCGATCGGGGTCGGCAACGGATTTCGACTGGGCCTCGGCAGAGGCGGAAGCGGCTTGGGCTTGAGGGCGGGCACCTTGGGGGCCGGAGGAAGTCCTCGTGGAGGTGTGGGCAACACGACCCTTGGGGCCGGGAGCTTTGGCGGGCGCGGCACACCGGGCTTCAGGCCTTTGGGCGGACTCACCGCCATGGTTGGGATGCCGTCCAGGTCCGAAGGGGGCGTTTGGGTGGGCAGGGGCCGCGCCAGTCCATCCATCTCCATGAACCCGAGCAGCCGCCGCCGGGTCTCTGCGGAGATCGGCGTCGTTCGGATCAGCTCGTTCATGAAATCGGCCAGGTTCTGCGGTCGGAGGGCCGGATCCTTGGACAGGCACTTCCGGAAGACCTCACCGAGTTCCGGCAGAAGCCCTTGGGGCATGCTCGGCGGTTCGTGCACGATGCGATAGAGGGTCGTGCCGATGCTGTCGCCTTTGTAAGGGAGTTCCCCCGTGACCAGTTCGAAGGCGGTGACGCAGAATGCATAGCGGTCGGTGGCTTGGCTGGGTTCGGCTCCCATGATCATCTCGGGGGCGGTGAAGGCGGGGGTGCCCAGCACGGCGCCCGTGGCGGTCAGACGGCTGTGCTCGCCCCGGGCCAGCCCGAAATCCATGAGCTTCAGGTGCCCGCCCTCGCTCACGAGCATGTTCTCGGGTTTCACGTCCCGGTGGATGATGCCCGCGAGGTGGGCCGCCTGGAGGCCGCGCATGGCCTGCAGGAGCAGAAAGAGCCCGGTTTCGAGGCTGGGCCGCCGCTCTCGCATGAGGAAGGCGAGGCTCTGGCCGTCCACGAATTCCATGGCGAGGAATGGCCCCACATTCGGATCTTCACCCACGTCGAAGACCGTGATGATGTTCGGATGGCTGAGCTGGGCGCTGATTTCAGCCTCCCGCTGGAAGCGTTCCAGGACCCGTTCCAGGGCGTCCGAACCGGGATCCCGCACCACCTTGATGGCCAACCGGCGTTTCAGCAGCGGATCCGTGGCGAGGTAGACCGTGCCCATGCCCCCCTGGCCGAGGGGCTGGATCACCTCGTACCGTCCGATGCGCTCGGGCTGGGACCGGCTCATGCCACCTCCTTGGCAGGAGGTCTATCGGCGGGGAGCCGTCCCGGCTCCAGCCTCGGCGTCGGATTCCTGAACGGGCTCAGGAGGCGCACCTCCCACCCGCGGTCTACCCGTCTCGTTGCCCCGGGCCCTGCGTCGGGAGGATCATGGGCCGATGCACGCCACCCCGCTCACACTGCTCCGCCGTCTGGCCGTGCTTCCGGTTTGGCGGGCGCTTCTGGCCTTGTTCGTCGGGCTGGTGGGAATCGTGCTGCTGCGTCTCGGCCCCGGCACGTCGAACTGGCCTCTCGCGGTCTGGGCCCTCGCGGCCGGCGTGCTGGGCGCGTCTGCCGCAACGCTTCTGCGCCTCGGTGCGGGTTGGCGGGCTTTTGTGCTTCTCGTACCGTCCGCCCTCTTCTGGCAGGTGGGCCACACCCTGCCGACATGGCTCTACCTGATGTTGTTGGCGGGTCTGGGCCTCGTCTTTGGCGGCGGCTTGCTCACCCGGGTGCCGCTCTACAACAGCAATCGGCAGGCTTGGAGCACCCTGGCGGATCTGCTTCCACAGGGTTCGGGGACGTTTGTGGATCTGGGGGCGGGACTCGGCGGGCCTGTGGCCCATCTCGCCCGGATGCGGGCGGACTGGCATGTGGTCGGCGTGGAGGCCAGCCCGCTGGTGTGGCTGCTGGCCTGGCTCCGATGCCGCCGGTCGAACAGCCAGATGAAGCTGGGCTCCCTGTGGCGAGAAAACCTGCAGGGATATGACGTTGCCTTCGTCTTTCTCAGTCCGGCGCCCATGGCGGATCTTTGGCGGAAGGTGCGGAACGAAATGGCCTCCGGCAGCCTGCTCATCAGCCACTCCTTTGAAGTGCCTGGCATCGAGCCCGAGCGCGTCCTGCCCCTGTCGGGGCGGCCAGGAGCCTGTCTCCGGCTCTACCGGGTGCCGTAGCTTAAGAGGGCAGGGGACGCTCCCGATGGGCTGAAAGGGAGCCTTCCATGTTCTTCATCATCGGCCTTGTCATCGTTCTCGGGTCCATCATCGGCGGGTATCTGATGGAGGGCGGTGCCATTCCCGTCCTGCTGCACCCCCTGCCGGCCGAAGGCCTCATGATTTTCGGCGCCGGAGCAGGCTCCTTCCTCATGACCAACCCGATGGTGATCATCAAGTCCGTGGCGGCGAACTTCATGGTGCCGCTCAAGGGGCCCCAGTACAGCAAACCGGTGTACATGGAGAGCCTCATGATGCAGTATGAGATTTACGTAAATATCAAGAAGGGTGGACTCTTGGCGCTGGAGCAGGATGTCAACGACCCTCACAGTTCTTCGATCATCAAGAAATACCCGGCGATGCTGCATGACCACCACGCCTTGGACTTCTTTTGCGACTCGATGAAGCTGCTCATCAACGGCAGCGCCAAGATCGATGAGATCGACCAGGTCATGGACATGGATCTGGATGTGCATCATGCGGAGAGCGCCGCGCCCGGGGGTGCGGTCAACGGTCTCGCGGACTCCCTACCAGCATTCGGCATTGTCGCTTGCGTGATCGGGGTGGTGATCACCATGGGCTACCTGGACAAGCTTCCTGATGTCATCGGTGCCAAGGTAGGCGCGGCCCTGATTGGCACCATGCTCGGCATTCTGCTCTCCTACGGCGTGTTCGGTCCCATCGCGAAAAATATCGATCAGACCAAACATATTGAAGGCCATTTCTTCAACTGCCTGCGGGCGGGCTTGGTTGCTTTCGGCAATGGCGCAGCTCCCGTGACCGGATCCAGCCCACGTACGCCTCCTCGTAGTCAAG
>CAYQAS010000109.1:0-13806 GCA_964415525.1 uncultured Solibacteraceae bacterium
GGCAAAGGGCAGGGCGAAGACCGTGTGCTCAAACTTAATCATGTCGAGCAGTTCTTTGAGCTGACGGAATGGGCCCTTGGGAAGCGCCGCCTCGGGTGGGGCGGCGGGTTCGGGAGCCTGGGCGGATTCGGGAGGGGGGGTGCCGGATTCCATCTCGTCCATCATCGACCCAATCGAGCGATTTGTGGGCCGCTACCGCAGGATGATCCCGCTATCACCATAGATGCTGCCGATGAGGGACGCGAAGGCCTCGTGGATGACCCGACGCTTTACCTTGAGGGAGGGCGTCAAGAAGCCCGCTTCCGGCGTGAGTTCCCGGTCGAGCAGGCGGAACTGCTTGATCTGTTCAAAGGGCGCCAACCGGGCGTTCACACGCTCCACCCGGGAGGCGATGAGGGTGCGCACCTGGGGCAGGTTCACCAGTTCGGAGTCGCTGAAGTACTGCAGCTTGCGGCGGTCGGCCCAGCGGCGCAGCAGGATCAGGTTGGGCACCAGCAGGGCGCTGATGAAGTTCCGACCGTCGCCGAGGAGCACGGCCTGCTCGATGTAGCGGTCGCGGCGCAGCTGATTCTCGATGGGCTGCGGTGCCACGTTCTTGCCGCCGCTGGTGACGAGGATCTCCTTCATTCGATCCGTGATGTGGAGTCGACCTTCGTCATCCAGGCAACCCACGTCCCCAGTACGGAAGTAACCGTCGGCGGTGAAGGCTTCCTGGGTGGCTTCGTCATCCTTCCAGTAGCCCAGCATCACGTTGGGGCCCTGGCAGAGGATCTCGCCGAGACCGCTCAGCTTCAGGAACGGGCGGCCGTTCCATTCCTCCATGAGCGGTCGTCCGACGGACCCTGGGGCCACTTCGCCCCGACGGTTCAGGGTGAGGATGGGGCTCGTCTCCGTAAGGCCATAGCCCTCCAGGATGGGAATGCCTGCGGCCCAGAAGAACTCCAGCAGTCGGGGCTCCAGGGCGGCGCCGCCGGAAATGGTGAGGCCCAGGCGTCCGCCGGTGCGCTCGCGGATCTTGCTGAAGACGAGCCGGTCCGCGAGGGCGTAAATGACGCCCAGGTAGCCTGTGGGGCGCTGGCCTCGGTAGAGCTTGGGGGCCACGCGGAAGCCGACGGTGCGGGCCCACTTGAAGGCGAGGCGCTTGGCGAAACCGCCGGCACTCACGTTCTCCACGATGCGGGCATAGATCTTCTCGAAGGCGCGAGGCACCGCCAGCAGGATGTGCGGCTGCACCTCCTGGAGGTTCTGGGCCAGCATGTTCAGATGCTCCGCGTAGTAGATCCGCACCCCGGCGTGGAGCATGGTGAAGTGTCCGCCCATGCGTTCGAAGATGTGGGACAGCGGCAGCAGACTCAGGCAGATCTCGCCCTGGTTGAGCGGGATGGCCTCCAGGCCCGACAGGATGTTGGCCACCAGGTTGCCGTGGGTGAGCATGGCGCCCTTCGGTGCGCCCGTGGTGCCGCTGGTGTAGATGAGCGTCAGGACATCGTTCGGGGTGCGCTGTCTGGCCCACTCGCGGACTTCGGAACGTCGTTCCTCCAGGGCCTCGCCCTCCGCCGTCAGCTCCTTCCACCGCATGCAGGTGCGCTCGGAGGTCCGCACCGGGGCGCCCTCCAGGAGCAGGGCGATGTCGAGATCCGGCAGGAGTTTCCAGACGGTGTTGATCTTGTCCAGCTGGTCCAGGTTCTGGCAGAAGACCAGCTTTGCGCCGGAGTGCCGGAGCACCTCGCCCACCTGTTCGGCGTTCAACGTGTGGTAGACGGGTACGGAAATGATTCCGCTGATGGCGCAGGCGTAGTCGAGGATGGCCCACTCGGGGCGGTTCTCGCAGAGGAAGGCCACCCGGTCGCCAGGCTTCAGGCCCCGGGCTGAGAGGGCCAGGGCGATGCGCTCCACCCGCGCCTGGAGCTCCACGTGGCTGATGCCTCGGTAGGATCCGGCGCTGCGGTAGGCCAGGGCATCCGGGTAGTCGAAGCGCAGCGCTTCGTAAAACAGCTCGGCGATGGTCTGGATCAAACGAGGCTCCGGGGCGTGGGTGGGAAAGCGCTATGGTATCAAACTGTCAGGATTTGCACCGGGAGGAGGGGTGCCGTCATGGGGGATGCCGGTTTGTTCCAGCCTGAAGGCCGACCGGGCGTTCCCGAACTCGACGCCGCCGTGCGCACCTTCCTGCGGGAACAGGAGGCTCGGGGGGTCAGCCCCCATACCCTTCGCGCCCAGCGGGGGGATCTGGAGAAGCTGCAGGTCCACGCGGTGGCGGAGTCCTGGCCGGGGCTCGACGTGATGGGCCGCGCCCTGCGCCGCTTCGCCCAGGAGCTCGGCAGCCGGGGCCTCGATCCCGCCAGTCAGGCCCGCATTCTCTCCACCGTGCGCGCGCTGTTCCGCTGGGCTTTTGAGACGGGGCGCCTGGAGCGGAACCCGGCGGAAGGACTGCGCAATCCCAAGCAGCCCAAGCGTCTGCCGGCCTTCCTCACGGAAGGGGAAAGCACCGATCTCCTGGACCTTCCCCCCGCTACAGACTTCGTCTCCGCCCGACTCCAGGCACTGCTGGAGCTGCTCTACGCCAGCGGCCTACGCGTGTCGGAATTAACGGGGCTGGACCTGCAGGACCTGCTGCTTTCGGAACGCGTGCTGCAGGTGCTCGGCAAGGGCAGCAAGGAACGCATTGTGCCCTTCCACGACACGGCCCTGGCGGTCCTGGAGACCTACCTCGCCCACCGGAAGATGCTGCTGGCGGAAAAGCACCTGCCCCCTACGCCGGCGCTCTTTCTCAACCAGAAAGGCGGGCGGCTCACGCCGGAGAGCGTGCGGACCTTTCTCGCTCGCGCCCTCGAGCAGGCCAGCGTCCGCGCCAAGGTGAGTCCCCACGCCCTGCGCCACAGCTTTGCGACCCACCTCCTGAACCGCGGCATGGACCTGCGGGCCATTCAGGAACTCCTGGGTCACAGCAGCCTCAGCACCACCCAGCGCTACACGCACCTGGACCTGGAGCAGTTGGCCAAGACCTACGAGCATGCCCACCCACGGGCTCGGAAGACCGACTGACTAGAACGCGATCCGGGCGATGCGGCCCTGTTCGCCCACGGCCCAGGCCACGCGCCCCTTGGCGGAGATGGCGTGGAAGCCGACGGTGCTTAAAGGTTCCCAGGTGCGGCCCCGGTCGCGGCTGAGGTCGCAGCCATTAGGGCCGACCGCCACCAGAGTCTTGCCATTCAGGGAGGTTATGGCGCTGCGGAAGCCCGGCAGGCGGGTGAGGGTCGTCCAAGTCTTTCCGCCGTTATCAGTGGCCATGAGGCGAGAGGGCGCTTCCTCTCGGCGGAAGTCGCCTCCGACCGCCAGGCCCCGGCGGGCGTCGAGCCAGACGGCGCCGAAGAGACCCGAAGTGGGTGCTTCGGCCTCCATCTCGGTGGGGGCGGCGGTCCAGCTCAACCCCGCATCCGAACTGGTGAACACCCGGCTCCGGCCACCGCCTCCGGTGACCATGAAGGCCCGCTGGTCGGGACCGACTGCCAGGCAGGTGCCACTGGCGGCGAAGGCGCTTTCGTCCTTCAGGGCTTCAGGCATGGCGGGTGCCAGGAGCTTCCAGTGCGCGCCGCCGTCCTCTGTGGCCAGCAGGCGGAACCGGCCATCCACGGGATCGCTCATGGCGAGGCCCCGCTGGGGCGTCCAGAAGGCCAGGGCATCGTAGAAGGCCTTGGGGTCGGGGTTCAGGAACTGGAGCGCCCAGGTGGCGCCGCCGTCCTTCGTTCGATAGATGCGGCTGGCGTCCCCTGGGCCGATGCTGAGGACGGTGGCTTCGTCGGCGCTGAAGGCCTCGATGTCCCGGAAGTCCAGCTTCTCGGCCCCCAGCACCGTTTGCCGCAGCCAGGTCTTGCCGCCGTCCACCGTCTTGAGCACGGTGCCGCTGGTACCGCTGGCCCAGGCCACCCGGTCGCTCACGGTGCTGACCCCGCGCAGCCGGGCGGTGGTACCGGACGCTTGCATCTCCATCACGGGTGCCGCGGGCACCAGGGAGACGACAGCGAATAGGCAGGCGATCGCGGGCATGGAGGCTCCGGTGGATGGCCCCAGGATGACGCAGGTGATCGGGTGCGTCTTGGGCGATCCCTGGAAATCGACGATGGGACCCCTTCTGCGCAACATGCTGGGTCCGAAATGTTGGGTCGGGTTACATCGCTTACGCGATTTGTAACTTCCTTGTTTTCATGATGGTACGCCGTCGGTGCGGGCCAGAATAGGGGACGCTCCGCCCTGCTTCGAGGTGCCCCATGCATCCTTCAATCGTCGCCGCCTTGCTTCTGACCCTGCCGCTGGCCGCCCAGGGACGCCTCCGGCAGCCGCTCCTGGACGGTTGGCAGTTCGCCCGTTGGGGCGTGCCAGACCTCAGGGGCAGCGACGTGCCCAACTGGCGGGACGTGGCGCTGCCCCACACCTGGAATGCCACGGATGCGCAGTCCGGCGAGGGCATGTATGCGGGCATCGGCTGGTACCGCCGCAGCCTGGACATGCCCGCCGCCTGGGCGGGCAAGAAGGTCTTCCTGCGCTTCGAGGGCGTGGGCAGCGTGGCGGATGTCTATGTGAACGGGAAGGCCGTGGGCCAGCACAAGGGTGCCTACAGTGCCTTCTGCTTCGAGATCACTGAGGCCCTCAAACCCGGCGCCAATGAGCTGCGGGTGCGGGCGGACAACGCCAGCCGCCCGGACGTGCTGCCTGTGAACCACTTCCTCTTTGCCGTGTTCGGCGGAATCTACCGCCCGGTGGAGCTGTTGGTGCTGGATCCCGTCCACATCACGCCCACGGATTGCGCGGGGCCCGGCATCGCCCTGCAGCAGCGCAAGGTGGATGCGGCCGAAGCCCTGGTGACGCTGCAGGCGAAATTGGCCAACCTTGGGACGGTGCCACGGGTCCTGACGCTGCGCACTGAAGTCAGGGATGCCACCGGACAGCTGGTGTCGAAGGTGGAATCGCCCCTGACCGTGCGTCCCAGCGGGGTCCAGACCTATGCCCAGGATCTGCGCATCGCCAAGCCCCACCGTTGGCACGGCAAGCGCGATCCCTACCTCTACCGGGCCACGGTGAGCCTGATAGACGGCGCGACGGTGGTGGATGTTGTGGATCAGCCCCTGGGGTTGCGCAGCTTCAGCATCGATCCGGTGCGGGGCTTCCTCCTGAACGGCGAACCCTACCCGCTGCGGGGCGTCTGTCGACACCAGGAGCGGGAGGGCAAGGGCTCGGCCCTTTCCAACGCCGACCATCAGCAGGACCTGGATCTCATGGCCGAGATCGGTGCCAGCACCCTGCGCCTCGCCCACTACCAGCAGGCGGAATACGTCTATGCGAGTGCGGACCGCATGGGTTTCCTGGTGTGGGCGGAGATCCCCTTCGTGAACACCTGGACGGGGCAGGAGGGCGAAAACGCTCGCCAGCAGCTGCAGGAGCTCATCCGCCAGAACCTCAACCACCCGTCGATCTTCACCTGGGGCTTGCACAACGAGGTCTACACCAAGGACCACACCGAGTTCCCCGTGCGCCTCACGCGGGAACTGCACGACCTCGCGAAGCTGGAGGATCCCGACCGGCCCACGGTGGCGGTGACGGGCTACGGCGATCTCGAGAAGCCCATGAACCACCACGCGGATCTGCAGGGGCACAACCGCTACTACGGCTGGTACGAAGGGCAGATGGGGGACATCGCCGGCTGGATTGCGCGGACTAGGACCCGGCCCGGCACGCTGATCTCCCTTTCGGAATACGGCGCCGAAGGGAACTGGAAGCAGCAGAGCGAGAACGACACGGAGCAGGGCGATCCGACCCGCGGCCAGTTCTATCCCGAGGGCTACCAGAGCCGCAGCCACGAGGTGCACCTCGCCGCCATCGAGCGGGCGCCACACCTATGGGGCACCTACGTCTGGAACATGTTCGACTTCACCTGCCCCTGGTGGAACCGCGGCGGCGTGCCCGGGCGCAATCAGAAAGGCCTCGTGAGCTACGACCGCACGGTGAAGAAGGACGCCTTCTTCCTCTACAAGGCGGCGTGGAACCCTGCGCCCATGCTGCATCTGGCGGACAAACGGCTCACGACGCGCACGAAGGCGGAGCAGACCGTGCACGTCTACAGCAACGTAGAAGGGATCGGCCTCTCGCTGAACGGCGCGCCCTGCGGTCCCGGCACCGTGGCTGGGCCGAGGGTCCACCACACCTGGACGGTGCGGTTAAAGCCCGGAAAGAACATGCTCACGGCCAGCGGCAAGCGCGATGGCAAGGCCTTCGAGGACCGCATGGAGCTGGAGCTGAAGCCGACGCATTGACGACAGGCTCCGGTTGGCAATCTGCCGGTGTCCTGGCACTTCGCCGCCTGGGAACCGGCAGGTCGCTGGCCCAGGCTGGGGTTGATCCACGAGGAGCCCCATGCGATCCCTGTTCCTGCTTCCTGCACTCGTCACATCCTTGATGGCCCAGCCCGCCGCGCCCGTCACCCGGGAGCAGCGTCTGGCGGTCGTGAAATCCCTCGGCGAGGCGCTGCGCACGCAATATGTCTTTCCCGAGGTGGCCGACACCGTGGCGAAGGCGCTCTCCGCCAAGGTCGCCAAGGGGGATTACGATGCGAGCACCACAGCGGAGGCCTTTGCCAAGGCGCTCCATGAGGATCTTCGTGCCTTGGGCAAGGACGGTCACTTTCGCGTGATGCATGCGCCGGACTTCAAGCCGCGCCCAGAATCGCAGACCGCGCCCACCGCCGAGCAGATGGCCCAGGCCAAGGCCTCCGTGGCCCGCCGGGGCTTCGGTCTCGCCCGCACGGAGATCCTGCAGGGGAACGTGGGCTACCTGGATGTGCGCGGGTTCCCTTCGGCAGAAACCGTGGGTGCGGCCTACAGCGCGGCCCTCACGCTGCTCTCCGGTACGGATGCACTGGTGCTGGACCTCCGCCAGAACGGCGGCGGCAGCCCCGAGGGCGTGGTGCAGTTGGTGAGCCACTTCTTTCCCGAGGGGGATTCCCGGCACATCAACAGCATCTACAGCCGAAAGGAAAACGAGACGCGCCAGTTCTGGACCAGCGCCACCGCCAGCCCCCGATACACGAAGCCGGTCTATGTGCTCACCAGCGGCTTCACGTTCAGTGGCGGCGAAGAGTGCGCCTACGATTTTCAGACCCAGAAGCGGGCCACCCTCGTGGGCGAAGTCACCGGTGGCGGCGCCAACCCGGGGGATGTGCTGCCCCTGGTTCACGGCTTCGTGGCCTTCATTCCCAATGGCCGCGCCATCAACCCTGTGACGAAGACGAACTGGGAACACGTGGGCGTGAAGCCCGATGTGGAGGCCCCTGCGGCGGAGGCTCTGAAGGTTGCGCACCTGGCAGCCTTGAAGCAGCTCCTCGAGAAGGAATCGGACGCCGACCGCAAGCAGCGACTGCAGAAGACGCTCCAGATGGTGGAGAAGGGCGAGCTGCCGCCGCCGCGCTTCACCAAGCCCCAGTAGCACCCATTCGGGAGGCTGCCATGTATGACATTCCGAAACCCCTGGCCCTGATGGCGCTTTCCGGTCAGGAAGGCCATCTGGAGTGTTTCGCCTACCACCCTTCCTGGCGGGGCGTGTTCAATGCCCTCAATCGGGCCTGGATTCAGCGCTACTTCAAGCTGGAACCGACGGATGAGGAAGTGCTGGGAGATCCCGAGGGCTGCATCCTGGCCTTGGGCGGACAAGTCTTCTTCGCGCGGCTGGACGGCACGGTCGTGGGCACCTGCGCCATCGTGCCCCTGGGGCTCGGCCGCTGGGAGATCATCAAGCTCGCCGTGGATCCCGCCTGCCAGGGGCGGGGCATCGGGCGGGCCCTGGTGGGGCTTGCGGTGGATGAGAGCCGCACCCGGGGCGCCTCCATGGTGGTGGCCCGCACGAATCCCCGGCTCAGGGCCTCGTATGGCCTCTTCACATCCTCCGGTTTCACGGACGTCGGCCCGGATCCTTCTGGGGACTATGATCGCGAGACCCTGCTGCTGGAGCGGCCCCTGACGAACTGACCCCAGGCTGCAGGGAGGCGCACCCGTTGTGTCAGGCGCCCCCGGTCGCGGCGGGCTCCAGTTTGGCCTTTGGCCAAGCCTGGTTCCCGCCGCTCGACGCCTTCGCCTTTCGGCGCAGGCTGCCGGGAGACGCACCCGTGGTCTACCTTCGGTCGAAGCGGGGGGCCATCACGAGCAGGGTCTGGGTGGAGGCGATGCCGGGCAGGCGGCCCACTTCATCCCGGATGCGGTTGATGTCCTCCAGGCGCTCGCCCTCGATCTGCAGCACGAGATCGATGTCCCCGCTCACGGAGTCGGCCACCTTCACCTCGGGGAAGGCCTCCAGCATCTTCACCGCGCGATCGTGGCTCGCGCCGCCCTTGATGAGCAGGTAGGCGCGCACCCCTGCAGGGCGCTCCGTGCCCAGGCGAAGGGTGTAGCCCTGGATCACACCATCCCGCTCCAGGCGCTGGATGCGGGCCTGCACTGCGGAACGGGAGAGCCCAAGACGGGCGCCCAGCGCGGCCTGGGGCAGGCGTGCATCCGCCAGCAGTTCCGCGAGCAGGCGGCGGTCCAGGTCGTCGAGGTCGGGGCGGGACATGGCTCAAGTCTATCGCTGGACCCGTTCGAGGCGCAGACTGGCTCCAACCCCTCCGAGTTCCCAGCACCCACCCCCAGGAGCCCCATGCTCAGCCTTGATACGCCCCGTCTGGAATTGATCGCCGCCACGGTGGACCTGCTCACCCTGGAACTGGACGACCCGGCGGGGTTCGCCAAGGCCCTGGAAGCGGAGGTGGGCATCGACTGGCCCCCGGGAGAATACGATCGCGACGCCATCACCTTCTTTCGGGATCAATTGCGTGCCGCACCGGAGCAGGCAGGCTGGTTCGGGTGGTACGCCAGGGAACGGGAAGAGGGGAGCCTCGTGGGCGCCGCGGGCTACTTCGGACCCCCCGTGGAGGGTCGGGTGGAGATTGGATACTCGCTGGTGGAGGCACACCGGGGCCAAGGGTTTGCCCGGGAGATCGTCACGACCCTGGTGGACCATGCGCTCGCCCAGGGCGTCAAAGCAGTGCAGGCCCATGTCCACCGGGACAACTTGGCCTCCATCCGTGTCTTGGAACGCTGCGGTTTCGCGCGGGACGGCTCGGGAGAGGAACCTGGCCAACTGCGCTATGTGCGTTCGTAATTCAGGCGGCGGAATCCGGAAGACGCCCCGGGTGGCGCTCCCTATGCTGGCGGCATGGAACAGGACTTCGACGAACTGTATGCGCGCTCCCTGGCCCGGGATGTCCGGTTCGACGGGCGTGTCTACATGGCCGTGCGCACCACCGGAATCTACTGCCTGATCTCCTGCACGGCGCGTAAGCCGAAGCGGGAGAACGTGCTGTTCTTTCCGGATGAGGCCGGGGCGCAGGCGGCGGGCTTCCGGCCCTGCAAGCGCTGTCGGCCGGACGCCTTTGGCGAGGATCGGGAGTTGGATGCGCTGGAAGCCCTGCTGAAGCGGATTCACGCCGCGCCGGAGACCTTTCGGACCGTGGAGGATCTGGCGGCGGCGGGCGGCTGGGGGACGACGACCCTCGGCGAGCGGTTCCGCCAGCACGGTCTGCCGTCTCCCGCCCAGGTGCTGGCTTCCGCTCGGGTGGATCGGCTGGCGCAAGCCCTGACGCGCTCGGATGGCGGCGTCTTCGAAGTGGCCCTGGAGGCGGGTTTCGAGAGCCTCTCTGCCGCCAACGCCCGCTTCAAAGCCCAGATGGCCCTGACCCCCGGCGCGTGGCGAAAGCTGACGCGGGAGGGGGAGCTTGCCCTTCCCGCGAACTATCGGGTGGATGACACCCTGGCCTTCCATGGCCGGGATGTCATGAGCGCTTGCGAGCGGGTGGCGGGGCGAACCCTCGTGAAGGGACTCGAGCTGTACGGGCGGCCCGTCCAAGTGCGCCTGGTCTTCCACGGGGATCGCGTCCAGGTGACGGCGGATGCGCCCTTGCGGGAACTCCATGGCGCCCTCCTGCGTTTGCTGGGGCTGCACCTGGATCCCGGCCCCTTCGAGCGGGGGCTGGATCCCGCCTTCGCCGCCCTGGTGGCGCCCCGTGCCGGACTGCGGCTGCCCCAGACGGCGGATGCCTGGGAAGCGCTGGTCTGGGCCATCTTGGGACAGCAGGTGAACCTGGCCTTCGCCTATGCCCTGCGTCGGGATCTGGTGGCACGGTTTGGACATTCCTTGGCGGATGGTCTCTACGCCCATCCCGGCCCGGATCGACTCGCCCAGGCGGAGGCCGCGGACCTCACGGCCCTGCGCCTCAGCCGGGCCAAGGCGGAGACGCTGATCGGCGCGGCGCGCAGGGTCGCCAGCGGCGAACTCAGCCTGGAGGCCCTGCGTCACGGCACCGCCACCCGCGCCGAACGCACCCTGCGCGCCCTCAAGGGCATTGGTCCCTGGACCGCCCGCTACGTGCTGCTCCGAGGCCTGGGTTTCGGTGATGCCGTGCCTGTGGGGGATGCAGGTTTGACCCTGGCCCTCCAGCGTTTCCATGGTCTCGACCACCGACCCGGGCCCGAGGAAACCGAGGCGCTCCTGGCGCCCCTCGCCCCCCATCGCAGTCTGGCGGTCTTCCACCTCTGGGCCAGCCTGAAAGGAACCCCCGCATGATGCCCTGGCTGCACCTCCTCCCCAGCCCTGTCGCCCCCATCCAGACCGCCTTCGACCGTCAGGGTCGTCTGGTCTACCTGGGCTTCCAGGGCCACGAGCCCCGAGAGCGACTGATGCTGGGGCTCGCGAACCGCTCCACGGATTTCGAGCGGGATCCCGCGGTGACGGAACCCCTGCGACAGCAGCTGTCCGAGTATTTCGCCGGTGCCCGCAAGGCATTCGATCACCCCCTGGCCCTGGAGGGCACGGCCTTCCGGATGAGGGTCTGGGCGGCGCTCCAGGAGATTCCCTACGGCGAAACCCGCTCCTATGGCGACCTCGCCAAGGCGCTGGGAGATCCCGGTGCCTCCCGGGCCGTGGGGGCCGCCAACGGCAGCAATCCCGTCTCCATCCTCGTCCCCTGCCACCGGGTGATCGGGGCGAGCGGATCGCTGGTGGGCTATGCGGGTGGGGTGGATCTCAAAACGGCGCTTTTAAGGCTCGAAGGTGCGCTGCCGTCCTGACGTGCGGGCGCCGCATCTCAATGCTCCCGGCTGCTTTACCGAAATGCGGGGCAGGGCATTCCAGCCTCAGCAGGAGCACGCCATGTCTCTTCCTGAATACCTTCCCGGCTGTTTCAGTGAGGCGGACTTGCGGTTCGCCGTTCATCCCCTGGACGAACTGCGGGCCTTCGAACTGCTCAAGTTCTGTCGGCAGCACCAAATCACACTGGAAGCCGTGGTGGCCGGGGTGAGGGCCTTCCTGGAATCGCGGGGATGTGCTGCAACACAGATTGAGGTCGAAGTCGCCTCCGTCTCGCGGCACTTTGGGCCCTGGCTCAAGGCTTGACGCAGCGCAGGAGGGCCGTGGCGCTGGGGGACAGTGCGCCGGAGCCCATGACCCAGCTGTAGGTGCGGGGGATGTGCAGGTCCTCCAGGGGCAGGAGCTTGAGCAGCCCCACCTCCACCTCGTGCGCGATGCTGAGGCGAGAGAGGAAGCCCCATCCCAGGCCACGCATCACGGCGTGCTTGAGGGCCTCGGTGTGGCCGATGACAAGGTCTCCAGGCTGAAAGGGCCGACTGCGGCCGAGGGCGCGGGCCACCACGGCGCGGGTGCCGCTGCCCTCCTCGCGCCAGAGGAGCCGCAGGGGGCGGAGGTCCGCGACTCGGCTGGGGCTGGGACCGGGCAAAGATGCGGCGGCCACCAGCACCAGCTCATCCGTGGTGTAGGGCTCCAGGCGCAGGCCCGAGGCGCGGGGCAGGCCCTCCACCAGGGCGAGGGCGAGCCGGCCCTCCCGTACCGCCGTCAGCATCTCCGTGGTGTTGCCCACGCTCACATGCACGGGCACCTGCGGGTGGCGATGGAGAAAGGCCTCCAGGAGGGGCGGGATGAGGCTGGCGGCGGCGGTGGTGCTGGCGCCGAGTTCGAGCGGGCCCAGACGCAGGGGCGCCGCGCCGAGGTCCGCCGCCTCGGCGAGCAGGTCGTGGAGGCGTTGGGCGACGTCCAGCAGGCGCTGCCCCGCCTCCGTCAGCACCATCCCGCTGCGGCTCCGCAGGAAGAGGGGGCAGCCGAGGGCCTCCTCCAGGATACGGATCTGGGCTGTGACCGCGGGTTGGCTGAGGGCCAGCCGTCGCGCGGCCTCCGTCACCGTGCCTGCCAGGGCGACCCGGCGAAAGGTCTCCAGGTGGCGGGGATCCAGGGAGGGGGGCAGGGTTTCCATCAAAATTCCTGATGATCCATCCGTTCTTGCGATTGGAAGAAATGATGGCATGGCCTCAGGCTCGACGAGATGGACACGTTCGCCGCCTCCCGCCCCTGGGCTCCCGCACTGCTGTTGGCCAGCCTATGTGCCTGTCTGGTGCTGCCCATCTCTGCCGGCGCCGCCCTGGCCCTCGGGCTGGGGGTCGGATGGCTCGTCCAGGACACCTGGGCGGACCATCGTCGCCGCTGGATACCGCGCCTCCTGGCCATTTCCGTCGTCGGTCTCGGGGCAGGGCAGGATCTGGGTCGGGTGCTGCGTCATGGCCTGCATGGCCTGGGATGGACCCTACTCACCCTCAGCTTCGTGCTGCTGTTGGCCTGGGGGCTGACCCGGCTCCTGGCGGTGCCCTGGCGGATGGGTTTGCTCGTGGGTATCGGGACCGCCATTTGCGGGGGAAGCGCCATTGCCGCCACGGCGCCGGTGCTCGATGCGGAGGAGGGCGAGACCTCCCTGGCGCTCGGCACGGTCTTCATGCTCAACGCCGTAGGGCTCTGGATCTTTCCCTCCCTGGGCCGATGGGCGGGGTTGGATGGGCCCAGGTTCGGCTTCTGGGCCGCCCTTGGCATCCATGACACCAGTTCGGTGGTGGGGGCGGCCCTCGCCTTCGGGCATGGGGCACTGGATCTGGCCGTCACCACCAAGCTGGCGCGCGCCCTCTGGATCGTGCCTTTGACCCTCGCACTGGCACGGATGCGGTCCGCGACGGGGCGACCCATGAAACGTCCCTGGTTTATCCTCGGCTTCCTCGCCATGGCGGCCCTGGTCGGAGCCGCGCCTTCCTTGGCCTGGATGGGGCAGGGCATCGCGGCAGGATCCCGGCGCCTGCTGGTGGCCACGCTCCTGCTGGTGGGGGCGGGACTGGACCGGAAAACCCTGGTTCGAGTGGGCTGGCGCCCGCTCCTGATGGGTGTCCTGCTCTGGACTGTCCTGGGGGCCACGACTCTTTGGGCTGTGGCTTCGGGCCTTCTAAAGCCCTGAAATGGCAGGAGCTGCACCCCATGGAGGCAGGAGCGGTCCCCCCGCGCTATGATTCCCCTTTCCCCCCAAGGGGCCGTGAAAGGGTTTGGCTGTGGAGCTTGTCGTAGATCGCATCTGTCAGGAACTTGCCTTACCCAGGTCTGGAGTGGCCTCGATCGTGGGCCTTCTGGGTGAGGGCAACACGGTGCCCTTCATCGCCCGCTATCGGAAGGAGGCCACCGGCTCCCTGGACGAAGTCGCGATCCGCGCGGTGGAAGACAAGGTCGCCTACTACAAGGAATTGCTGGATCGCCGGAAGACCGTCCTCAAGACCATCGAGGGCCAGGGCAAGCTAACGGACGAGCTCAAGGCGCGCATCGTCGGCTGCTGGTCCAAGACCGAGCTGGAAGATCTCTACCTGCCCTACAAGCCCAAGAAGCGCACCAAGGCCACCGTGGCCCGGG
>CAYQAS010000110.1:0-13258 GCA_964415525.1 uncultured Solibacteraceae bacterium
GATGTTTCGGGCGAGGGCGTGCAGCAGGCGCTCCTGAAGCTGGTGGAAGGCACCGTGGCCAACGTGCCGCCCCAGGGCGGCCGCAAGCACCCCCACCAGGAATTCATCCAGGTGGACACGAGCAACATCCTGTTCATCTGCGGCGGAGCCTTTGTCGGCATCGAGGACATCATCAAGCAGCGCGTGCGGGCCAAGGCCGTCGGCTTCGGCGCTGCCCCCACGAGCCGCGAGGACCAGAGCGATTTCCTGAAGCTGGCGGAGCCCGAGGACATCATCAAGTTCGGTCTGATCCCCGAGCTGGTGGGCCGCATGCCCGTGCTCACGACCCTGGATCCCCTGGATCGCGAAGCCCTCATCCGCATCCTCACGGAGCCCAAGAACGCCGTGAGCAAGCAGTTCATCAAGCTCTTCGACCTGGACGAGATCGACCTCACCTTCGATCCCACTGGGCTGGAAGCGATTGCGGAGCAGGCGCTCACGCGCAAACTCGGTGCCCGTGGCCTCCGTTCCATGCTGGAGCAGATCCTGCTCGAACCCATGTTCGAGATGCCCAGTGAGAGCCGCAGCGCGCGCGGCCACCTGCACGTGACCCGGGAGATGGTGCTGACCCACTTCGGCCTGAATCCTGCTGTGCCCGCCGCGGGCTGACGCCGATTTCGGCCCTGAACGAAGGACACGAAGGCGGCCCCTTCGTGTCCTTCGTTCGATTTGTGCCGCGCACGCTCGATAGAATGGCGATCCTGGTCGCCACCGGTTCGAATGGATGCCATGAACGCCACCAAGACCCTGACCCTTCCTGCCATTCCCATCAAGGACATGGTGCTCTTCCCCGGAGGGCGCGTGCCTTTCGTGGTCGGGCGCCGCGCCTCGGTGCGCACCCTGGAACTGGCCATCAAGGCCGGGGATCACCTCGTGCTTCTCTCGCAGAAGGATCCCAAGGATGAATCTCCCAAGCAGGAGGGGCTCTACCTCACCGGCTGCCTCGCCCTTGTGGAGAGCCTCATCGCGTTGCCGAAGGACTACTACAAACTCGGTGTGAAGGGCATCAGCCGCATTCGACTGGACCGCTACTACGACGAAGGGGATGTCATCCAGGCGGAAGTGACCCTGCTTCCGGAACCTGCGGAAGTCGGCCTCGCCGCGCTGCACGCGCCCTTCTACGCTGCCTGTGAACCTTTCCTGCAGCGCAATCCCGATGCGGCGCGCCTCATCAGCCTGGAGCAGCTGAAGGAGCTTTCTCTCGGGCGGGCCATCGACACCCTGGCGGGCCTCCTACCCACGGGCGTGAAGGAGAAACAGGGCGTCCTGGAGCAGCTGGACATCGAACCGCGCCTCCACACACTCCTCAAGCTGATGGAAGTGGATGCCGCCCGACAGGTCATGGATCGGGAGGTCGAGGAGAAGACCCAGCAACGGCTGGACGAAGACCACAAGCAGTACGTGCTCTCCGAGAAAATGCGCGTCATCCAGCAGGAGATGGGCCGCAAGGGCGAGAAGGATGAGATCACGCGGCTCCGGGAGCAGGTAGAACACGCGGGGATGACGGAGGAGGCCAAGGCCAAGGCCCTCGAAGAGCTGGACCGCCTGGAGACCATGGCGCCCCAGAGCGCGGAGGCCACCGTCAGCCGCACCTACATCGACTGGCTTCTGGCCCTGCCGTGGAAGAAGCTGGCGGACGAACATCTCGATCTGGACGAGGCGGAGCGGATCCTCGATGAGGACCACGCCGGACTCCAGAAGGTGAAGGCTCGCATCCTGGAATACCTGGCGGTGATGCGCCGCCTCAAGGACTCGGGGCAAGGGGCCGACGGCGAACCGGCGCCGCTGCGCGGCCCGATCCTCTGCCTAGTGGGTCCTCCGGGCGTGGGTAAGACGAGCCTCGCGCGTTCCATCGCGCGGGCGCTGAACCGGCCCTTCGTGCGCATGAGTCTCGGCGGCGTGCGGGACGAGGCTGAAATTCGCGGGCATCGCCGCACCTACATTGGTTCCATGCCCGGCCGCATCATCTCGCTGATGAAGAAGGCGGGCGTACGCAATCCGCTCATGCTGTTGGACGAGATCGACAAGCTGGCCTCGGACTGGCGCGGCGACCCGGCTTCGGCTCTGCTGGAGGTCCTGGACCCCGAGCAGAACAGCAGCTTTCAGGATCACTACCTGGACGTGGGCTACGACCTCGGGCAGGTGATGTTCCTTGCGACAGCGAATGTCCGGGACGGCATTCCCCAGGCCCTGGATGACCGCATGGAGATCATTGACCTCAGCGGCTACACCGCCACCGAGAAGCTGGCCATCGCCCAGCAGCACCTGGTGCCGAAGAGCCTCGACCGGCACGGCATGAAGGACCTTCACATCCGCTTCGAGGATGGTGCGCTCCAGCGCATCGTCCAGTGCTACACGAAGGAGGCGGGTGTCCGGCAGCTGGAGCGCGAGATCAGTGCCGCCCTGCGTAAGCTGGCCCGCCACAGCTTGCAGCCGCTCAAGACGGAACGCCTGGCGGGGGAGCCCTTCGATCCCGTGGTGACGGTGGCGCGGCTGCCCAAGGTCCTCGGACCCGAGAAGTTTCTGGAGACCCAGGCGCTCGCCCACATGGGACCGGGCGTCGTGCATGGTCTGGCCTGGACGCCCACCGGGGGGGACATGCTCACCATCGAAGCTGCGGCCCTGCCGGGCAAGGGCAATCTGAAGCTCACGGGCAAGCTTGGCGAGGTCATGCAGGAGAGCGCGCAGCTGGCGTTGAGCTTCGTGCGTGCGCGCACCGGGCAGCTTGGGCTCAAGGAAGACTTCTTCGAGAAGCTGGACCTGCACATCCATGTGCCCGAAGGTGCCATCCCCAAGGATGGTCCGAGCGCGGGTATCACCCTGGCGACGGCGATGATCAGCGTGCTCACGGGCATTCCGGCGCGGTCCGACGTCGCGATGACCGGCGAACTCACCCTGCGGGGCATGGTGCTGCCCATCGGAGGCCTCAAGGAAAAGCTCCTGGCGGCCCACCGCATGGGCATCCGCACCGTGCTGCTCCCTGCCGAAAACGCCCGACACCTGGAAGAGGTACCCGCAGAGGTGCGTGAGCAGCTCACGCTTCATACCGTGGCCCACATGGATGAGGTCATCCAGTTGGCCCTGACACGGCTTCCAGAGCCTCGGAAGCCAAGTTCAGACGCGGGAGCCACAGCCCCCTGATCAGCCGACGGTTGTGCGGCTTCGGAGGGATAGTTCCTGCAGGAGTTTGATCCGGAAGCGGGTCACCCTCGCATTGAGCGGCTTCCAGAGCACGTCATCCACCATGTTTTCCAGATCGGGGAGCAGGGTGAGTTCCAACCTCTCGCACAGGAGCACCACGGGGATGTGTGCGGTGGCAGGGTCGGCACGGAGCGTGGCGAGGGCTTCCTGCAGGCCTTCGGGATCGATGCTGGCATCCACTACGAGCAAGTCATCCTGCAGATCGGTCAGGGTGATGAGGTCCTCCCAGGAACGTAGGATCCGCGTGGCATGGCCATCGAGGGCGAACTGGGCCGGAAGTTGCTGTTGGAGGCTGGGGCTCGTAGCCAGGAGCGTGATGCAGAGCGGGCGCTCCGAGATCTCATGGCCTCCTTGTTGGATCCTGAGCTGCTGGAGGAGGAGATGAAGGCGCACTCGGATGCGGAGCACCGCGTCATCCACGCGCTTGGGCAGGTAGTCGTCGGCACCGGCTTCGATGCTTCGATCATGAGCATCGGATTTCAGGTCCGTCAGCATCACCACGGAGACAAAGCGGGTTCGGAGATCAGCCTTGAGCTCACGACAGAAGGTGAAGCCATCCTTCCTTGGCATGATGACGTCCAGAAGGATCAGGTCTGGGACATGATGAGCCAAAAATCCTGCAGCATCATCCGCACTGGCAACGGCGGCGAGTTCACGCCCCAGGGGGCCCAGGCGCAGGGGAATGATCTTCCGGTGGAGCGGAAGATCCTCGACGAGCAGGATGCGTAATCGGGCTGGGGTGGGTTCGGTCATGTGAGGAGGCGCAAAAGAGCGTGCACCTTCATCGGCACCGGTTTCCATAATCGTGAACTTCTGGATCGTGCCAGATGTCAGGGGCGGACCACGCTCGCAAAGAGGCTATCGATCATGAGCTGCGCCCGATCACTCCAGGGCTTGAAGGCAATCCATGGATCGTTGAAGTTGCTGAGATTCAGGGCGATCACGCCGTGCACACCCGCCAGAAGCGTCTGGATCAGGGAATCGCCATCGCAGAAACGTTCATGAATTTGTCCGGCCTCGAAGGCTTCTTTGGCCGCTTCCATGGCCATCAGGTAGGCATTCGTTTCTGGACGATTGCGCTCCTGAGCGGCATGGGGATCGAGAGGGGGGCGGGGCGTCATGAACAGGAAGCGGTAGTGGTGGGGATTGGCCTCGGCCCAGTTGAAGAACTTGAAGCAGAACCGGCGGAGACGCTCAATGGGATCCTGTTCGTCCCGGAGGGCTTCGAATTCGGCTGCAATCTCGAGGAAGTCCTCCACCACCATGCTCTCCATCAAGGCGTCCTTGTCCTTGAAATAGAGGTAGATGGCCGTGGCGGTGCAGCCGACTTCGGCGGCCACCTTCCGCATGCTGATGGCGTCATACCCCTGATCCGCGAAGATGCGGCGCGTGGCGATCAGCAGGTCCCGTTTCAATGCGGGTTCGGCCTGGGGTTGGGCGCGACGGGGCATGGGACCTCCAGGTTGACGGCGTACTCAAGAGCCATTCAAACATGCTGGGAAGCAGACGGGCAAAAGGAATCCGTTGGAGCCCCTGGTACCCTGTTTGGATGCTTCGCCCACCGCGGGGCTCCCTCCACGGTTGCAAGCGGCAGGTGCCGCGTGCGTGGATGCCCGGCGCAGTGCGTTGTGGGATCAGGGAGCCGTCCATGGACGAACACGGGACCCTGACATGAGCTACGTTCACCTCCATCTCCATACCGAGTTCTCCCTGCTGGACGGCCTCACGCGCATTCCGGAACTGGTGAAGAAGTGCAAGGCCACAGGCATGCCTGCGGTGGCGGTCACGGATCACGGAAACATGTACGGGATGATGAAGCTGTATGACGCGTGCGAGAAGACGAAGGACGGGGACGGCAATTGGGCAGTGAAGCCCATCCTGGGCTGCGAGGTGTACGTCGCGCCGCGTTCCCGCTTTGATCGAAAGTTGGATACGTCGCAGCTCAATTCCGAGGGCATGGAGGACTGCGTCGATCCCAGCGGCAGCCGGGACGCGGGCTATCACCTGGTGCTGATCGCCAAGAATTCCAAGGGGTTCGCCAATCTCGCCAAGATGGTCAGCCTGGGTTTCACCGAGGGCTTTTACTACAAGCCCCGTGTCGACAAGGCCCTCCTGCGGGAGCACAGCGAGGGGCTGATCGCGCTCTCCGCCTGTCTGGGTGGCGAGGTGCAGGCTCGGCTGCTCAACGGCAGCTTCGAGAGCGCAGAGCGGGTGGCGCTGGAATACCGGGAGATCTACGGAGAGGACTTCTACCTTGAGATCCAGGACCAGGGCTTTGAAGCCGAGCGGATGATCATCCCCAAGCAGATCGAGCTCAGCGAGAAGACCGGCATTCCGCTGGTGGCGACCAATGACGCTCACTACCTCAATCATGAGGATGCGGATCTCCACGACACGCTGCTCTGCATCGGCACCAAGACGACCAAGAATGCGGTTCGGCGCATGCGCTTCAGCGGGGATCAGTTCTACGTGAAGACTCCGGAGGAGATGGCCCTCGTCTTCCCGGGGCACCCGGAGTACCTGGAGCGCAGCCTCGAGATTGCGGCGACGACCGAACTCTTCCCCATCACGCGCAAGCCCATCGCGCCCAACTTTCCCGTGCCTTCCGATCACACCCTGGAGAGCTACTTCGTCCACAAGACCAAGGAGTGGTTCGAAGCCCGGATGATCGAGTGCCAGCCGCTCTGGGCCGCGGGACTGCTCAAACATGCTGAGGAGGTCTACCGCAAGCGGCTCGAGTTCGAGATCGACATCATCCTGAAGATGGGCTACCCCGGCTACTTCCTGCTCGTGTGGGACTTCATCGCCAAGGGCCGGGAGATGGGCGTTCCCGTGGGTCCAGGCCGTGGTTCGGCCGCGGGCAGCATCGTGGCGTGGTCGCTCAAGATCACGGATATCGATCCCATGCAGTACGATCTCCTGTTCGAGCGCTTCCTCAATCCGGAGCGCGTGAGCATGCCTGACGTCGACATCGACTTCTGTCGCGACGGCCGCCAGCGCGTCATCGACTACGTGACCGAGAAATACGGCCGCGAGCGGGTCTGCAACATCGTCACCATCAACGCTTTGAAGACCAAGGCCGTGATGAAGGACGTGGCGCGGGTCTTCGAGAAGGACTTTGCGTGGTCCAACGAACTCACGAAGCTCGTGCCTGCGGAGCTCGGCATCAAGGTGCGCGACGCCATCGAGAAGTCCGACAAGCTGAAGGAGCGCTACGAAAAGGAGCCGGATGTCCGGCAGATCATGGACATCTGTGACCGCCTGGAAGGCCTGGCGCGCAACACCGGCGTCCATGCTGCCGGTGTCATCATCGCTCCGGATGTCCTCACCCAGTTCGCCCCCCTGTGCAAGGACAAGGACGACAAGGTGATGACGCAGTACACCATGGTGGAGGCGGAGCGCGCAGGTCTGCTGAAGATGGACTTCCTGGGGCTGGAAACCCTGACCCAGATCGCCAAGACCCAAGGCTACATCGAGAAGACGAACGGCAAACCCGTGGACATGCTCACGGTCCACACCTTCTCCGACAAGAAGACCTACGAGCTCTTCAGCGCGGGCGATACCGACGGTGTCTTTCAGTTCGAATCCTCGGGCATGAAGCAGCTCCTGCGGCAGCTCCAGCCAGACCGCTTCGACGACCTCATCGCGCTCAACGCCCTCTTCCGTCCTGGTCCGCTGGGGGCGGGCATGGGCGACACCTACGTAAATCGCCGCCACGGCCGCGAAGTGGTCACGTACATGTTTCCGGAGCTGGAGCCCATCCTCTCGCCCACGTACGGCGTGATCCTCTACCAGGAGCAGGTGATGCAGATCGCCCAGGCGATCGCAGGCTTCAGCCTGGGCGAGGCGGACATGCTGCGCCGCGCCATGGGCAAGAAGGACGTCGAGAAGATGAAGAAGGAGAAGGCGGGCTTCATCGACCGCGGCAAGCAGCGCGGTTTCGACGCCGCCAAGGTCTCAGAACTCTTCGACCTCATCGAGTACTTCGCGGGCTACGGCTTCAACAAGAGCCACTCCGCCGCCTACGCAATGGTGGCCTATGAAACCGGCTACTTGAAGGCGAACTTCCGCACGGAGTTCATGGCGGGCCTGCTCTCCACCAAGAGCCAGCGTACGGATGATGTTGTCAAATATGTCAGCAACTGTCGCGACCTGGGCATCGAGATCCTCAGCCCCGATATCAACGAATCAGAGCTCGACTTCACCATCACGGGTCCCAAGAACATCCGCTTCGGACTCGCGGCCATCAAGGGTCTCGGCGAGGCGGCGCTGGTGGCGATCCTCGAGGCGCGCAAGGCCGAGGGACGCTTCAAGGACTTCTTTCACGCCCTCAAGAGCACCGATCTGGGCAAGGCGAACCGGAAGGTTTGGGAGTGTCTGATCAAGGCTGGTGCCTTCGACAGCATCGAACTCAACCGCGCGGCCCTGCTTCAGGCGCTGCCTGCGGCGATGGAAGCGGCCCAGGCGGGCAGCACGGATCTGGGGCTCGTGAGCCTCTTCGACGATGCGGAGATGGCCAGCCTCAGCGACCAGTTCAACCTGCCAGAGGATGTCGAACCCTGGAGCCGCCGGGAGCGGCTGGCGGCGGAGCGCGAGTCCCTTGGGCTCTACGTGTCAGGCCACCCGCTGGAGGAGTTCCAGGACACCATCAAGGTGCATACGGTCGGAGGCCTCGGGAAGCTCCGGGAGCAGATCGCCGCCGGCATCGCCAAGGATCGCGACATCGTGAGCGTCGGCGTCATGGT
Source organism: uncultured Solibacteraceae bacterium (assembly GCA_964415525.1). GTDB lineage: Bacteria > Acidobacteriota > Holophagae > Holophagales > Holophagaceae > CAZPUI01. Next base: position 7,986 of record CAYQAS010000110.1, read on the forward strand.
CAACCTGGTCCACTTCAAGCAGAATCAGAAGGGCGAGCCCTGGGCCATCCTCGTGGCGGAGGACCTGACAGACCGTGTCGAATGCCTCCTGATGGCTGGGCATTTCAACCCTCAGACCAAGCAGCGCAGCCGACCCTTCGAGACCTACCGCGATCACGCCCTTCCGGACGCGCTGCTGCGGGTGACCGGCGAACTGAAGGTGGAGGCCAAAGAGGCCAATGCCAACGGGGAGGAGGAGGCGGAGGAGGAGCAGCAGGTGCTGAAGATATTCGTCACCCAGCTGGAGTCCCTGGAGAACTTCATGGGTGTGGGCTACAGCGGCGCGCACGTGAAGCTGCCCATCGGCATCTTCCCGGGGCGCATCATGAGCATCCTCAAACAGAATTCGGGGTCGTTGCCCGTGACCTTCGAATACCGCAACCACGATGGCTTCGCCGCCAAGGTGCGTGCAGGCACGGGCATCGGCATCGCCTACAACCCGGACCTCAAGGACAAGATCTTCAATGAGGCTGGGTGCGTGCTGAACTGGGTGTACTGAGAGAAGCTCGCCACGAAGGGCCACGAAGGGCCACGAAGAACAAAAAGCAATTGCCTGCTTGCTGTTTCTTCGTGTCCCGCGCGCAGCGCGGGCTTCGTGGCCCTTCGTGGCGAACTTTTCTTGATTTAGGTCGCCCGGACTTCGTGGCTTCCTTCCTTACGCCTTCGCGTCCTTCTCGAGCAGCGTGTTCAGGGCTGCGGTGAAGGCGGCGGGATCCTCCAGGCGGCTGCCTTCGGCGAGGAGGGCCTGGCCGTGGAAGAGGCGGGCGTAGGCGTCGAGGCGGACATCTTCGGGGTGGAAGTGGTGGAGGTCCAACACGGCCTTCACGGCGGCGTGTTCAGGGTTCAGCTCCAGCACCCGAGGACTGGGGCCGGCACTCTGGCCCATGCGGGCGAGGAGCTGCTCCATGCGCGGGTCTGGGGCAGGACCTTCGCTTACGAGGCAGGCGGCGCTCTCCCGCAGGCGGCTGGTGAGACGGACGTCCTTCACCATGGGCAGCTTGGCCTTGAAGGCATCCAGCAGGCTCTGGAAGGTCTTGGTGGCCGTCTCCAGGGCATCCTTCTGGGCCTTGGGAGCCTCGGGGGCGTGCTGGTCGGCGCGCTTGAGGGGCTTCTCCTTGAGGGTGTCGAGGCCGGGGAAGACGAAGGGATCGACCGGATCCGTCAGCAGCAACACGTCCCAGCCGAGGGTCTTGAAGGCCTCCAGCACCGGTGAAGCGGCCAGGGCGTTTCGATCCTCGCCGCTCACGTAGTAGATGGCCTCTTGCTCCTTGGGCATGGCTTCGACATATGCGGCAAGGGTGGTGGTCTTGCCGATTTCCGTATTCAGGCTCTCGAAGAGCACCAGGTCGGCGATGGCCTCCTTGCGGTCGAACTCGCGCAGCAGGCCTTCCTTTACGATGGCGCCGAGTTCCTTCCAGAATTCGGCATAGGCCTCGGCGGCCTCCGACTTCATCTCCTCCATCGCCTTCAGGATGTGACGCACGAGGTTGCGCTGAATGCGCTCCAGGAGGGGGTTTTGCTGCAACGTTTCGCGGCTGACATTCAATGGCAGATCGGGGCAGTCCACCACACCCTTTACGAAGCGCAGCCAGGAGGGCAGGAGGGCCTCGCAGGGATCCTGGATGAGCACTCGGTTGATGTAGAGCTTGGGACCGGCTTTGACCTCGCCGAACTGCAGATCGAAGCTCTTGCGCTTGGGCAGGTAGAGCAGGGCCTTGAAGGAAGGCGTGCCTTCCGCCTGGATATGGATGACCTTGGCGGGCTCCTCATAGTCGCCGCTGATCTGGCGATAGAAGGCGTGGTGCTCCTCTTCGGTGATGTCCGTCTTGCTGCGCAGCCAGAGGGCCTTCTGGGAGTTGAGGGTCTCATCCTTGGCCTCGCCCTCCTTGGCTTCGCTGGCCATGACAATCGGGTGCTCGATGAAATCCGAGAACTGCTTCACGATCTGTCGCAGGCGCCAGGGATCGCAGAATTCCGTCTTGTCCTCCTTCAGGTGCAGCACGACGTCCGTGCCGCGCCCCTCACGTGTGGCGGTCTCGAGGGTGTAGGCCTCCTGGCCGTCGCTGATCCACTGGACAGCCTCTGTCGCACCGGCCGCGCGCGTGGTCACCGTGACCTTGTCGGCGACCATGAAGGCGCTGTAGAAACCCACGCCGAATTGACCGATGAGTTCCGGTCGGCTGGCCGCATCGGCCTTGGCCAGGCGCTCCAGGAAGGACTTGGTGCCGGACTTCGCGATGGTGCCCAGATTCTCGATAACCTCCTCGCGGGTCATGCCGATGCCGTTGTCCGAGAGCGTCAGGGTGCGCTGCTCTTTGTCTACGGTGAGACGGATCTTCCAGTCCTGGTCGCCCTCGAGCAGGGCCGCGTTCTCCAGGCTGTTGAAGCGGATGCGGTCGATGGCATCGCTGGCGTTGCTCAGCAGCTCGCGGAGAAAGATCTCCTGGTGGCTGTACAGGCTGTGCGTGATCAGGTGCAGCACCTGCTTGAGTTCGCTTTTAAAGGTCAGGGTTTCGGTGTGGGACATCGGGGCTCCGAAAATGGCAGTCATTTTTGCATCACCCATATTCATGGACCTGTCAAGGGGTTGTAGTCAGTGTGACAAGGCTCACGATGCCGGGTGAGGGCGCAATGGGTGGGATGAACTGGAAAAAAAATTTCATGCCGTGAAATACATCTAAAGCTAATGCTGACATAGGTAAAATTCAAAAATCACCTGGATGATGGCTTGGCTTGTAAGCACAGAAGCGCGCATCCTACCGAGCAAGGGGCTTGCGGGCCCATGGTTGCACGTGATCCGCTGCGATACCCTTGAAACCAACCCCACCACTCCGTTTTCCCCCACCCCAATCCGGAGCTTCCATGACCAGCATCGGCGCCTATCCAGGAAAAGAATCTTTCAAACAGATCATGTCGCAGATCCGAACCACGGTGGAGACGGCGTTTTACGGGAACAATGTCAAGTCCGTGACGACGGTGGCGGAAGCCTATCGTCTGGCCTACGCGGCTCCTGGCACGGTGGTGCTGGACGGCATGCCGGTGCATCAGCCCGAAGTGCTGGGGTTGCCCGAGGACGCGAAAGTGCTCTTGATGAATGACGGTGCCGTGAGCGGGCGCGCCGCCGCTGCGCGCCGCATCCTGGGCTGGCCCGCGGTGGACAAGGCGGATCTCTACAACAAGACCGTCGAGGCGATCTACCAGACCCGCAAGCGCAGCATGATCACCGCCCAGACCGTCGTCGGTTTGGACGAGGACTTCATGGTGCGTGCGCGACTCGTGATCCCCGAGGAGCACGCCAACATCCTCTACAGCTGGATGCTGAACTTCCAGTGGATCAACGAGGTCTACGCCAGCCGCTACGCCCACTCCAAGTCCTATCCCGAGGGGGACATCCTCGTGTTCTCGGATCCCGACTGGACGCATCCCGAGCATCCGATGGGCCTCAGCTTCTTCGATCCTGACCACAACACCCTGGTGCTCCTCGGCATGCGCTACTTCGGCGAGCACAAAAAGGGCACGCTCACCCTGGGTTGGGGCATCGCCGCACGACACGGTTACGCCTGCTGCCACGGCGGCATGAAGCGGTACGACCTGGGCGGCGACAAGAGCTATGTTGCGGCGGTCTTCGGCCTCTCGGGCTCTGGCAAGAGCACCATTACTCACGCCCGCCACAACGAAAAGTACGACATCACGGTGGTTCACGACGACGCCTTCATCATCAACGTCGCGGAGAAGTATTCCATCGCCCTGGAGCCTGCGTATTTCGACAAGACGCAGGACTACCCGATGGACTGCGAAGACAACAAGTTCATCCTCACGCTCCAGAACAACGGTGCCACACGCTATTCCGACGGCAAGATGCGCGTCGTGAGCGAGGACCTTCGCAATGGCAATGGTCGGGCTGTGAAGTCGAAGTTGTGGAGCCCCAACCGGGTGGACCGCATCAACGAGCCCATCGACGCCATCTTCTGGCTGATGAAGGACGAGACGCTCCCGCCGGTGCTCAAGCTGGAGGGACCGAGCCTCGGTTCCGTCTTTGGCGCGACCCTCGCCACCAAGCGCACCAGCGCCGAGCGCCTCGCGCCTGGCGTCGATCCGAACGCGCTGGTGGTGGAACCCTACGCCAATCCTTTCCGCACCTATCCGCTGGAGATGGACTACAGCCGCTTCAAGCAGCTGATTGCCGATGGCGTGGCTTGCTACGTGCTCAACACCGGTTCCTTCATGGGCAAGAAGGTTCAGCCTGCGGACACCCTCGGCATCCTCGAAGCCATCGTGGAGGGCAAGGCGGAATTCCAGTCCTGGGGCACCTTTGAGGACATCAAGATTCTCGACTGGCCTGGATTCAAGGCCGATCTCAAGGACGAGGCCTACAAGGCGGAATTCAAGCGCCGCATGTCGGACCGCTTCACGTTCGTGAAGAGCCGGGAGACGGAACTGGGTGGCATGGATCGTCTTCCTGGCGATGCCCTGAAGGCATTGGAAGAGGTGCTTGCCAAGCTCTAGAGCTGGACAGCGGACGGCAGGTTAGGGGGGCTGCTGATGCGGCCCCTCTATCGTTTCTGAAGGGCGGCTTAAGACCGAACTCAGGGTGGAACCCAGCGTCCAGCGCTGGCACACGGGGTAGGTCGACCCGCCACGCATCACCGAGATCCTCGCCGGCGAGCACGGTGACATCCGTAGGCGTAGCCTCCAGCGCCTGAACCCGCTTGGAGGCGGCTCTGCTGGGGCGGGTGTGCTGGACCATGGCGGTCAGCTCATCCTGGCCGGCCTGCTGGGTCCCCAGGGGGGCTGCCACCAACAGCGGTGCCAGGGTCCGATTCATGGGGCCTCCTTGGGTCGTCAAGGAGCCTATAGCGGTCCTGAATCCATCGGGCATGAGCGAAGATGCAGCCCTTTGAATGGGTTACGGGTCATGGAAATCCGGGCTCGGCGATTTCACCCTCTGGCGGTAAAATCGATCGTTTTGGGGTTTGACATGCTCGCGGTCCAGAACGTCACGATGCGCTTCGGCGGCAAGGTGCTCTTTGAGGACGTGACCACCACGTTCAATCCTGGTCGACGGTACGGTCTGACGGGGCCGAATGGTTCCGGCAAGTCCACCCTCATGAAGGTGCTCTCCGGGGATCTCGAGCAGCAGACTGGCAGCGTGCAGCGCCCACGCAAGCTGGGCATCCTGCGCCAGGACCAGTTCGCCTTCGACGCCTTCCGGGTCATCGACACGGTGATCATGG
>CAYQAS010000111.1:0-13213 GCA_964415525.1 uncultured Solibacteraceae bacterium
ATCATCTCCTGGCGATCGGAGGGCTGGCCGTAGCCGAAGCTCATGCCCATGCAGCCCAGGCCGAGGGCCGAGACTTCCAGTCCCGTGTTTCGAAGCGTTCGCATCTGCATGACGGGGCTCCTCAGGCCTTCAGGGATGCCATGTCGATCACGAAGCGGTATTTCACATCGCTCTTGACCATGCGTTCGAAGGCCTCGTTGATGTGCTGCATCGGGATCACTTCGACATCGGCGGTGATGCCGTGGGTGCCGCAGAAGTCGAGCATCTCCTGGGTTTCGGGGATGCCGCCGATCAACGAGCCCGCCACGGCCTTGCGTCCCAGGATCATGGGCATCGTGTTCAGCAGCGGATCGAGACCCCCCAGGTAACCCACCAGCACCAGCGTGCCGTCCAGGGCCAGGGTCGGGATGTAGGGGTTCAGGTCATGGGCGTTGGGCACCGTGTCGAGGATCAGGTTGAAGCGACCTCGGACGGCGGCCATCTGGGCCTCATCCGTGGACAGCACGACGTGGTCCGCGCCCAGGCGGCGCGCATCCTGCTCCTTGCCCTGGGACCTCGTGAAGAGCGTGACCTCGGCCCCCAGGGCCTTCGCCAGCTTGAGTCCCATGTGACCCAGGCCGCCGAGTCCGATCACCGCGACGCGGCTGCCCGGGCCGATCTTCCAATGCCGCAGGGGCGACCAGGTCGTGATCCCTGCGCAGAGCAGGGGGGCGGCCGCCTTGAGGTCCAATCCCTCCGGCATGCGGAGCACGAATCGCTCGGAGACGACGATCCGCTCGGAATAGCCCCCCTGAGTCATGGTGTGGTCGTGGCGGTCCACGCCGCCGTAGGTGAACGTGGAGCCTTCCTCGCAGTACTGTTCCACCCCGTGCTGGCAGGGTTCGCAGTGCCGGCAGGAGTCGACCATGCAGCCCACGCCCACGGCGTCACCCGCCTTGAAACCCGTCACCGCCTGTCCCACCGCCACGACGCGGCCGATGATCTCGTGGCCGGGCACGATGGGATAGGTGCTCCAGCCCCAGTCGTTCCGGGCGGTGTGCAGGTCCGAATGGCAGACGCCGCAGTAGAGGATCTCGATCACCACATCGTCCGGGCGCGGGTCGCGACGGTCGAAACGGAGGGGCCGCAGGGCCTCCTGCGGGGAATGGGCGGCGTATCCGAGCACAGGCGTGGTCATTTCTTCCTCCAGGTTTGTTTGAAAAGCCAGCGGTCGTGGCGAGATTTCCGCGGCGGTCAGGGGCAGGTCCCTTCCGGAAATCACGTTCTGACTTGCGGGGATGGATGGAAGTGTAGGGATCGCCCCTGCCCGATGCTTGCCTGAACCTCCGGACTTTTTGCTCAATCCTGTGGCCGCGTGCCGACCTTCGGGGCAGCGGAAGGCGTGCATCGTGGACACTGGAGGGGATGCGTCCCATGCCCGTGCTCCTCCCGCTGCTGCTCCTGCTCTCCGCTTGCGAGGCCCGTCCGCACCCGAACCAGGCAGCGGCCCCTGCGGCATCCGCCCCCCACCGAGGTGAAACGCTCGTTGGGCGCATCGTGGGCATCAGCGACGGGGACACCGTCAAGGTGCTCACCGCCGATCTCACGGAGCACAAGATCCGCCTCGCGGGTATCGACACGCCGGAGAAGGCCCAGGCCTACGGGAAGGTCGCCAAGTACGAGCTCAGTCAGCGCGCCTTCGGGAAGCAGGCGGAGGTGCGTGTGCTGGCCCGGGACCGCTACGGACGCAGCGTGGCCCAGGTCTCCGTGGATGGAAAAGACCTTGGACTGACCATGCTGGAGGCTGGGCTGGCCTGGTTCTACCGCGACTACCAGAAGGAGCTCTCGCCAGGAGCCCGCCAGGCCTACGACGCGGCGGAAATTCGGGCCAAACAGGCCGGTGAGGGGCTCTGGCGGGATGCCCATCCCACCCCGCCCTGGGCGTGGCGCAGGGAGAAACGGAAGCGCTAGACCCGCAGCAGCGCCGTCCAGAACCGCAGCAACTGGAAGGTGGAGGCGATGCGGCCCAGGCCCCTGGGGGGCTTCTGGAGTTCCACATGGCTGATGCGGTCGGAGATGAGCCAGAGGGTGGGCGCGGTGCGCAGACTCCAGGCCGCGAGGGCGCGGGTCTCGGAGGCGGGGATCACCGCATCGCCCTGGCCATGCAGGAGGAAGACCGGGCAGGCGGGGGAAGGCTGGTGCAGAGGGGAAAGGGCGGGGTCGCCGTGGATGGTGGCGGCGAGGGGACGCAGGAGGTCCGAGACCGCCTCGGGTTTCCATTCGGCGCAGAGAGCGGCCAGCTTCCGGGCTTCCATGGGCAGGTTGCCCACGGCGGCTCGGAAGGCCTCGTGGCGCTCCTGGAGAAACAAAAGCAGCGCGGCGCGGAAGGGCTCCACCTGATCGGCGGGTACGAGGCGCGACGCCAGGATCCGCATCACGACCGCCTGTCCGTAAGGGTGTGGCGCCGGGGCATCCTGGGCCGGCTCGGCGCCGGAGGCAAGGAACCGCATCACCGTGTCGAGGTCCCCGTGGCCGCCGAACGCGAAGACGCCGCCGACCTTGCCCTGAAGGGATGGACGGGACGCCGCGCAGAGGCTGAGTCCCCCGGCAAAGCTGATGCCGTGGAGTTGGACCTTCTTGTGGCGCCGTTCCGCTGCGGGGAATGCAGACAGATGCTGCACCGCCGCTTCCAGGTGATCGATGGTGCGCGGTGAAAGCTCGTAGGCCATGAGGTCCGGCAGGTCAGGCACGAGCACCAGGGAGCCGGCGCGGGCCAGCTCCCGGGCATATCGGCCGAGGCGCGGTTCGCGCCGTCCGAGATGGTGGACGCCGTGGGCCAGCACCACCACCCGTCGCACGCGCCCTGCAGGGCGGTAGAGGTCGGCGGGCAGCGTGCCGCCTTCGAAGGGGACGGGATGGTCCTCAATCTGGAAGCTGGCGTCGGTCGTCTCGGTGCCCTGCATGCGCTTCAAAAAGGTGAAGCCTCCGCTCACCAGCGGCCAGATCCCGAGCATCCCCAGGAGCAGCACCGCCAAGGGAATCCCCAGCCAGAGACGGAGACGACGGGAGCGAAGGGTCGAAGCGGTCATGCCCCAGTCTATCGAAGGCTCCCCCGGAGCCTTCTCCCGTTCGCGTGTCCGCTCACGGAGCCGGGGCCCCCAGCCTACCTCAACCGCCGTCGGGCGCTCGCGCCGTGGGCCTGGAGCCCCTCCGCGTCCGCCAGGGTGGCGGCTGACCGCGCCTGGGTCTGGAGCGCCTCCGGCCGGATGCTCTGCCAGGTGAGGGTCTTCAGGAACGTGCCGACAAAGACGCCGCCCGTGAAGCGGGAAGCCCCGCCGGTGGGAAGGATGTGATTGGTGCCGCTGCCGTAGTCCCCGAAGACCTCCGCCGTATTGGCGCCGACGAAGAGACTGCCGTAGTTCTTCAGCCGGTCCGCCAAGGCTTCCGCCCGAGGCCCCTGCAGCTCGAGGTGCTCCGGTGCCAGGGCATCCGACAGAGTCAGGGCCTCCTGGTCTGTATCCACCACGACGATCCAGCCGTTGTTCAGGCTCTCCCGGGCGGGCGTGTCGGCGGGCAATTCCGACAGCTGCTGTCGCAGGGCCGCCTCGATGCGGGGCACGAGCCTGGCGTCGAAGGTGATCACGGCGGGAATGGCATCCGGATCGTGCTCCGCCTGACCCAGGAGATCCGCGGCGATCCACTCCGGGTCGGCGGTGGCATCGGCGATCACCAGCAGCTCCGAGGGCCCGGCGGGAAACTCGATGCCGACATCGCCATAGAGCAGGCGTTTGGCCCCGGTGACGTAGCGGTTGCCGGGGCCGACGACGAGATCCACCTTGGGCACGCCCGCGAGGCCCCAAGCCGCCGCCGCGATGCCCTGAACGCCTCCGAGGTCGAAGACCCGGTCCGCGCCCGCCAGCGCCGCCGCCGCCAGGGTCACGGGGTGCAGCTTGGGCGAGAGCACGATGATTTCGGAAACCCCTGCCACGCGCGCAGGTACGACGCCCATGACCACGCTGGAGGGCAGGGGGTAGCGGCCTCCGGGGGCATACACCGCCGCCCGCTGCACGGGCACGATGCGTTGGCCGAGGAGGACGCCCTCCTGCTCCAGTTCGAAGTCCTGATACGTGCGCCGCTGGGCCTCCGCAAAGCCCTTCACCCGGCGGATGGCTCCTTCCAGGGCCACCCGCAGGTCCAGGGGCAGGGCCTGCACCGCCGCCCCCCAACGCTCCTTGGACACTTCGAAGGCGGAACCCTCGAAGCGGTCGAAGCGCCGGGCCAGATCGAAGACCGCCGCGTCGCCCCGGGCGCGGATGTCCTCCAGGATTGGCGGGACCTCCGGCGGAATCGGCGGCAGAGGGCTCGAAAGACGGGCCAGGGCGTCAGAAATCGAGAGCTGGGTGAGCATGGGAACTCCTGAAACTGAAATCACAGAGGTTGCAGAGGGGGAGAGGTCGCAGCGAAAGAGGAGGGATGGAGGATGACCCGGTTTCAGGGCCTCTCTTCCTCTGTGGCCTCCGCGCTTTTCTCTGCGACCTCTGGGATTTCAGTGGTCATTGGTTTTCGGTTTCCCGGCTTGCGAGTGTCGGTCTTCGCGCGCCGCTCCAATTCTCGCTCCACCTGTTCGAGCCGCACGCTCTGTTGCGCCATGCGGGCCATGAGGAAGTAGAGGAGGTCGGCGGCTTCCCAGACGTTTTCGTCAGGAGATGTCGCGTTCAGGACTTCCTCCGTCTCCTCCCGGAGCTTGGCGTCCAGCAGCCCCGGTTCGGTGAAGAGCCGGGCGGTGTAGCTGCCTTCCGGGGCCGTGGCCTTGCGCTGCCAGAGGGTTTCCTCCAGGTCGCGCAGGTTAAAATCCGCGCTGCCGAGGCAGGTGTCGGCGCCGGTGTGGCAGGTGGGGCCGATCTGCTTCACGACGAAGCGTAGGGCATCCCGGTCGCAGTCGGTTTCGACCTGCAGGAGGTCCTGGGTGGCGCCGCTGCGGGCGCCCTTCTCCCAGATCTCCGAGCGGGAGCGGCTGTAATAGATGCCCTTGCCTTCATCGAGGGCGCGCTTCAGGCTCTCGCGGGTCTGGTAGGCCAGCATGCGGAATCGCCCCGCCTCGTCCTGCACCACGCTGGGGATGAGCTCGCCGTGCTTTTCCCAGTCGAGGCAGGCCAGGAAGGCCTCGCTGGGATCCATGAGCCCGCGGTAGAGGGCCATGCCCACCTGGGCGTCGAGGCCCATGCGGTCCAGGCGCGCCACGTCCGCGACGGTGGTGACGCCCCCGGCATAGACGATGGGCCGGTCCGTGGCGGCACGCATGGTCTCCGCCGCCTCCCAGTCCACGCCCTCGAGGCGGCCCTCCTTGTCCACCACGGTCATGAGGAAGCCGCCGCAGAGGGGCGCGAGGCGCCGCACCCGCTCGAGGGGCGCTTCTACCTCGTCCTCGCGCCAGCCCTTGGCCTGGAGGCGGCCCGCCTTCTGGTCGACGGCCACCATGGCCCGGTCCCGAGGGATCTGCTTCAGCAGCTCTTCGGAGGCTGCGGTGCCGACGATGATGCGGGCCGCACCGGCGCGGAGCAGCTCGTGCGCGCGGTCGGCGCTCCTCACACCGCCCCCCACGCGGCAGCGGGCGATGGCGCACAGTTCCTTGACCAGGGCGAGGTTGTCCCCTTGCCCCAGGGCCGCGTCGAGATCGATCACGGCCAGTTCGCCATAGACCCGCCAGCGCCGGGCGAGGCCCAGGACGTCGTCCACCTCCAGGACCTTGGTTCGTCCGCCCACCAACTGCACGGCCTTGCCGCCCATCAGATCGATGCTCGGGATCAACATGGGCGCACCTCGATTCCTTGATTCATCAGTTCCTCTTTCAGTCGTTGCACCGTGAGCCCCCCGGTGTGCAGGGCCGAGGCGAGGAGCGCCGCATCGGCGCCTGCCCGGAAGGCCTCCACGGCGTGGCGGGGTTCGCCAAATCCGCCGCTGGCGATGAGGGGCACACGAAGCCGCGCACTGGCGCGCCGCAGCCCCTCCAGGTCGTAGCCGGCGTTGCCGCCATCGCGGTCCATGCTGGTGAGCAGGATCTCGCCCGCTCCGCGCATCTGGACTTCGTCGAGCCAGGCTTCGAGGGGCCAGTCCGTGGGCGTGCGCCCGGCATCCACCACCACCCGCAGGGTGCCCTCGATCCATTTCACATCCACCGCCACCACCACGGCCTGGCTGCCGAAGCGGGAGGCCAGGTCGGAGATCAGCTCGGGGCGGCGCACGGCGGCGCTGTTCACGCTCACCTTGTCGCAGCCGGCTCGGAGCAGGGCCTCGCCATCCTCCCAGGTGCGGATGCCTCCGCCGACGGTGAAGGGGATGAAGACCTTCCGGGCCACCGCCTCCACCATGCGCACTGCCGTGGCGCGCTTTTCGAGGCCGGCGGTGATGTCGAGGAACACCAGCTCATCGGCGCCCTCGGCGTCGTACCGCGTCGCGAGTTCCACGGGGTCGCCGCTGTCCCGGAGCCCCTCGAACTGCACGCCCTTCACGACTCGGCCGTCCTTGACGTCCAGGCAGGGGATGATCCGCTTCATGACCATTGGAGCGCCTCCTTCAGCAATTCGAGGCCTTCGCGGCCGCTCTTTTCGGGGTGGAACTGGAAGCCGCAGAGCCTGCCGGACCGGAAGCAGGCCACGAAGGGATCGCCGTAGGTGCCGAAACCGAGATCGGCACGGTGGCCTTCCCAGCGGGGCAGGCGGTAGCTGTGGACGAAGTAGACAGGGGTTGTCCTTCCCTGGAAGTCCAGGGCGCTCCAGCCCATGTGGGGCACTTTCAGGTCTGGATCGGTGAAGGCGAGGAAGGTGCCCGATAGCAGGCCGAGGCCTGAAATCCCGGGCGCTTCGGTGCTGCCCTCGAAGAGGAGCTGCATGCCCAGGCAAATGCCTAGGAGAGGACGATTCCAGGCCTTCAGGGGGGCTTCGAGGCTGCGGGCGCGGAGCTGGGTCATGGCGTGGCCGTAGTGCCCCACTCCGGGAAGGATGAGGCGGTCGCAGGCCGCCAGGGCCTCGGGCGTGCCCACGCGCTGGTGCCGGACCCCCAGCGTGTCCAACGCATTTTCCAGGCTGGCGAGGTTGCCGCAGCCGTATTCGACAATGCCCACCAATGAGGAAAGGGGGATCGCCTGTTCGCGGGGCTCGCGAAGTCCCTCCTTCAACCCCCACGCGTCGTCCGAGATCTTCCGCTGATTCACCGCAGCACCCCCTTGGTGGAACGCAGGTCTTCCGCCGGAGCCAGGGCCTCCCGCAGGGCCTGGCCGAGGGCCTTGAAGGCGGCTTCGGCCATGTGGTGCGTGTTCTCGCCCTTCACGTTGAGGTGCAGGGTGAGGCGGCCTTCGAGGGCGAGGGTCCGGAAGAAGTGCGTGACGTTCTCGGAGGCGAGGCCGCCGAGCATGGGCGCGAGAAAGGGCAGGTCGAGCACGGGATAGGGCCGTCCTCCCACGTCCACGGCACAGGTGGCCAGGGCCTCGTCCATGGGAAGCAGCCGCTGACCATAGCGGGCGATGCCCGAACGGTCGCCGAGGGCCTGGTCCAGGGCGCGGCCCAGGGCGATGGCGACATCCTCCGCCAGGTGGTGGCCGTCCCCCAGGGGCATCAGGTCCCGCGCCTCCAGCTCGAGGCCGAGTCCGCCGTGGAACCCCAGCTGCTCCACGAGGTGGCTGAGCATGGGAAGGTCCGTGGCGATGCGGGTGGTGGGCGCACCGAGGGTCAGGCGCACCTCGGTCTCCTTCGTGATCCGCTCGAAGGACAGGGGCTTCATCGCTGCCTCCAAAGGGGGAGGAAGGCCTGGGCGAAGGCCTGTGCCTCGGCCTCACTGGCCACGCTGAGGCGCAGGAAACCGGGCAGGGTCTTGCCCATGTCCTTCACTAGGATCCCAGAAGCTCGGAGGCCTCGGACGAGCTCGGCGGCGCGCTCGCCCACGTCCACCAGGAAGAAGTGCGTATCACTGGGGACGGTGCGGAGGCCTTCGGCCTCGAGCAGGTTCTGGAGCGTCTGGCGGGCCGCCACCGCCTGGGCCAGCCGGGCGCGGAAGCCGCGGTCAGAGGCCAGCACCTGGGCGCCGAGGGTGGCCGCCAGGGCATTCACGTTGAAGGGGCTGCGCATGGCGTCCAGGCGGGCAATGAGTTCGGGATTCCCGAGCAGGAAGCCGCAGCGAAGGCCCGCCAGGCCATAGGCCTTGGAGAGCGTGCGCAGGATCAGGAGGTTGGGGAAGCGCGGCAAGAGGGGCACGCCGTCCTGCCCGCAAAAGGGCGCGTAGGTCTCGTCCAGCAGCACGGGGCGGCCGTCGGCGGCCTCCACGATCCGAGCGATATCGGCCATGGGCAGCGCCCGGCCCGTGGGGTTGTTGGGGCTCGTGAGGGCGACGAGGGTGGCCTGGGGGATCGCGGCGATCAGGGCGTCCACATCCACCTGGAAGTTCGCCTTCAGGGGCACGCCCACCACCGGACTGGCGCACTGTTCTGCGTAGATCCGATACATCGGAAAGGTGGGCACGGGCATCACCACGGCATCTCCGGGGCCGGTGAAGGCTCGCACGACGAGGGCGATGCCTTCGTCCGCCCCATTCGCGGGGAGGATGGCGTCGCGGGTCAGGCCCCAGGCCTCCGCCGCCGCCCGGCGCAGCCCGCCGTACTCGGGGTAGCGGGTGAGGCTGGAGGCCGCCAGGGCGGACCACTGGGTCAGCAGCTCCAGAGGCGGCGGTGGGCCCTCGTTGAAGTCCAAGCGGAGGAAGGCGCCGCGACCCTCCTCCGTGGAATAGCGCTCGAGGCGCTGGAAGTCGGGACGCAGGGCGGGAAGGGCGAGGGCGGTGGACATGGATGGGTCTCGGGGTTGGGTTGAGGTCATGGCTGAGGTGCTGGGTAATCGAAGGATCAAAAAGACAAAAGACTTTTCAAATAGGGATGGGTGGATGAAGGGGGTAAAAGATGAAAAGCCTGGGATGGCTGGTGTTGATTGCTTTGAGTTGTTTGGTTGAAGTGAGATGGATACGGAATGCGGTGAATCACTTGCTTCTCATTCCCTTCAGCCCCTTCATCTCTGTTAATTCTGCTTTTCTGCTTTTGGATCCCATTTCCTGATAGCTACTGAACGACCTTGCTGAAGGCCATTTCCAGCAGGTCGGTGGCACCGGCGGCTTTGAGTTTCGGCACGAGGCGGGCGACGTCCTTGCGCAGGACGGCGCTCTTAACGGCGAAGCCGGCGTTCTCGGACAGCGGCATCACCGTCGGCGTGCGCATGGAGGGCAGTTCCGCCAGCACGGCGTCCAAACGGCCCGCCGCTACGTTCATCTCGAGCATCACGCGCTTCCGGGCGTCCAGGACCGACCGCAGCATCATCAGGAACTCCCCGATGTCCTGGGCCTTGGGGCCTTCCATGACGCCGGGGGCGGCGATGACACGGGTGGAGGAGCGCATGAGCGTCGCCACTTCCGTCAGGCCGTTCTCCACCAGGGTCCGGCCGGTGGCGGTGTTGTCCACGATCATGTCGGCGTCCTCCGGCGGGAAGACCTCGGTGGCGCCGTGGCTGCGCACGAAGAGGGCGTCATAGCCCTGATTGGCCAGCCAGTTCTTGGTGATGCGCTCGTATTCGCTGGCCACGACGATTGGGCGCGTCTTCAACTCACCGGAGGCGACATAGGCGCTGGGGGCGGCGGCGACGATGCGGACGGAATCCAGTCCGGTGTCCAGCAGCTCTACCACTTGCGCATCGAGTTCTTGCACCCAGTCGAAGCCGGCGAAGGCCAGATCGTGACGGCCCAGCTCCACCATGCGGACGATGTCCTGGGGTTTGAGGATCTTCAGCTCGAAGCGGTCGTCGCTGCAGACCGGGCGATAGTTGCGGCCGTTGGGCTGCACCTTGAAACCGGCTTCTTCCAACAGGCGAAGCACACCGTCGGCCATGCGGCCTTTGGGGAGGGCGAGGTTGATCTTGTCCATGGGAGGTCTCCTTGAAGGTTCGAAAAGAAAAAGCCCCGGGAACCGAGGGTTCTCCGGGGCGGATGCGGGTCACGGATGGACGCCGGCCTAGCCCGGAGGGGGCGGATGATGGTGGTGATGGAGGTGGAAGGTCATGGAAGATCCTGAAAAGAGAAGGCCATAAACACGAACCCCCCGGTCCTGGTGGCCGGGGGGTTCACATCGGGTCGCGTCGGTCGTCTAGAGCCGCGCACCCACCCCAGCCACCGGGAGGGAGGCATGAGCATGGGCATGATGGCGGAACAGGGACACGGGAACTCCGAATCCCCAGCAAAGCAGTCTGTGCTCCCCCCTGTCAAGCCCAGGAGCCCATTCCCTCGGAGGGCTTCCGAACCGACATTTAAGCGGGGCTTAAGCGTCTCGCCTCAACCCCTGTCACCCTTGGCATGTCCTTGGCATTAAGCACTGCAGGTATGGAGCGATGCTCCTGCCGCTGGAGGTTCCCATGATTCGCAACCTGATCGTAATGGGCGCATTGGCCACGCTGCTCCCCACCCTGCATGCCCAACCTGTGTCGCAGGAAACGCAGCGCAGCAGCGATATGGATGATGGCCAGGGCTACGCTGGTGAATCGCCGGAGCGCTACGTGCAGGTCCGTGCCATCGAAGGCCAGGCCACGGTGCGAAAGGGCGAGCTCACCGAAGACCTGACCCGGGGCGTGCCGCTGACAGAAGGCGACATCATCGAGGCCCGGGGCCGTGGCGTTCTGCAACTGGCCGATGGTTCCCGCATCGTCTTCGGTGAAGGCGCCCGCTTTACCCTGGCCAGTCTCTTCGCCGACCGCGACAACGTCCGACAGGTGGTGCTCCGCCTCGATCGCGGCCACCTCCGGCTGCAGGTCGGCACCCAGAGCACGGCCACCTTCCGCATCGACACGCCTTCGGGCCGTGGCACCCTTCAGGACCGCGCAAATGCCTCGTTTGAAGTGGATGGCGACCAGAGCGTGCGGGTGAAGGTCTTCACGGGCCGGATCCGCTTCGCCAACAGCCAGGACCGCACCCAGCTGGCGGCGGGCGAGCGCCTGACGGTCTACAGCGGCCAGGACCGCCTGGACCGCATCCGCGACTTCAACACCTACGAGATGGAAGGCTTCGATACCTGGGCCGACCGCCAGTTCCAGGTCACCCGAGGCACCAGCTTCGACCGTCTGCCTGCTCAGCTTCGCGCTTATGGCGAAGATCTGGACCGCGATGGCGAATGGGTGGAAGTGGACGAAGTCGGCTGGTGCTGGCGCCCCCGAGGCGTCGTGGCGGACTGGCGCCCCTACTGGCAGGGCCGCTGGGGTGCCTACGCCACCGGCATGACATGGGTGAGCGAGGAGCCCTGGGGCTACGTAACCCATCACCATGGCCGCTGGGGCTGGCATGCCCGCTTGGGCTGGCACTGGATTCCCGGTGCACTCTACTCCCCGGCTTGGGTGGCTTGGCGGACGGTGGATGCGATGTTCGGCTGGGCGCCTCTGGGCTATTGGAACCGTCCCGTGCACTGGGGCTACAGCCATTGGAACGGCGGCTACTGCTGGAACGTGGTCTCCTTCGACCACATGCATCACCACCGCCTGCACACCCGCATCCACAACGACGTACGTATCATTCGCCCCTTCAACGATGGGCCTCGGGATAACGGTGGACGTGGCAGCTCGCGCCTCACGCCTCCCTGGCAGCAGACGCCCCTTCTTCTCCAGCCCCGTGAACTGCGGGACCCCGCGATGATCCGGGCCGTCGTCAACCAGCCCGAGCAGCAGCGCACCCGCCTCGCCCAGGTGGTACGGGATAACCCCGGTCGTCTGATCATGACCCGCGATGTGGACCGTCCTCGGGAGATCCGGAGCGGTGATTCCGGGGCGCCCTCCGCGCGCGTTCCCTTCAATCGCTCGGAGCCGCCGCCCCAGGGCCGCACACCCTTGCTGAGGGAGCCTTCGGTGCTTGCGACCCCCCGAGGTGAGGATCGCCCTAATCCGAGGCAGCGGGACATGGGTGCCGATCGGCCTGGGCGTCCGAGCGAACGGGACATCCATGTCGCCCCGGGTGGGGAATCCGAGCCGCGTCTCCGTCCTCGTCCAGATGGTCTGCGTCGCACCGAGGATGCAGGACCGAGCCGACGGAACGAGGATCGTTCCAGTGACGTTCGCCGCGAGGTTCGGAGCGAATCCCCCCGCCGCGAGGTCCGGTCGGAAGAGCCGCGGCGCGAAATCCGCAGCGAGGCCCCCCGTCGTGAGACCCGCTCGGAGGAACCGCGTCGGGAAACCCGTTCCGAGGCGCCGCGCCGCGAAACCGCCCCGCCCCGTTCGGACCCCCCGCGTTCCGCTGAACCTTCCCGGTCCGCACCGCCCCGCAGTGACCCGCCCAAGCGCGATCGCGGCTGATGCAAGAAGGCCCCCGGGAAACCGGGGGCCTTCGTTTTGGAACGAGTGCGGCGACTACCAGTTCTCGATGGGGTAGCCTTCGCGCTCGATCAGGGTGGCGGCCAAGCGGTCCCTCAGGGGGCTTACGGCCACGGGGAGGTAGGCGCAGGAGCCCTGCAGGGCGATGGCGGCGGCCTCCAGGGCCTCGCCCTCCAGTACCTCGGCGACGAGCTGCTGGGCATTGGCGGTGATCCGGGGCAAGGTCTCATTCACGGCGACAGTGGCGGCGTCCTGGGCGAAGGCGGCCCAGCGGTGGCCGGTCTCCACCATGCGCTCGGCACGGACGACGGCGCTTTCCAGGGCGTAGATCTCGCTCGCCATGTCGGCGACGCGGGCGGCGGCTTCCTGGTTTTCGATGAGCTTCTGGCCGAAGGCCTCGATGCCGAGGGTGACGGCGTAGCCCATCTGGCGCTTCACCAGCTCCAGGGCGTGCTTCTGCTTGGCCAGAGGGCCACTGAAGGAGGACGCGGCGGGCAGCTCGGAGAGGCTGTTCACCAGGGGCAGGGCGCCGTTGCCGACCTTCTTGAAGACCTGGCCCGCGATGATCATGCGGTTGATCTCGTTGGTGCCTTCGAACAGCCGGTTGATGCGGTTGTCGCGGTAGATCTTCTCGGGCGGGTATTCGGCGGAGAAGCCGTAGCCGCCGAAGCACTGCACCGCGTCATCGGCGATGATGCCGAGGGCCTCGGAGTCCCACACCTTCATGATCGAGGCTTCCATCTGGAACTCGTCCATGATGTCCATCTTCTTCGGGGCGGCATCCGGCTGATCCCAGCTGGCGGCGTGCATGCCGTCGTTGATGTGGCCGATGGTGCGGAAGTTCATGCTCTCGGCCACGA
>CAYQAS010000112.1:0-13116 GCA_964415525.1 uncultured Solibacteraceae bacterium
TCCCCCTCGTGCACCCCACGTGGTGGGCAAGCAAAGCCCGCCCACCGCGTCTGTTTTGAATCTGTGGGCCTCTGGAAGCCTTGCCCCCCTGAACAACCTTGTCGCGGAAGGCTTCTCCGCGCTCCTCAGCCCAGCAGTTTGTGGAGGGCGTCCTTGTACTGCTGCCCCACCGGCACCTTCAGGCCATGTCGGGTCAGCAGGATCCACGAGCCTTTGGCCCAGGGTTGGGCTTCCTTCACGTGGTCGAGGTTCACGATCCAGGACCGGTGGGTGCGCAGGAAGCGCGTCGGGTCGAGCTTCGCCTCCACCGAGGAGAGGGTGCCCCGCAGGATGTGCTGACCCCGCTCCATGTGGAGGGCGACGTAGTTGCCCGTGGCTTCGAGCGCCTGGATCTCCGTGGTGGGCACCAGCAGGTAGCGGTCGTTCTCCCGCACGACCAGATGGGGGCGGGCGGCCTGCTTGCGTTCGTGCTGCTCGAGCATGGCCTGGAGGCGCTGATCGAGGTCCGTGCGGCTGCTCTTGGACAGGGTCTGTCTTACCCGCTCCAGGGTTTCATTAAAACGGTCCGGGTCGATGGGCTTGGTGAGGTAGTCCAGGGCGTGGAGCCGGAAGGCCTCCAGGGCGTACTGGTCAAACGCGGTAACGAAGACGATCACGGGCAGTCGCCCCGCCTGGCGCCAGGCGTCGGCCACCTCCAGCCCCGTCAGCCCCGGCATCTGGATGTCCAGGAAGACGACATCCGGGTTGAACGTGTCCAGGGCCTCCAGGGCCGAGGGGCCATCCCCGCACTCCCCTGCCACCTGAAGGTCGGCGTGGAATCCCAGCAGCGTGCGGATGCGCTCCCGCACCAGGGGTTCGTCGTCCACCAGCAGGGCGCGGATCATGCTTGCTCCGTAAGGGGTAGATGGATGCGGACACGGAAACCTTGGCCGGGTTGGGTGTCGACCGACAGGCCTGCCCGATCGCCGTGCAAGGTCTCCAGTCGCTCCCGGGTGTTCCCCAGGCCGATGCCGAGATGGAGCGGCGGCGCGGCGCCCAGCCCGTCATCCTCCACTTTCAGGATCAGTTGGCCGGATTCGGCTGTGGCGGAGATGGTGAGCGTTCCGGGGCCCACCTTCAGGGACAGGCCGTGGCGGATGGCGTTCTCCACCAGGGGCAGGACGATCAGGCTGGGAACCTCTCGGTCCAGCAGTGTTGCATCCACCAGCCAGATCACCTGGAGCCGATCGGAGAAGCGGGCCTGTTCGATTTCCAGGTATTTCCGGGTCAGATCCAGCTCGGTGCGCAAGGGAAGGGTCTGGCTGGAGGCCTCGTCCAGCATGGCCCGGAGCAGGGTAGAGAGCCGCACGAGCAGGCGATCGGCGGTCTGGGGATCCCGGTGGAGCAGGGTGGAGATGGCCTGCAGGGCATTGAACAGAAAATGAGGATGGAGCTGGCGCTGGAGCAGGCCGAGCCGCGCCTCCGCCAGTTGACCGGCCAAGGCGCGGGCCTGGGCTTCCTCCTCCTTCCGCGCCCGGGACTGGTCCAGGGCGGCGGCGCCGAGCAGCACCAGCATGTAAATGAAGGGCAACATCTGGAAATCGTGCCGGAGGCTTTTAAGAATCGGCGCCATCGGCGGAAGGGCGGGATGCTGCCCGTAATGGGTGCACAGGTGCCAGGCGATGGTGACCCCACGCTCCATGAGCCAGTATGGGACCAGCACCAGGACCATGCCCCCGAGGTGGGCCGCAACGGCCCGCGCCCACCTCTGTCGGTCGATGGGAAAACGCTTCCAGAGGGCCAGGATGATGGGGGCCAGGAAGGCCCAGGGCATGGTGCCCGCCAATTCGGCCCGGATGGCGTCCGACCAGTGCCAGCCGTTCATCCGGCTCTGGAGGGTCCATATGGCGGCGATCGTGCCGAAGAACAGCAGCCGGAATCCGAGCCGATCCCAGGAGGCCAGGACATCGGCTCGAGCAGCAGGAACGGGGGAGGTTGGACGCGCCATGGCCTATGGTGTCACGACGGCCTGAGCCGCTGGATGAAGTCCGTGCGGACCCAGTAGATCTTCGACGGAACCTCCGTCTTCCAAGCCTTTCGGCGCGTGAACAGGAGGTATTTCCCGTCCGGGGTCAGGGAGGGACCACACTCGAATTCGGGGGAGTTGATCTGCGGCCCCAGGTTGAAGGCCTCGGTCCAGCCGCCGTCCTTGGTCCGGTAACGGATGTAGAGATCCGCCTGACCCTGGTCGCCTGGGCCATTGCCGAGGGTGCAGATGAGGAAGTCCTCCTGGGGCGAGATCAGGGGGTCCCCGCAATCCTGTTTGACGGAGCTCATGGGCGGTTTCAGGGGTTCCGCCTTGAGGTAATGGCCATGCTCAGGCCGGGCGCACCAGACTTGGCCGTTCCGGCCGAAGTAGACCGCGCCCTTGGCACTCACGGAGGAGAACATCTCGTAGACGGGAGAACTGATGACATCCGGCAGACGCACCGGCTCGCCCCAACCTTCGCTGCCGCGCTCGACATAGTAGATATCCGTGTTCGCCATCGTACCTCCGGTGAAGAACATTCGGCGGCCATCCGGCGTGAAGAACGCCTCGAAGGTGTCCTTATCCCCGAGCAGCTTTGCGGGGATCGGCTGGGTCCACTTCCCCTCCAACAGGCGGGTTTTCCAGATCTGGAACTTGTCCCAGGCCCCGTTGGTGACGGTGTAGTAGAACTCCTGGCCGTCTTTGGAAAAAGCGCCGTTCATGACGTAGTCCTGGCCGGTGCTGATGGTGTCCGGCGCGAAGACCACGGCCTGGGTGCCTGGGGGCGTCTGACCGAAATAGGCGGTGGGTGGGGCGGCGGCCAGGCTGAGGCCCAGCTGCAGAGCGAATAGGTGAGCGATGCTCATGGATCAGACCTCTCGATGGTGGAGGTGGCGACCCCATGGAGGTCGGCCTTCTCGCAAGTAAGCCGGACGAAGAAGAGCGCCTCGGATTTCCCGCTCAAGGAGCGACGTGCTCAGGGCCCAATGATATGGAATCGGGAATGGCGTCACCGCAACCCAGGGGCCGAGGTCAGGCGAATCGGGATGAACAGGGCGATTCGAGGTACGGAACGGCCATCGCCCTTCAGCCCGACGGGAGTTCCCAGGGCTGAAGGGCGAAGCCGATCCTGTTTTGGCGACTACAGCAGGGCGAAATGGCGCTCGATGGCGACGGTATTCACCCAGTAGAGCTGGCTGCCCTGGGAAGTGCGGCGGGTGAAGAACAGATGGTGGCCATTGGCTGAGAAGTGGGCGCCGACCTCGTCGCCGTCCGTGTTGAAGGCTTTGACCAGCTTGACGGCTGGCATCCAGCCGCGGCCCAGGTTGAAGCTGACGTAGAGGTCAGGACGGCCGCCCTCGCGGATGGAGGAGAAGACCAAGCAGATGCCGTTCCAGCTGAGGGTCGGCCCGAAGTCGCCCTTGCCACTGTTGACGGCCGGGGGCAGGGGCGTCACCACCCACGCGCCGGTGGTGTCCTTCTTGGCGCCGTAGAGGAGGCTCACGCCGGTGCGATCCGAGGAGAAGTAGACCGTGCCATCCGAACCGGTCGTGGAGGGGCCATCCACGGTGAGGCCGTTGATGGGGGCAGGAAGGGCCACAGGCGCACCCCAGCTCTGGTTGGCGAAGGGCACGGTCCAGAGGTCCGACGTGCCGCCCGTCTTGGCACCGGTGAAGGTGAGGGCGCTGCCGTCCTTGGCGAAGACCGCGTCCGTGCTGCTGCTGAAGCCGGCACTGAAGGGCGCATCCACGAAGGCCGACCAGGTGCCGTTCTTGAAGGCGGCCTGCTGGAGCGTGAGAGCATCGGGCGTGCCCGCGGAGGCGAAGCACTGGGTGCCATCCGGCGAGAATGCGACATCCGAGACCCAGGCGCCCAGGCCCTTGAGCTGCTGGGGCGCGAAGGCCACCGGGGCGTCTCCCGGCAGGGCCTGGCCGAACCAGGGCTGGGTCGCCGGCTTGAGCTTGTCGATGGCGCTGGTGGAAACCCACCACGTCTTCTCGCCTTCGGCCCTGGTTTTCCGGACAAAGAAGAGATACTTGCCGTCCGCCGAGAGGCGGGCGCCGTACTGCTCCGTGGCGGCGTTGAATTCAGGACCCAGGCGGATCGGGTCGCCCCAGGCGCCGCTGGCTTCCCGGAAGCTCACGTAGAGTTCGGCGGCGCGGTAGCTGCGGTTGGAGTAGAACACCATCCAGCGGCCGTCCGGAGCGACGCAGGGATCGCCCTCGCCGACCTCCGAATTCACGGGGAACGGCGCGAGTTCCACCTTCCAGGTACCTGTAGCGTCCTTGGTGGCCTTGAAGATCTGGTTGAGCTGGTTGGTGGGGTCGAGCCGGAGGGAGCCGAAGTAGAAGGAGCCATCCGGTGCCATGCTTCCGCGCCACTCCGGGACCGGCGTGTTGATCGGCGCAGGAAGGGCCGTGGGCGTGCCGAAGGTCTTGCCGTCGAAGCTCACGGTGTAGATGTCCTGGTTGGCGGCGTCCTTGGCGCCCGTGAAAATCAGGTTCTTGCCGTCGGGGGTGAAACCCGGCTCGTGGGAGAAGGTGAAGCCCTGCAGGAAGGGCGCGTCCGCAAGCGGGCTCCAGGCGCCGCCGGCGTATTTCGTCATCTGGATCTTCATGCTCTTCTTGTCAGAGGTCGGCACGCAGACCAGGGCGAGACGGCCGTCTGGGGAGAACTCGAAGGCCGAGGCCTCCTGAGTGAGCTGCTTGAGTCCCTCGGGTGCGAAGAGCGCCGGAGTGTCGCTGGGGAGGACCGCGCCGAAGAACGGGGCAGGGGCCGGTTCCGTGGGGGCCACCACCGCATCTGAGTTGCCAGAGCACGCCACGAAGGCCAAGGGGGTGAGCAGGGCGACGAGGGACAGGGTGAGCCGTCCGAGCTTGGGGGTGAGCATGAAAACCTCGCTGGGGGATGGGGAGTAGGAGAGGGGTGCCCGGTGCAGGTTCCAGATTCCGAGGGTGTCTCCCGCAGCTCCCTTCCTTTGTGACCGCTTCTGGAAAAGCGGGGACAGACCCGCCTTTTCATGGGTTGGAACCGCCCCGCTGAAGTGGTCCTTGCGGTTTATCGGGGAGTGGATCTGGAGAAATGGGAACCGGGGACGCACACTGCCCCGGTCATCCGACCTTGGAGCCGCCATGATCCGTGCCCTGCTCGTCCCCGCAGCCCTCGTCTGCCTCGCCACGCCAGCTTTCGCCCAGGAGCCGGATGCCGAAGGCTGCAAGGATCACAAACTGCTCACACGATTCCCCGGCTTCCGCATCCAGCGCTGCACCAACCTGGACTTCGGCTCCCACAAGTTCGTGGTGGGGAAGAAGGAGCAGGTGGTGGAGGGCCGCTACACCGAGATCATGTATTACCTGAACGAGGGGGCGAAGGCGCCGGGTGCCGTGACGCTGCACCGCAACATCCAGAACGCCCTGGCCAAGATCGGTGGCGTCCAGGTGGGCAATGTGGACGGGACCGAGCAGTTCTACCGGATCGCCAAGGACGGCGCCGAGGTCTGGGTCCACGTGAGCGCCAACATCAACGAGCAGTACCTGCTTCGCATCGTGGAGAAGGGCGCGATGAAGCAGGACATCGCGGCGGACGCCGCGGCCCTGGGAGCGGGCATCAAGGCCGAGGGCAAGATCGCCGTCTACGGCATCCACTTCGATACCGGAAAATCCGAGATCAAACCCGCCAGTGATCCCGCTCTCCAGGAGATCGCCAAGCTCTTGAAAGGCCAGCCCGCCCTGAAGCTCCATGTGGTGGGCCACACCGACAATGTCGCGGGCCTCGACCTGAACCTGCGGCTCTCCAAGGCCCGCGCCGAGGCCGTGGTGGCGGCGCTCACCGCCAAGCACGGCGTCTCCGCAGCGCGCCTGATCCCCCACGGCGTGGGCCCCGTGGCTCCCGTGGCGTCGAATGACGCCGAGGCGGGACGGGCCAAGAACCGCCGCGTGGAGCTAGTGAAGCAGTAGATCGGGGGCTCTATGCGACGTTTCGCCGCCCTGCTGCTCTGGATGTTCCTGGTTCCCCTCGCGGCCCGGGAGCCGCTCTTCCGCATCAGGGTGGCGATGTCCGGCCGCGCGGACGGCGCGTCGTACACCTCCAGTCTGGAGATTGGGTATGCTCCCTGCGCCATCTGGACGGGGGGCTCCGGTGGCTGGGTGGGGAGCCCGGCGGAGTATCTCGAAAAGGCTGGGGGGCTCGCTGCCATCCGGCCAGGCATGAGCCTGCCGTTCTACGGGATGACCCACGTGGGATCCGCCAGCGGCAGCAATGGCAGCGAAAGCAGTTCCGCCACGGTGATCACCACCGGGCCCGGCCGTGCGCTCTGGACTGAGCGGGACCCATCCGGTCAGTCGGAGAAGGCCACGGACCCGGACGACCGACCGGACCATCGCCAGGCCGCGCGGTTCTATCGCACCGCCACCGGGGCCCGGATTGCGGATTTCGACCTGGGCGTCGTTTCCGCCGGGAGAGGTGGCGGCATCGGCTGCATCGATCCCTACGGCCTGGAGAACGTGGGCTCGCAGGTGGTGGCCTTCTGCTCTTTCGAGATCACCAACTTGGAGCTGGCGAACTGGAAGCAGCTCCACAAGACCAAGACCCAGACCTTCTCAGGCAACGGAGGCACCGTCACGGTCAGCGCCGAGCTCTACGTTGAGCTGGAGGACCCCGGCGAGGTGGATGTGGAAGTGGAGGGATACGACGACTGGTTTCCCTTGGGGAATGTGGAGGACGAGAAGACGCCGGGCAACAGGGTGAAGGTGAAGGCCAAGGTCTATGCCACCGGGGAGCCGGGGCTGGAGGCGGATCGGAAGGCCGAGATCACGTTCGAGCTGGCGGATGTCAGCCGCGAGCCCGGCGTGTGCCTGAACTGGCCCACGCATCCCGAACTGGGAACCCCTGATTTGAAGCTGCGCAAGGAGGACAACACCGAACTCGAAGTGGTGAAGGCGCACGAGAAGCTGAAGACCAAGGGGCTCGTGAAGGAAGCCACCCTCACGGTTTCCTCCTTCGATTACGCCGCCTGGGGGCTGTTGAAAGTCACCGCCAAGGACAAGGACGGCAAACCCCTGCGGGTGACCTATCACAAGAAGGCGCGCACGGGCCTGATCCTACCCAAGGACGAGGATGGTAACCGCATCGCGGACGGCTGGCAGTCAAAGAAGGGCGTGGCGGGCCTGCCCGCCACCTGGGACGAGGCGGAGGTGGCCGGGCAGGAGATGAAGGGCGATGGCCTGACCCTCTTCCAGAAATACCGGGGCCTCGTGGTGGCCGGCTCCGACGGACGCACGTATCTCCAGCCCGAGCCTCGCCAGAAGGTCCACTTCGTGATCGATCCCGAGGGCATCGTGGATCTGGGCGGACTCCAGACGGCGACGGGCCTCCGGCCCTACAAGGTGCTCGAAGCCTGGACGAGGGACCGCAAGGTCGACATCCATGCCGACACCGCCAGCGGCGGGGGAAAGTACGCCTCTTTGATCCGGAGGGATCTCGCTCCCGTGGATGAGTTGGCCTGCGAGGCGGATCCCAAGCAGAAGAAGACCCAGGCGGACGTCGCCGAAGACCTCCGGAGCCAGTGGGCCAAGTCGGAGTGCACCGTGGGGGACCGCTGGACGCCCCGCAATGTCGACGGCATCGTCGTCTTCTCCGGGCGCATCCACGACAAGCTCTGCCGCATCCGGAACCGGATCCTGCTGGAACTCCGCCATCCCGAGCATCCGGACTTCGCCGATGGTGTGGCCTGGACGGAGGGGCTTGGCACGGGCGTGGAGGAGAAGGCGCAGTTGCGGAAGAGGATGGAGGCCCTGACGGATCAGGAAGTCTGGGCCCTGGTGAAGCCCGTGGAACGCTGGCTGGCCCTTCACGAGCTGAGCCACGCGGTGGGTGTGGGTGGCCACCTGAAAGGGAACAGCGAAGCCGAGGACTGCGCCAACCGCGTGCCGAGCTGCCCCATGCAGTACCTGACCTGGCAGGAGAAGCGGCGCTACCTGATCTTCGGAGAACTCGGGGGCAACGCCCCGCTCTGCAACCAGGCGCCCCACACCTGCTGGAAGCGCGTCCATCCGAAGAACTGACGTTGTTCCAACCGGCAGTTCGGGAGCTTCCATGCCCTTCCTCAATCGCTTTCTCGGGTGCCTGCTGCTTGCCTCCAGCACGCTGCTGGCGCAGTCGGAGCCGGAACCCGTGCCCTACGTGCAGGCCTAAGAAGGCGGCCAGAGCAGCGGCAGGACCTGGAGCACCACTGGCCGCGCGGAATACCGGCTCTGCACCCCATGGGATGGCACCCGGCACGGCATAACCTCCCGGGAGCTCTACCAAGCGGCGCAGCGTCCTGGCTCTGAAACCGGGAGAGCGGCTGCAGTTCTACCGTGTGTCGGAATCCGGCGAGGGCACCGGCAAGGATGGCGATGGCTCCTACCAGGCGCTGGTGGTCCTCGCCTACCTGCCCATGGTGGGCGTGCGGGATGCGGAGGAACGGAAGCAGCCCGAGCGAATCGGCCTGTTTCGCGCTTTCGCCCGCCAGTGGTTAAAGACCTTGCTGGGTGCCTCACCGGAAACCATGGCGTTCACGGAGACGGGGCTGGCCTTCAAGTAAGTCAGGGCTCGATGGCATAGCCCTTGGCTTTCCATGCTCCGATGCCGCCCTCCAGGTGGCGCACGTCCTTGAATCCGGCCTTGAGGAGGATGGCCGCGGCCTGTCGGGTGCGGTTGCCGCTCCGGCAGTAGAGGAGGATCGGCCTTGCCTGGTCCCCCTTCAATTCCCCCAGGCGCGCTTCCAGGGCCTGAACCGGGATCAAGGTCTGAGGGGCCTTGATGCGTGCGGCGGCGTGTTCTTCCGCCGTGCGGACATCGAGCAGCAGGGGGTCACCCTTCTCAAGGGCGGCCTTGAAGGTCGGGGCATCCAGGCGCTGAAGCCCATCCGGGGTCAATGCACAGGCCGATAGGGTGAGCACGGCGGGGAGTGTGAAGTGAAGCCATCGCATGAAACGCCTCCAACGAATTGGATGGAGCCCGGAGGGCGGTGTTCCGCATCCCATAGAGGGCGTGCCATTCTGAACGTTCGCTACCCCATGACCGACCTCCTCGATCCTTCCGCGCCCACCGACGCCGCCCTTCTGGCCCGCATTGCCCGGCAGGACGAGTCCGCCCTGGCGGAACTCTTCGCCCGATATGGCGGTCGGGTGTTGGCCTACGTGAGGGTGATGGGCGGGCCCAGGTTTCCTGCGGAGGACGCCGTCCAGGAGATTTTCCTAATCCTCTGGCAGAAGGCGGGTCTCTATACGGCGCAGGGAGACGACGCCGCCGGCTGGATCTTCACCCTGACCCGCCACAAAGTTTTCGACATCCAGCGGAGTCTTGGGCGCGTTAAGGAGGATGGCAGCCTCGATCTCGAGCTGCTGGCCCCAGGGAGCGATCCCGAAGACCTGTCCTTGGCCCCTTCCATCCACAAGGCGCTCTCCATGCTGCCTCCCGAACAGGCCCAGCCCATCCGGATGGCGTATTACGGCGATCTCACCTACGACGAGACTGCCCGTCGCCTGAACGTTCCCTTGGGCACGCTTAAGACTCGGATCCGCACGGGGCTTGCCTCCCTTCGTAAATTCCTGACCTCATGAACCCCGCCCACCATCCTTCCGAAGATCAATGGCTGGACTACGCCACCGGACAGCTGGATCCTTCCATGCGGACCCTGCTGGATGCCCACTTGGCCTTCTGTGAGGTCTGCAGGGCTACCGTATCCCAGGCCTCCCAGGCCGGAGCATGCATGCTGGTGGAAGCCCGGACCGAGCCCGCCCCCATGGGCCTCTTGGCGGGCATCCTGTCCCGCCTGAAGGCTCCGGAGGCTCCCAAAGTGAATGGTGAGACCCTGCCCCTTCCCAAGGCGCTCTGGCCCCTCCTGCCGGATCTCAGCAAGGCCTCCTGGCGCGGGGCGCTGACCCCGGGTTTCCGCTTTCTTCAAGTGCTCCAGGATGGCGGCCCTGGTCTCTTCCTGATCCACATGGAGGCGGGCCGTGCCTTCCCTCGCCACGGGCACACCGGCTTGGAGCGCAGCATCGTCCTCGCGGGGGGCTTGCGGGATGAACAGGGCGTGATGGAGGCAGGGGATTACGAGGAAGCTGAACCGGGCCATGTCCACACCCCAATCGCGCTGCCGGATGAAGACTGCTGGCTCCTCGCCACCCTGGATGGCGACATCCAGTTCAAAGGCTGGCGAGGCGTGCTCCAGCGCATGGCTGGGAAATAGGGCCGGTTTGACCCCAGGTGCATCGATGCGATCCATCCTCTGGTTTCGTGGGCGTGATCTCCGTTTGGAGGATCAGCCGGCAGTGGTTTCGGCTGCCCAGGCGCGGGAGCTGATTCCCCTGGTGGTCCTCGATCCGGGGCTTGGAAGGAATGTCTTTCGCACAGCCTGTCACCGGGAGGCTCTGAGTCGACTGGACCTGGCCCTGCGGGCCATGGGCTCGCGACTGGTGGTGGGGCAAGGGGATGCGGAGGCCGTGGTCCTTGAGTTGGCGGCACGCCTCCGAGTGGATCGGGTGGAGACGATGGCCCGGGTGGAGCCAGGCTGGCGGGGGGTGGATGACCGACTTCAGGCCGCCTTGGGATCCCGGTTCCAGGTGCACACCGGGGACACGCTCCTGGAGCCCGGCGCCCTTCGCACGGGCAGCGGCGGCATGTATGCCGTCTTCACGCCCTTCGCCCGGGCCTTTCATCGTCAGGTGCATGTGGCGCCGCCCTTTGCCAAACCGAATCATCTGCCGCCCCTTCCACCTGAACTGGACGGGGCACTGGGATGGCTGGAGGGGGCGCAAGGGGATTCCCCAGCCTCGCGCATGAAGGCCTTTCTGTCGGAACGGTTGGAAGGGTACGGCACCGGCCGGAATGCCCTCGGCCGAGACGGCATCAGCCGGATGTCTGCGGATCTTCGGGCGGGGACCATTTCGGTGCGGAACCTCTGGCACGCGGCGTCGGAGCGCTTCGGCGAGGGCTTTGATGAGGATGTGCGGACCTACCTCAACGAACTCCTCTGGCGGGAGTTCGCCCACCACGTGCTGTGGGAGCGACCAGAATTGGTGAAGGAGCCTTTCCGACCGACGTGGTGCGCCTTTCCATGGCGGCATTCGACGGAGGACCTGGAGGCCTGGAAGGCGGGTCACACCGGTTATCCCGTGGTGGATGCCGGGATGCGGGAGCTGCGAGCCACAGGTTTCATGCACAACCGCGCCCGCATGGTGGTGGCCAGCTTCTTCACCAAGCACCTGATGCTGGACTGGCGCCTCGGCGAAGCCTTTACCCGTGATCTGTTCGTGGATGGATGCGTCGCGGCCAACAGCCTCAACTGGCAGTGGAGCGCCGGCTGCGGGGTGGACGCCCAGCCCTGGTTCCGAATTTTCCATCCCGAAACCCAGGGGAAGAAGTTCGACGCCGACGGCGCCTATGTTCGCCGCTGGGTGCCAGAGCTGCGAGGGGTGCCCCACCGGTATCTCTTGACGCCCCACGCCTGGGGGCGGCCCCTGGATTATCCCGAGCCCATCGTGGACCATGCCACTGCACGGGCCCGCTTTCTGGCGGTGGCTAAGGACCATCTCGGGGGCTGATCACACCACAGGGCCGCGTGTCCGTTCAGGGGTGTGAATGATGGGAAGGAAGCAGCTCTAGGGCTGCCCGTAGTTCACTCATACCGAAGGGCTTGGGAAGGAGCCGGACGCCGGGATGGGCGTCCACGAGGGCCTTGGCGGAAGGATCGGCCCGTCCAGTGGCAAGGAGAACGGGCAGTTTGGGTGCCAGCTCACGGAGACGGGGCAGGGTGCCCGCTCCCCCAAGCCCGGGCATGTTCATGTCCAGGATCACCAGATCGGGTTGCGGCAGTCGGGACAGCCGTGCCAAGGCGTCCTCGCCGCAGGTGGCCAGCTCCACCTCGGCTCCCATGAGCTCCAGCAGGGATTCCGTGGAGAGACGCACAAGGTCGTCATCGTCCACCACCAGGATTCGGATGGAGAGCCCCTGGTCAGGTCCTTCTTGGGCAAGCTCCGCCGGTGGGGTGTCGGTGCGGGCTGCGGGCAGGCGCAGGGTGATGGTGGTGCCCACGCCCAGGGTGCTGGCAATGGAAAGGGTGCCGTCGTGGGCCTGGAGGGTGCCGAAGGCCATGGCCAACCCCAACCCGGTACCTTTCCCTTCGGGTTTGGTGGTGAAGTACGGCTCCAGCGCGCGCGCAAGCACTTCCGGCGACATGCCACAGCCCGTATCCGTCACGGTGCAGATCACCCAACCTTCTTCGCTTCGGGTTTCGAGGGTCAGGACACCATCCGCTTCCATGGCGTCCACTGCGTTCACGCAGAGGTTCATCAGGGCGTGACTGAGGGCAGAGCTGTCCCCAAAGACAGCGGGCAGATTCGGCTCCAGCCGGGTCTCCACCTTAACCCGTTGGAAGGTGGTGCGCTCCAGCAGGGCAACCTCCTCCCCGATGACGCTGTTCAGATCCAGTAGGCGCCGCTCCTCTGCTCCTTGTCTGGCAAAATCCAGCAGGCTTCGCACCATGCGTCCGCCCTTCTGGCAGGCAGAGATGATGGTGTCGAAGGAGCGGGCTCGGGGGCTTCCCACACTTTCGCTCGCCTTGAGGGCGGTGCTCAGGCCCAGAATGGCCATGAGTACATTGTTCATGTCGTGGGCGACGCCCCCAGCGAGACTACCCAGGCTTTCCAGCTTCTGGGACTGGAGCAGCTGAGCCTCCAGGCGCTTGTGTTCCTCGGCGAGGCGGAGGGACTCGGTGATGTCCTCCTTGATCGCCAAGTAGTGGCGAACCTCCCCATTTTCGTCCTTCACGGGACTGATGCGCGCCTGCTCCCAGAAGTGGGAACCATCCTTGCGCCGGTTGCAGAAGCGCCCCTCCCAGGTCTTTCCCTGTTCCAGGGTTGTCCAGATCTGGTGGTAAAAGGCCGAGTCCTGCTCCCCGCTCTTGAGGATTCGCGGATTCTGGCCGAGGGCTTCCGCAGCGGAATAGCCCGTGGCGCGCTCGAAGGCTGGGTTGACATATTCGATGGTGCCGGCCGCATCCGAGATGACGACGCTGCTGGGGCTCTGGGCCACGGCCTCGGACACCAGGGCGAGGCGCTCGTTCA
>CAYQAS010000113.1:0-13066 GCA_964415525.1 uncultured Solibacteraceae bacterium
AGATCGCCGGAAGCGCCCACGCTGCCCTGGCAGGGGATGACGGGCAGGACGTTCTGGTTGAGGCAGGCCTCGAGCAGCTTGATGGGCTCGGGGCGGATGCCGCTGTGGCCCTTGAGCAGGCAGTTGATGCGGGCCGCCATGAGCGCCCGGGTCTGCTCCGGGCTGATGGGCTCGCCCACACCCGCGGCGTGGCTGCGGATGAGGTTCAGCTGGAGGCGCGCGAGCTGGTCCGGCGCGATGACCACGGTGGCGAACTGGCCGAAGCCGGTGTTGATGCCGTAGACGACCCGGCCTTCGTCCAGGATGCGCTGGATGACGAGGCGGTTTTCCACGACCTTCGCCAGGGCGGCGTCGTCCAGGGTGATGGCCTCGCCGCGGGTGATCGCGGTGAGCTGTTCGGCGGTGAGGGTCTGTCCATCCAGGCGGATCATGGGGGCTCCAAAACGGCAGCCTCAGGCTAACAAACCTTTACGTAGTGCGCATCCTGAATTGTATGGACCTGTATGTACAGGTGATTCGCTTCCGTTCACGATGACCTGGATCACGAAGGTGCGGTTGCGGATGACCTGTCGGCCCCGCAGACCTCTCTAGTGCTTTTTTATCAGCGGAGGCGAGGGACGGAGGCCGCGACAAGGGTGCGCAGCCAGCGGTGCCCAGGGTCAGCCTGCTGACGGGGGTGCCAGAAGGCGCGGATGGCCACGCCGGGGGCTGGGAAGGGAAGGGGCAGCACCTGGAACGGGAGGAGGCGA
Organism: uncultured Solibacteraceae bacterium; assembly: GCA_964415525.1. GTDB lineage: Bacteria > Acidobacteriota > Holophagae > Holophagales > Holophagaceae > CAZPUI01. Next base: position 750 of record CAYQAS010000113.1, read on the forward strand.
GAGAGGGGCTCCGCAATTCGCCGGGCGAGGGTGAAGCAGAGCTCGGTCCTCAGAAGGACGAAGGGGGCTACGAGAAAGTGGGGCACCGTCAGTCGGATGCTGCGTGTCTGCCCGAGCTCGCCGAGGGCCTGGTCCACCAGGGTCGGCCCCTGGTTCGATTGCACCTCGACATGTTCCAGGGCGAGATAGCGTTCGAGGTCCCAGGTGGCTTTCAATGCCGGGTGCCGGGCGCGGACCAGGCAGACCACGTCGTCCTGGAAGAGCATCCGGCTGCGGAGTCCCTCGGGGGGTTTGGCCCGCCCGCCGAGCAGGAGGTCCAGCCTTCCATCCGCGAGTTGAGGCCAGGGCAAGGGGGGTGTGAGGGCCCGAATCTCGAGACGCACCCTGGGCGCCGACTGGGCCATTTCTTCCATAAGGGGGCCCGTCAGCACGAATTGCGTGTAGTCGGAAGCGGCGAGGGTGAAGACGCGGGTGGATGTGGCCGGGTCGAATTCGGGAGGGGGTTGGAGGGTGAGCTCCAGGTCCTCCAGCAGTCGGTGCAGGGGTTCCAGGAGCGCCTGGCCCCGCGGCGTGGGCTGCATGCCTCCCGGCACACGGGTGAGGAGCGGATCTCCGAGTACGTCGCGAAGGCGCGCCAGGATGGTGCTGACGGTGGACTGGGGGCGTCCGAGGCGTTGGGCTGCGGCACCCACGCTGCCTTCCTGGAGCAGGGCGTCGAGCACCCTGAGTTGCTGAAGATCCAGGTCGAGTGGCTGGGGCATGGGGGACGGTTCCTCGCTGCCTCGATCATGGCATCCTAAAAGTCGATGACGGTGATCGGACTTCGCGATGAGACGGGTTAGGGTCCGACTTGGATGCCTCCCGAAAACAATGCCGGGCGGTTCTCACTGGTAGTACCCGCCGGATTCAGACGGTGGGCGCCGCCCTCATGCGGGATTGAATGCTCCAGATCGGATTCCTGATCCGCGTGGTCCGAGCCGTCGTGTTACGCGTCGCGCAACACAACCTTCGAACCTATCCTCGTATCAGTCGTTGGATCGCGTGCGGGGCAGCCCTAAGGCGAGCAGGAGGCCGAGGCCCACGGTGATGGCGGCGGTCCAGTAGGTGGCGACGTAGCCCCACTTCGCGAAGACGAGGTTGCCGATGGCGGGACCGGCGATGCGTCCCAGACCCTGCACGGCGGCGAGGGCGCCGAAGAGGCCGCCCTGCTCCTCTGCAGGGGTCAGCTGGCTGGCGAGGGCTGAAGTGGCGGTGTTGTTCATGCCGCTGCCGATGGCGAGGGGCACCATGAGCAGCACGAAGGGCCACATCCAGCTCGCGGTGGCCATGAATGGGAGGAAGGCGGCCATCAGCACCAGCCCGACCCACATGGCGGTCCGCTCGGGCATGCGCTTGGCGACCACCCGCACCAGACCACCCTGGTAGATCACGATGAGGATGCCGATGAAGGCGAAGAGATAGCTCACCTCCCGGGTTCCCAGATGCGGGAAGCGGGCCTTCGCCAGCAGGGAATAGGTCCCTTCCATCATCGCGAAGCCGGTCATGGCGAGGAACGAGATGCCCAGAATCTGCGGCATGCCGGTGCGCTCCATGGCCTCCAGGAGGGCATGGCCGCGTCCCTTGCGGTCCTCCTGCTTCGCCCGCGCCCTGACCTCGGGGGTGAGGGTTTCCGGGAGCCAGAGGAGCACCAGGACGGAAGCGAGGAGGCTCAATCCCGCTGCGGCGAAGAAGGGCAGATGCCAGCCCTTGGTGGCCAGCAGGTGCTGCCCCATGGCGCTGCCGCCCAGGAGTCCCGCCAGGGAGGGGCCCAGGACGAAGCCCAGGCCGAAGGCGGCGCCGATCATGCCCAGGGCCTTGGAGCGCTGTTCCCGGGGCACCAGATCCGCCATGGCCGCCTGGGCCACAGAGATGTTGCCGCCGGTGATGCCATCCAGAACGCGGGCGGCGATCACCCACTCGAAGCGTCCCGTGACCGCCAGCACCAGGTAGCCCAGGGCACTGCCCATCAGCGAGATCCAGAGCACCGGGCGGCGGCCTGTAAGGTCTGAGATGCGGCCCAGCACGGGGCTCGCCAGAAACTGCATGAGGGAGAAGCTCACCAGGGCGGTGCCAGCCCAGAACGGGCCTGGGGACTGGAGGTTCAGCCACTGGTTTATCTGCGCCATCCACGGAGATGGATGAACGGAGATCGTGCTCGCGTAGAGCGGCAGGATCGGAATCACGATGCCGAAGCCCAGCAGGTCGATGAAGACCGTGAGAAATATCGCCATCTGGGCGCGCTTGCTGACTTCCATGGGTACTCCTGCGTTCCACGCTAGCAGACATGGGATGGCGCACCGGGGCATGCCGTTTGTATGCTCGGGGCCATGAATGCTGATCTCATGTGCCGCTTGCAGACCACCTTCCGCGAAAGTCACGTCTGATGACCCCCTGGCTTACGTGGCTGCTCAGCCTCCTCTGTGTGCTGGTGGGGTTTCTGGGTGCCTGGCTGCCGGGGTTGCCGGGTCTTCCGCTCATGGCCCTGGGCGCCCTGCTTCACAAGCTCTTCCTTCCGGAAGTGCTCTCCTGGTGGGCCGTGGGGATCTTCCTCGCCACGGCTCTGGTGGGGCTGGTGCTGGATTTCCTGCTGACCGCCTATGCGAGCGCGAGGGCCGGAGCCACCAGGCCCGGTACCGTGGGTGCACTGGTCGGCGGCATCCTCGGGATCTTCTTCGCCCTGCCGGGACTCCTGCTCGGCCCCTTCGTGGGCGCCTTCCTCGGGGAGGTGCTCGTCTCCAGGCGCCCCGCCAAGGAAGCCCTCAAGGCCGGATTCGGGGCTGGTCTCGGTTTCCTCGCGGGCACCGTGGGGAAGGGACTGCTGGCCTTCGGGCTGCTGCTCCTCTTCGCCCTGGATGCGTGGGTGTTCTGACCAGACGTGGTGGCCGGGCTTGGCCTGGACACCACGTGGGGGAGCAGGAGGGGGAACGTAGAGGGCGCGCAGCGACCGGGCGGTCCCCCCTCCTCCCTGTCAGGTCCAGCGGAATTTTTTCACCGCGAAGGTGAAGGTCGCCACCGCCCAGAGGGCAACCAGAGCGACGGCGGGGCCGTGCTGGCTGAGGCTGGCGCCGTCGTTGAAGATGGCCCGCAGCACTTTCAGGAAGGGCGAGAGGGGCAGGGCCAGGGAGGCCTGCTGCATCCACCGCGGTGCGGCGTCCAGCGAGAAATAGACACCGCTGAAGAGCATCATCGGGAAGAAGAAGGCGTTGCTGAGGGCGGCGAAGCTCTCGTGGGTCTTGGTGAAGCTCGCCAGGGCGAAGCCCAGGGCCATGAAGCAGGCGGCCCCCATGACCATCACGAGGCTGAAGGCGAACCAGGAGCCCTGGTTTTCCACCTTGAAGAACACCTTGGCCACGACGAGCAGGATGGCGGTCTGCACGGCGAAGACGGCGAGGCGCTGGAGCACCTGGGCCAGGATGAAGACCCACTTGGGCAATGGCGTCACGGCGAGGCGGCGGAAGATGCCCTTCTCGCGGTTGAACACATTGACCATGCCCACGGCGTAGAGGCCCATGCTCAGCAGGTTCATGCCGAGGATGCCGGGCAGCAGGAATGCCGTGTAGTTGGCGGCGCGTTTGTGGCCGGGGCTCTCCATGGCAAAGGGCAGGGGCTCCACGTGGGCGCCCTGGTTGCGTGCTTCCGCCAGCAGCCAGATCTGCTGCACCGCCTGGGCGGCGGGCATGCCTTGGGCGGCCAGGTAGGCATTCACCCGCAAACGGAAACCGCTCGCCGTGGGCTCGAGCTGCAGGGCCGTCTCGCCCTGGCTCCAGCGGGTCTCGGCCTCGGCTTTCGAGAACCGTTCGACCTTGACCTTGGTGGCGGCCAAGCCTTGTTCCAGACGGGCTTCCGCGGTGGGATCCCCGCCCTGAACCCACACGAGCTTCGTGGTGGGGGTCGCACCCTGGCGGAAGATCAGCCCGAAGGCCGCCAGCATGAGCACCGGGAAGATCAGCGTCCAGAAGACGGCGGACTTCTCGCGCAGGAAGAGCTTCCAGTTGAGGAGGAACTGTCGGAGCAACATGGTCAGTCCCTCAGGCTGCGGCCGGTGAGATGGAGGAAGACGTCTTCCAGCGTGGCCCGGCGCACGTGCACCTGGTCGTAGGGCAGGCTGGCGGTTTCGGCGGCCTCGAGGATGCGGGGGAGATCTGCCTTCGGATCCGAGGTCGGGATCTCCCAGAGATCTTCCCGACAGTGGATGTCCATTTGAAGTGCATCGCCGAACCCATCCCGGTCCGGCGCAGGGCCCTGGAAGGTGAGCTCCACGACGCTGGGCATGCCGAGTTCCTGGATGAGGGCCCGGGGTGTGCCCTGCTGGAGGATTTTGCCGTGGTCCATGATGGCGATGCGGTCGCAGAGCGTCTCCGCCTCCTCCATGTAGTGCGTCGTGAGGAGCACCGTGCGGCCCTCTTTCTGCATCGCCCGAACCACGTCCCAAAGGGCGCGGCGGGCCTGGGGGTCGAGGCCGGTGGTGGGCTCATCCAGGAAGACCAGCTCGGGATCATTCACGAGGGCCAGCGCCAAGGCAAGGCGCTGCTGCTGGCCGCCGGAGAGGGTCTGCACGACCGCTTCCGCCTTCTCGGCGAGATCCACACGTTCCAGCAGCTCCGTGGCGGTTTTCCGCTTGGGGTAGTAGGCACCGAAGATGTCGATAGCCTCCCGCGGCGTGATCTTCTGGTAGAGGCTCGTGCTCTGCAGCTGCACGCCGATGCGGGTGCGCAGACTCGCGCTGGCGCCCGTCCAGCCTTCGCCCAGGACCTCCACTTGGCCGGAGTCGGCGGAAGTCAGCCCCTCGAGGATCTCCATGGTCGTGGTCTTGCCGGCGCCGTTGGGGCCCAGCAGGCCGAAGACCTCGCCCCGGCGAACATCCAGGTCGATCCCATCCACGGCTACGACCCCGGGAAAGGCCTTGCGCAGGCCCTGCACGCGAATGGCGGATTCAGCCAAGAAGCACCTCCAGTTCCTACGATGCCGCAATCGTCGGGGTCGCACGGCTCCGAACCCACCAACAGCCGCTCCGAGCGGGCGAACGGTGGGCGCTGAGAGACCGCCCGGGGCGGACTACACCACTCGGACTTCCACGCCCTGGCGCTCAATCTCTTGGAGCATTTCCTGCGGCGCGTTGCCATCCGTTACCAACATGTCCAGGGATCCGAGGCTCATCACCGCCGTCATGGAACGGGTGCCGAGCTTGCTGGAATCCATCATGGCGATGACGCGGCGGGCCGAGCCGATCATGGCCTTCTTGATGACCGTGTCCAGGGGGTTCGGGTCCGTGATGCCCTCCTTGAGGGCGAGGCCCGCGGCGCCCAGCAACAGGGTGTCGGAAGTGTTTTCCTGGAAGAACCGCTCCGCCTCGGGGCCGACAAAGGTGTGGGACAGCTCGCGGTACATGCCTCCGGCGGTCAGCAGGGTGAGACCCGGTACCAGAGGCGCCGCGGCGTTCACCACTTCCAGGCTGTTGGTGAGCAGCGTCAGCTGGGGCTGGGTGAGGAAGGGCACCACCGCAGCGACGGTGCTGCCGCTGGTCAGACAGATGATCTCGCCGGGCAGCACCAGTTCTTCCGCGACGTAGCGGGCGATGGCGGCCTTCTGGTGGGCGCTCTGGGCGGCCTTCTGCTGAAAGACGGGCTCACTGCCACCGTGGATGGAGTAGTCCGGCAGGGCGATGGCGCCGTGCATCCGCTTGATGTGGCCCGCCTCTTCCAGCGCCTTGAGGTCCCGCCACAGCGACATCGAGCTGATGTCGATGGCCTGTTTGAGGGCGCGGATCGGCACCAGGCGCTCCTTGCGCACCATCTTCAGGATCTGTTCCTGGCGCTCGTGGGAAGTCGGGGTCGAAGGCCGCGTGCTCATGAGCCCATCTTAGGGTGTGTCTTCAAATCCCCGCATGCCGCGGCGGTGGTCAGTCGGGATGCATGGCCAGGAACCGGGCGTGGCGCGACGTGTGTGCGTCGTGCCACGCCAGGTGACGCAGCCAGGCGCCCGACTGGCCCCGCCCCGGAGGGCTGGGGCGGCGGGCGTCGGCAAGATGCGTCAGGCTCCTCGCTGGCAGACCCGCTGCCAGGTTCGTCGCCTTCCTTGCCTGCCTCGCCCGGCGCTCCCAGCGCGGCGCGTGCGGATTTGGAGACACACCCTCACCCTGGCTTCAGCTGGGCGTGATGGCCTCTGCCGCTCGCAGGCAGCTTGCGATGGTCTTCTTCAGGTCCTTCACGAGCCAGGGTTTCTGAAGGAAAGCGGAGGGGCCGCGGCCTGCGAGTTCGGCGATGCTCTCCTCCTCGTTGTAGCCGCTGGTGAGCACCACCGGGATGTCCGAACGCAACTGGCGCATGGCGAGGAAGGCCTCCCGGCCGTCCATGCGCGGCATGGTTAGGTCCATCACCACAAGGTCGAACCGGTTCGGATCGAGGCTGAAATACTCCACGGCCTCCTCCCCATCGCAGGCGGGGATCACATCGAAGCCCAGCGTACCCAGGAGGTGGCAGAGGGACTCCCGCACACCCGCCTCGTCGTCCACCACAAGGACGGTGCCGGAGAAATTCAGCTCCAGCTCCCCGGATTTGGCGTCCTGTGGTACCGCGATTTCGCCCAGGGCGGGGAAGAAGAGCTTGAAGGTGCTGCCGCGGCCCAGCTCGCTGTAGATCTTGATGCCGGCGCGATGACCCCGCAGGATGCCCAGCATGGCGGAGAGGCCCAGGCCGCGCCCGGAACGCTTGGTGGTGAAGAAGGGATCAAAGATGCGGTTCTGAATCTCGGGGCTCATGCCGCAGCCGGTGTCGCTCACTTCCAGCACTGTGTACGGCCCGGGTTCGAGCGGCTCGGTGGGGAAGGTGCTGGCGATGTAGGAGGGATCGAGTTCTTGCGACCGGGTGGTGATCCAGATGGTGCCGTCGTGGTCACCGATGGCATCCGCGGCGTTGGTGACGAGGTTCATCACGACCTGCTGGATCTGCGCCGCGTCAGCCTCGATGCGCGGCAGCGCAGGCTGGAGCTTGAATCGGAGGGCGACCTTCTTCGGCAGGCTCACCCGGACCAGATGGGTCATCTCCTGGACGACCTCATTCAGGTCGTGGGGGCGCACGATGAAACGGCCTCGGCCCGAATAGGCCAGCATCTGCCGACAGAGTTCCGAGGCCTTCAGGACCGTTTTCTGGACACTGTCCAGGAAGGGCATCGCTGGGCTGCCGCCGGAGAGGCTGGATTCCGCCAGGCTCAGGTAGCCCAGCATGGCGGTGAGCAGGTTGTTGAAGTCGTGCGCGATGCCGCCCGCCAGGAGGCCGAGGCTCTCCAGCTTCTGCCGCTGCCGCAGCGTCTCTTCCTGCGTCTTCTGGTCAGTGATATCCCGAGAGATGGCGACCACGCGCCAGTCTCCGGCGGAGTTCTGGAAGCAGGTGGTCGTGCATTCGAACCAGTGATACACCCCAGTTGCGGATTTGCCGCGGAACTCTACCAGGGTCCGACTGCGCCGGGCGATCGTGCGGTTGAAGGCCTTCACGAGCCGGGGCCAATCCTCCACGTGGATCATGCCGGCTTCCAGGGGCGTCCTACCCAGGATCTGCTCTGGCGGGTACCCCATGACGGTTTCGAAGTTGCCATTCACAAACTGGTAGCGCCCCTCGGGGGTCATCTCGCTCACGAGGTTGTGGCTATTTTCCGTCAGCAGGCGGTAGCGCTCCTCGCTGACCCGGAGTTCCTGCTCGGCCCGTCGGCGCTCCCGCAGTTCTTCCACCAGGGAGAAGGTGCGCTGGCGCACCCGGCGTCGCAGGACAAACGCCCAGGCCACCAACGCGAGGCTGACCGTCAGCCCCGCCAGATGGATGGGCAGGGTGCGCCGAAGGGCGAGGTCAAAAGGGATGGCTTCGACCCCGGTGAGCAAGGCGACGCCCACGGTGGAGACAGACGTCCACCATGTCTCGTGACAAAGGCATGACAGCGGCACGGCGATCCTCGGAGGCGGCCGTCAGGGTGTGCGTTCATATGAACAGCCGCTCTTCGCCCATTTTGTCAGGTTCGGGCGGACTTGGAATCGCAATTTGATGCACGCATGTTTTTACCAAGCCCAGAGCGACCAGGCTGGAGATATTTCGCTCATGCTTTGTTGGGCCCTATCCCTCGCTTCTGCCGAGTGATACCGGGCTGCCCAGCAAGAGCCGCTGCCACAGAGAAGGGGCTCTCCCCCCGTGCGCGCCAGGGCGGCACGGACTTCCGCCAGCGCCGGGCAAACGTGGAGAGCCGCCTCGGTCAGATCGTTGCGCCAGGGCGGCGTGGCCCCTTCTCCAAGGCTGGGCAGGGGGGTCACCGGCGGATACCCCACGGTGGCCAAGGCCTTGAAGACCTGGGGGGTCGGCACATGGAGGCCCGGGTGGGCCAGGAGGATGGGCTCCAGGGGGATCGGCCGCAGGGGTACCACCCGCTCGCCCCGGTCCAGGCCGAGCACCGTGCCGCCAAGGAGAAACAATGGCACATCACTTCCGAGTTCGGCCCCCAGTCGCAACAGGGCGTCCATGGGCAAGTTCAGTTCAAAGAAGGCGTTGCCCAGGCGCAGGGCGGTCGCCGCGTCGCTGGAGCCGCCACCGAGCCCCGCGCCATGGGGAATGGCCTTGTGCAGACGCAGGCGTGCCGGGAGAGGTCGTCCGCATTCGCGTTCCAGCGAGCGCCAGGCCCGCATCACCAGGTTGTCCGGCGTGGGCGTGAGGCCCACGGAGGTCGGCCCTTCCAGCACCAGTTCCAGGGCCGAAGCCTTCTCCGCTTCGAGCGTGTCACAGCAATCCGCCCGCTCGCCGAGCACGGTGGTCACGAGTTCCAGGGCGTGGAATCCGTCCTCCCGGCGGCCGAGCACGGCCAGGAATCGATTCAGCTTGGGCGGTGCGGTGAGCTTCACAGGGTGTTCTCCCCCTTGAGCATACCTCCGGGCCGGATATGACTGAGGGGGACCGCCTGGTCGCTGTGCACCTCTATGTCTCCCCTCCGTGATGCTCGGAACAAGCCCGGCCACTCCGTCTGACTCGATCTGGCACTCTGGAGGCGGAGGTGGTGATGCCGAAGGTGCGGGTGGCCTATGTGGATACGGAGACTACGGGGCTCTCCGCGAGCACGGACCGCATCATCGAACTGGCGGTGGTGCTGGCGGAAGTGGACTGGGAGACCGGCGCCTTGGGCCAAGTCCTCGACCGCTACGATGCGCTGCAGGACCCCGGACGGCGCATCCCCTGGGGCGCCATGGCCGTGCATGGCATCACGGACGCCATGGTGAAGGGCCATCGCATCGATGGGCGCAAGGCGGCGTCGTTGCTCGCCGCTGCGGATCTCTGCCTCGCCCACAACAGCGGCTTCGACAAGGGCTTCGTGGCCCAGGCGGTGCCAGAATCCCTCGGCATGACTTGGGGCTGCACCTGTCGCGGCATCCCGTGGAAGAAGCTCTTCCCCGCAGTGCCCTCAACGTCGCTGCAGGACCTCAGCCGCTACTTCGGCACGCCCCGGGGGACGGCCCACCGTGCGCTGGGCGACGTGGAGACCACCATCAGCCTCGTGACCCTGCCAGCGTTGGAGGAGGGCCGGACCTTCCAATTCCACGTGCTGCACAAGAAACTGAAGGCTCCGAAGGTCTGATGCTTCAGGCCAGTCGCCGCGCCATGTCCACCACCAGCTCGCAAAGCCGCTCCGCATAGGCGGTCTCGTTGTCGTGCCAGCCGCAGACCCGGGCGAGGCGGCCACCGGCCACCTGGGTGAGGTCAAGGTCCATGACGACGCTCTCGGGTCGCCCCTTGAAGTCCACGCTCACCAGGGGCGCATCCGCAATGGCGAGAATGCCTCGGAGCTGCTCTGTCGCGGCCTCCCGGAAGGCCGCATTCAGGGCCTCCGGTGTGGTGGGTTCCGGCAGGATTGCGCTGAGGTCCAGCAGGTTCACATTCAGGGATGGCACCCGGTAGGCCCAGCCATCGAAGCCGGGCGGCAGCCAATCCAGGGCTTGGCGCAGGGCGGCAAAGGCGCTCGAGCTGGTGGGATGAATGCCGAGAAAGGCGGCCCGGGCGCGTCGCAAATCCTTGTGGGGGCCATCCAGCAGCTTCTGATCGTTGGTGGCCACGTGCACCGTGCCCATGCCCGCCGCCTCGATGTGGAAGGCGCGGTGCAGCACATCCAGCACCGGCGCCGTGGCGTGGGCGGTGCAGCTGGCGTTGCTGATGACGCGATGGCGTTCGAGGTCCAGCAGGTGCCCGTTGAAGGGGTGGATCACAGTGAGGTCGGGGTCCGGACTGGGGGCGGAGATCACGACGTGGCCGACGTTTCCGTGCAGATGGCGCGCGGCCCCGGCGCGATCCGTGAAGCGGCCCGAGGCCTCCACCACGAGGCGAACTTCGGAAGGCCAGGGGATGGCGGCAGGATCCGGCACGTGGAAGAAGGGCACCTCGATGTCTGCCAGTCGGACATGGTCCCCTGTGGCCGTGGTGGTGCCCATGGCCACGGGATGGTCGTCCCCGTGCACCGAGTCATAGCGCAGCAGGTGCACAGCGGTGCGCAGGTCCGCCGGATCGTTGAGGGCGCAGAGCAGATGCGGGTGGCGCACCGCGAGGATGCGCGCCGCGATGCGACCAATGCGCCCCAGCCCGTTGATGGCAATCACGGGTGCACCTCCCGGCAGACGGCGCCGGAAGGCGACGCCGTCGAGCGGCCCGGATCCGGCTCGGGCGAATGCCCGAACGGAGACGGCCCGCGCCCGGGAGTGCCCGACGAACACGGGTGCACCTCCCGGCAGACGGCGCCGGAAGGCGAGGCCGTCGAGTCCGAAGAATTCAATCGCTGCACCAGCTCCACCAGCCGGCAGGCGTAGGCCCATTCGTTGTCGAACCAGCCGTAGACCTTCACGAAGCGCGGGGTGAGCACCTTGGTCAGGAAGGGATCGAAGGCACAGCTGGCGCTGCATCCCACGAGATCGGCGCTCACGAGCTCGTCTTCATTTATCTCCACGAGGCCGGGGAGGCGCTGAGACAGGGCGTCAAAGGTGGCGTTGAGGACCTCCACCGTCGTATCCCGGCCCAGGGTGGCGGTCAGATCCACGAGGCTCACATCCGGTGTGGGCACGCGCACGGCCATGCCCTCCAGGCGCCCCCGTAAATGGGGCAGCAGGTCCATCACCACCTCCACCGAGGAGGTAGGGGCAGGGATCATGCTGGCGGCCGCGGCTCGGGACTTGCGCAGGTCGGGGTGGGGCAGGTCGAGGATCTTCTGTTCGCTGGTGTAGGCGTGGACGACCGTGGCCAGGGCGGCCTCCACGCCGAAGGCGTCATCCAGGCCCTTCAAGAGGAGTCCGAGGGCGTGGCTGCTGCCGGTGGCGGCACTCACGACGATGTGGCGGCCGGGATCCAGGGTGGTCTCGTTGATGCCGGGGAGGACCGTGAGGTCGACGCCTTCCACCAGGGAGCCCGCCAGCACGTGAGTGACGGAGCCGTGGAGGTGTTCATCCAGCTCCGTGCGGTGCCGCGCCCGGCCCGTGCAGTCCAGCACCACTTCCGCGCCGAGGTCCCCGAAGGGCAGGCGGCCGGGTGTCGAGACGTGGCCACAGGGCACCACCCGTCCGTTCAGAACCAGGGCGTCGGCGGTGTGGGCGACAGGGAAGGGGGCGCGGCCATGCACCGAGTCGTATTTCACGAGGTGGGCGAGGCTGCGGGGATCGCCGAGGTCATTGACCGCCACGACCTCGAGCCCAGGGGTGAGCAGGGCCCGCCGCAGGGTCAGCCGCCCGATTCGTCCCAGTCCCTGAATGGCGATGCGCATGGTGCCGGTGATCCTTTCGTCTCCGTTCCATCCTAGGGGCTGAATGCAGCGGCGTCGCCCCCGTACAGCCGAAAGCCGACCCGAAGGCCGGCTTTCGTGGAGGGGTGCAGGCTACTTGGCGGCCATGACCTTGGCCATCTCCAGCACCTTGCAGGAGTAGCCGAACTCGTTGTCATACCAGCTCACGACCTTGACGAAGGTGCCGTCCAGGGCGATGCCGGCTTCGGAGTCGAAGACGGAGGTGCAGCTCTCGCCACGGAAATCGGTGCTGACGACCTTGTCCGTGGTGTAGCCGAGCACACCCTTCATCGGGCCTTCGCTGGCGGCCTTCATGGCGGCGCAGATCTGCTCGTAGGTGGCTTCGTTGTTCAGCTCGACGGTGAGGTCGACGACGCTGACGTCGCTGGTGGGCACGCGGAAGGCCATGCCCGTGAGTTTCTTGTTCAGCTCGGGGATCACCTTGCCCACGGCCTTGGCCGCGCCGGTGGAGCTGGGGATGATGTTTTCCAGGA
>CAYQAS010000114.1:0-13048 GCA_964415525.1 uncultured Solibacteraceae bacterium
TCCGCGATCAGAAGGGCAAGTTTCGCGAGGCCCACGGCGGCACCCTCTTCCTGGATGAAGTCGGCGACATGTCGCTCAAGACCCAGGCCAAGGTGCTTCGCGTCCTCCAGGAGGGCCGCATCGAGCCCGTGGGGGGCGGCGGCGCCGTAAGCGTGGACGTCCGGGTCATTGCCGCCACCAACAAGGATCTGCAGGAAGAGATCAAGGCGGGGCGTTTCCGCGAGGATCTCTACTTCCGCCTCGCGGTGGTGCCCTTGCGCATACCGCCCCTGCGAGAGCTCCTGGACGAACTGGTGATGATGGCGGACACCTTCGTCGCCCGCATCGCCAAGGCCTATGGACGGCCCTCCAAGCGCCTCAGTCCCGAGGCCCGGGACACCCTGCTCAGCCACGACTGGCCCGGCAACGTGCGGGAACTGAAGAACCTCATGGAGCTCGCCGTCATCCTCAGCCGCGGCTCCGAGATCGGCCCCCGCGACCTGGGTCCCCTGGCCAGCCGCCACCTCGCGGAACCGGACCCCTTCACCTTCCCGGACTTCCCGTCCCTGAAGGAAGCCCGGGAGTGGTTCGAGGGCGTCTACATCCAGCGCGAGATCAAGCTGCAGAACGGCAACATGACCCGCGTGGCCGACAAGCTCGGCCTCGACCGCTCCAACCTCTACAAGCGCCTGAAGGCCCTGGGCGTCGAAGGGCGGGAGGGCTGATGGTCCGGGAGCGGCTCTGGTTCAAGATCGGGGATACCGCGACCCAGCTGGGGGTCTCGCCCAAGGAACTGCGCTACTGGGAATCGGTGATCCCGGAGCTGAAGCCCCGCCGCAGCAAGGGCAACCTGCGCTACTACCACCGGGATGAGTTCCCCCGTCTGGAGCGCATCCGCGACTGGCTCAAACAGGGCCTCACCGTGGCGGACTGCCGGGAGCTGATGCTCCACGGCCAGCTCTCCCGAGGCCTCGGCCTGGGGCTCGAAGAGGAAACACCAGCTCCGCCCCTGCCCACGAAACCCGCCCGTGGCCGAAAATCCGCACCCACACCCGCCCCCCCGACCGAAGTCGCTGGCCCCCTTCCAGGGGAACGGCTCAGGCCCGTGACCAAGGCCATCAAGAGCCTCATCCAGAGGCTGTCCAAACCCCTGGGACGCCCGCCCGCACCAAAACCAATGCTTGACCTCGACCTCTAACATGCGTAAAGTTACAACTTCATCGGCGCGTGGCGCAGCCTGGTAGCGCACTACCTTGGGGTGGTAGGGGTCGGAAGTTCGAATCTTCTCGCGCCGACCAATGAATGGAAGAGGGCACCTGCAAAGGTGCCCTCAACTGTTTGTGCGAGAAGATTCGAACGCCGGATGTTCAAGAGAAGTTCGAATCCCCCCGCCGATCTCACAGCGCCGCTGCGCTGTGGTCCCACTCTCCAGCTGAAGCTGGCTCGCGGAGGCGGGGCCCCCGCGCCGACCAATGAATGGAAGAGGGCACCTGCAAAGGTGCCCTCAACTGTTTGTGCGAGAAGATTCGAACGCCGGATGTTCAAGAGAAGTTCGAATCCCCCCGCCGATCTCACAGCGCCGCTGCGCTGTGGTCCCACTCTCCAGCTGAAGCTGGCTCGCGGAGGCGGGGCCCCGCGCGCATCCATCAAGCTCACCCGTCAACATGCCGAAAGGCTGACGTTACCCGGAGCCCATATGGATGCTCGCCTCTCCCTAGAAGAATATGCGCCACTCGTAGAACAGGCGCCCATCCTAATCTGGCGGGCAGGCACAGATGCGCTCTGCAATTACTTCAATCAGAGATGGTTGGAGTTCACAGGTCGATCCATCGAGCAGGAACAGGGCAACGGTTGGGCGGAAGGGGTTCATCCCGAAGACTTCCAGCGCTGCCTCGACATTTACGTCTCGTCCTTTGGCAAGCGCGAGATCTTTGAGATGGAGTACCGGCTCCGGCGCCATGACGGCGTCTACCGCTGGATCTTCGACCGCGGCGTGCCCTTCTGGCATCCGGATGGCGGCTTCGCCGGCTACATCGGAAGCTGCACGGATGTCACGGAGCGGGTCGAAGCCCAGGCAGAGCTCGAGGCCGCTCGCCTGGCCCAGATCCGCACCCTCCAGGGCCTACTTCCGATCTGCATGATGTGCAAGAAGATCAAGAACGACGAAGGCTACTGGGAAGTACTGGAGACCTACATCCACGAACACTCGCAGGCCGATTTCAGCCACGGATTCTGCCCGGAGTGCTACAGCCGCTACATGGCTGAGCTCCGCGCGGAAATCCGCAACAGCAAGGCCGACGCCACGCCCCTCACCGGTTCTTGAGCCCCCTGCCGGAGGCCGCGTCCGTAGTACCTTGGACGCGGATTCGGCCATGAACCTGACCTTCACCCTTCCCCTGCAACGCGCCGCCCTCTGGACGGAAGCCGCGCCATCCAGCGACGCGCCCCTCCCCCCCTGGCTCGATCACGCCTGGGGCACGCCGGATGTCGCCTTCGTGGAACCCATGACCCGCCGACGCCTGGGGCACATGGCCCGCAGCGTCTTCCATTGCGCCTCTCGCGTGGCACCGCCCGAGGGCTGCCGCATGGTCTTCGCATCCCAACACGGGGACTGTGAGCGCGCGGCGGTGCTGATGGAGGATGTCGCCAAGGCCAGCCCGCTGTCTCCCACCCAATTCGCCATCTCCGTCCACAACGCCATCTCCGGCCAGTGGTCCCTTCAGCGACAGGACCGCGCTCCCAGTTCCGCGATCGCAGCGGGACCGGACACTTTCGCCCTCGGCCTGCTGGAGGCGTGGCTGGCCTGGCGGCGCCAGCCCGACCTCCCCGTGCTCTACCTCTTCGCCGAAGCGCGAATGCCCGAGGTCTTCTCAGGATTCTCAAAACAGCAGCCTGAGCCCCATGCCGCGGCCCTCCTCATCGGGGGACCGGCTGTCGCCCACCTCGCCTGGACCCGGGAGGACGCGCCACGGGACGAGGATCCGGCGACCGCCCTGAGCATGTGTGCCATCGAAGGCCTGAAATCCGCCATGGGCATGGACTGGTCCGGCCCCACGGGCACCTGGAGCCTCCGTGTCACCTGAGGCCAGGGGGCTTGGCAAGATACTGGCGAGCGCCTTCCTGTTCAGCTGCCTGGGCCTCGGTGGGCTGCTGCTTTCGCTGCTGGCGTGCCCGATCCTCTGGCTCCTGCCTGCCTCCCGCCGACGCACATGCGGCACGGCCCTCATCCATCACTGCTTCCGAGGTTTCGTCTGGGGTCTCGAGGTCAGCGGCATCCTCCGGGTCCACGCAGTGGATCTGCCGGATGCCGGTTCCACACGAGGCGCCGTGCTCGTCGCCAACCACCCCTCCTGGCTCGACATCGTCGTGCTCCTCGCCCTCCTGCCCGGCGCGGTGTGTGTCGTGAAGCAGGCGGTATGGTTCAACCCATTCTTCGGCCTGCTCGTGCGCACCGCAGGCTTTCTCCCCATCCGCGATGCCGAGCGCCTGCTGGAGGATGGCGCAGCGGCACTCGCCCGGGGTCAGGCGCTCGTCCTCTTTCCCGAAGGTACCCGCACCCGCCCCGACCAGCCCCTCGCCTTCCAGCGAGGCGCCGCCCACCTCGCCCTGCGCACGGGTGCACCCCTGATTCCACTGGTGCTCACGGTGACTCCACCGCTCTTGGAAAAAGGAGACCGATGGTATGATGTGCCTATTCATACCTGCCTGTTCCGCGTCCGCGGGCGGCAGCCCTTCTCCTTCGATCCACCCCCGCCCGAGGGACCCGAACGGGTGCAGCGGGCGCGGCAAGTGACGGAAGTTCTGGAGGGGTTCTACGATCGGGAGCTCCATGGGACGCAGCATCACCCCGCATGAAGTGAAGACCTTCATCATCGAGACCCTCGGCCTGGAGGACATGGGCCCGGAGGATCTCGGGGATGACACGCCCCTCTTCGAAGGCGGCCTGGGCCTGGATTCCATCGACACCCTGGAACTCGGCATCGCCCTGCGCAAGACCTACGGCATCCAGCTGGGCGACGACTTCTCCGTCAAGGAGCGCCTGAGCAGCGTCCGCGCCCTCACGGACTTCCTCACCGCCCTTCCCGAGCAGGCCTGACATGACGTTCACCCCGGAAGCCATCCTCGCCAAGCTCCAGAGCGTCCTCGCCGAGACGTTCCAGCTCGACCCCGCCACCATCACCCCCGAGGCGCACCTGTTCACGGACCTGGGGCTGGACAGCATCGATGCCGTGGAGCTGGCCATCCAGCTGCAGCAGTTCACCCACAAGCGCATGAAGGCTGAAGACTTCAAGCAGGTGCGCACCGTCCAGGACGTGGTGGATACGCTCCACAAGATGCTGCAGGAAGCCTGAGGTCGGCGCGCGCCGCCGGGGCTGAGGAACCGCGAATGACGCGAACGAACGCGAACGGGGAGGGGCACTTGACGGTGCTGAACGCCCTGCTCGTGGGAGATGCCTCCCGCAGCGTGGCCTACTCTCAGGAAGGCATGCACACCCAGGCCGATCTGCGGGACGCTGCAGCCCGGGTCCACGCATCGATCCTCCCGGGATCGCGCCACCTGCTGGCCTGCGAGGATCCCTTCGCCTTCCTCGCCACCCTTCTGGGGCTGGCGGCCGCCGGGTGCACCGCCGTCCTGCCCCCCAACCACCTGCTTGCCACCCTGGAGACCCTGGCGACCGAGGTGGATGGCGTGCTGACGGCACTTCCCACCAGCCCGATCACGGCGCCCCTGCCCCCCCTCCAGGACATCGACCTCGTCTTCTGGACCAGCGGCAGCTCGGGTCAACCCAAGGCCGTGGTACGGAAGCTCTCCCACCTCACCCTTGAAGTGGTAGTGCTGGAGGCCCTCTTCGGCAGCCACTTCCAGGAAGGCCCCGTCCTCGGCACCGTGCCCCATCACCACATCTACGGCTGCCTCTTCCGGGTGCTCTGGCCCTGGATGACCGGCCGCCCCTTCGCCGCGGAAACCACCGGCCACCCGGATCACTTCGTCCAGGAACACGGCGCCCTCGTTTCGAGCCCGGCCCATCTCTCCCGCATGCTGCGGCTGGTGGACTTCGCCACCATCGCGCACCCCCTGGCGGCGGTCTTCTCTTCGGGCGGCCCGCTCTCCCGGGAGGATGCCCTGGCCTGGGGGAGATGGGTAAAGGATGGCGTCGTGGAGGTCTACGGCAGCACCGAGAGCGGGGGCATCGCCTGGCGCATCCAGGACGAAGATCCCGAGAGCCGCTGCTGGCGCCCCTTTCCGGATATTGCCGTCGCGCTTGAAGCCGATGGCGCCCTGCGCATCCACACCCCCCGCGTGGAGGGTGGCACCCTGCGAATGGAGGACCGGGCCGCCCTGCGCCCCGATGGCCGCTTCGAGCTGCTAGGGCGCCTGGACCGGGTCGTGAAGGTCGAGGAGAAGCGCGTGTCCCTCCCTGAACTGGAAACGGCCCTGGAATCGATCCCGGACGTCCGCCGCGCCGCCGTGGTGGTGCTAGAGGGGCCGCGCCGGGCCCTGGGCGCCGTCCTCGCCATGGACGCCCCCCCCGCAGCGGCAGCCGAGCGGCGCGCCCTGGCGGCAAAGCTCCGCAGCCACCTCGCCCAGCGCTTCGACGCCGTGCTCCTCCCAAGGCGCTGGCGCTTCGTGCAAGAGCTGCCCACGGACAACCGGGGCAAGCTGCCCCAAGAGGCCCTCCTGGCCCTCTTCGCACAGGCCGACCGATGATGCCCCTGCCGCCCTTCGCGCCCACCGCGGATCCGCACTGCTTCACATTCACCCTCGAGGCCGACCACCCCGCCTTCGCGGGCCACTTTCCCGGCCAGCCCATCCTGCCGGGGGTCGTGCAGGTGGACTGGGCCATCCGCCAGGGCGAAGCCGTCTTCGGGCCCCTCGGCGCCTTCAGCCGCCTCACCCAGCTCAAGTTCATGCGCCTCATCCAGCCCGGGGAGCCGATCACCCTGGCGTTGGCCCACGATCCAGCGAAGCGCGCCCTCAGCTTCACGTTTGAAGGCTCGGACGGCCGCAAGGCCTCTGGTACCGTCAACTTCCTATGACGACCGCAGCCCCCCCCCCGCTTCGCCTCGGCACCGCGCCTCTGTCGCTGGAAGACGCCCTGAGTGTGGCCCGGGGGCGCGCCGTGACGCTGGACATGGATCCCGCCTTCCGCGCCCGCATCGAGACCTGCGCTGCCTTCCTCGCGAAGCTGCTGGCGGAGGGCGTCGAAGTCTACGGCGTGAACACCGGCTATGGCGACTCCTGCACCGTGGCGATCCCCGACGACCTGCTGGCGGAACTGCCCCTGCATCTGACCCGTTTCCACGGCGTCGGCTCGGGCCGTTTCCTGGAGGCGGAAGAGGTCAGGGCGGTGCTGCTGACGCGCCTCGTCTCCCTCTCCCAGGGCCACTCCGCCGTACGCTGGGAGTTGCTGGAAGCCCTCGTCGGCCTGCTCAACGCGGGCATCCTGCCCCGCATCCCCGCCGAGGGGTCCGTCGGCGCCAGTGGGGATCTCACGCCCCTGTCCTACATGGCCGCCGCGCTGGTGGGCGAGCGGGAGGTCACGCACGATGGCGTCGTGAAGCCCGCCGCCGGGGCCCTGGCTGAGGCTGGCCTCACGCCGATCCGCCTCGCCCCCAAGGAAGGCCTCGCCCTGATGAACGGCACGGCGGTCATGACGGGGCTGGCGATCCTCGCCTTCGACCGCGCCCAGCGCCTCACCCGTGTGGCCACACGTCTCACCGCCTTCGCCACCGCGGCGCTCCAGAGCAACCGCGCCCACTTCCATCCACGGCTCTTCGAGCTCAAGCCCCACGCGGGCCAGCAGGCTGCCTCCCGGCGCATTTGGAATGATCTCGGCGGCTCGGAAACCGGCGAGCCGTTGCGCCTCCAGGACCGCTACTCCATCCGCTGCGCGCCCCACGTCATCGGCGTCCTGGAGGACGCCCTGCCCTGGATCCGCCGCGATCTGGAGACGGAACTCAACAGCGCCAACGACAACCCGCTCTTCGACCCGGAAGCGGGCCTGCTCCTGCACGGCGGCCACTTCTACGGCGGCCATGTGGCCTTCGCCATGGACGCGCTGAAGACCGCCGTGGCCAACGTGGCGGATCTGCTGGACCGCCAGCTCGCCCTGCTCGTGGACCCGCGCTACAACAACGGCCTGCCCCGCAACCTGAGCGGCGCCACCGGCCCGCGCGCCGTCCTCAACCACGGCCTCAAGGCCGCCCAGATCGCCGCCAGTGCCTGCACCGCCGAGGCGCTGAAGCTGTGCATGCCCGCCTCCGTCTTCAGCCGCAGCACCGAGTGCCACAACCAGGACAAGGTGAGCATGGGCACCATCGCCGCCCGGGACGCCCTGCGGGTGCTGGAGCTGGTGGAGCAGGTGACGGCCATCCATACGCTGGCCACCGTCCAGGCCCTGCGCCTGCGGAGCGAAGCCGCCACGACGCGCCTCGCACCCGAAGCCCACGCCACCTTCGAAGCGCTTTCGACACGTCTGCCCTTCGTGGAAGAGGACCGCCCCCTGGATGGCGTCCTGCGGGAACTGGCGGCGGACTTGAAGGAGGGACGGTCGTGGTGAAGGTCTTCCTGAGCGCCGAAGTCCCCTTAGAAGTGCCCTTCCACGACGTGGACAGCATGGGCATCGTGTGGCACGGCCACTACGTGAAATACCTGGAGATCGCCCGCACGGCGCTCCTGCGCCAGATCGGCCTCGACCTGCAGGCCATGCGCGACCACGGCATCGTCTACCCCATCGCCACCTGCGACCTGAAATACGTGCGCCCCCTGCATTACGGCGACGTCGTGACCGTGCGAGCGGAGCTCCTGGAATACGAGAACCGAGTCAAGGTGCGCTATGTCCTCACCTCCAGGGATGGCACCGTGACCACCCGCGCCGAGACGACGCAGGTGGCAGTGGATCTCCAGACCCGGGAGCTCCGCTTCGACACCCCAGGCTTCCTGCTGGAGGCTATCGAACGGATGGGGCAGGACACGAAAGGCACCGCATGACGCGCCGAGCCTTTCTCCTGGCCGCGGCGGCCGTTTTGTCCGCCCAGACGCCCGAGGCCCTCACGGCCCACCTGCGGGCGACGCCCCTGGTGCATGCCGACTTCACACAGACCCGCACCCTGAGCGCCCTCACGCGGCCCCTGGTGAGCCGGGGCAGCGTCGTGGTGGATCACACCCGGGGCATCCTCTGGCAGGTCAAGCAGCCCTTCGCCCTCACCTTCGTCGTGACGCCCAAGGCCGTGCTGGAGGTCGGGCCGGACGGCAAACGCAAGGCCCAGGCGGCGAAGGACGCGCCGATGGTGGCCCAGATGGGACGCATCCTGAAGGCCCTGGTGGAGGGCCGCTGGAGCGTGCTGGAGGAGTTCTTCACCCTGAAGGCCAGCGGCAGCACCGCCAAGTGGGAGATCCGCCTCACGCCGAAGCCTGTGGCCGCCAGCTTCCTCAAGGGCGCGACGATCCAGGGTGGCCGGACGCTCGAACGGCTGCGCCTGGAGGAGCCAGGCCGTGACACCAGCGAAGTCGTCTTCACGGCCACCCGCACGGACCTGCCCCTGAGCGAGGCCGAGCGGCAGCTGCTCGACCCGAAGTAGGCCGACCATGCGGATGAGGGGCTGGATCTGGCTGCTCGTCGTGCTGCTCCTCGGCGGCTATGCCGGGGTGCGGCTTCAGGAGGGCCGCGGGCTGGAGACGGATCTCCTGGCCATGCTCCCCAAGACCGAGCGCAATCCGGCGGCGGAGCGGGGCGTGCGCGCCCTGGCCCAGGCCATGGGAGATCGGGCGGTGCTGGTGGTGGGCGCGCCGGATCCGCAGCGGGCCAAAGCGGCGGCGCGACAGCTGGTGTCCCGGCTCGAAGCCTCCCAGGCCTTCGCGAACGTCCAGGGCGAACTTCCAGCGGTAGATCCCGGCCTCGTCCCCCGGTTCTACGCCCCCTTCCGCCGCCGCCTCCCGGCACCGGGCTTGCCGGAGGCAGAGGGCGCCGAGGCCCTGGCGGCCCGCATCCAGACCCGCCTCACGTCCCCCACCGGCCTCGGCTTCGGCCTGAATCCCGCGGAAGATCCAGCGGGTCGACTCCAGGCCTTCCTCGCGCAACTGCCTCTCGCCACCAGTCGCCTGGAGCTCCAGGACAACCTGTTGGTGATGCCGTCACCCGAAGGCCTCCATGTCCTCGTCACCGCGGGTCTGAAGGGCTCCGCCTTCGATCCGGACGTGCAGGAACGCACCCTGGCGACGGTGAGCGAAGCGACCGCCGAACTGCGCCGCTCCTGCCCCGAGGCCACCCTGCTGCGCACGGGCGCCGTCTTCTACGGGGCGGAGGCGCGTCGGACGGCGGAGCGGGAGATGCGGCTGCTCTCGGGCCTCTCCATGGGCCTCATCGTCCTGCTCTACCTGGCGGTCTTCCGCACTCTGCGGCACCTGGGCCTCGGCATGATCTGCGTCGCCGCAGGCCTCATCGCCGCCACCGCCGTCTCGCTCCTCGTTTTTGGCAAGCTCTTCCTCCTCACCCTCGTCTGCGGCATGAGCGTGCTGGGGGACGCGGTCGACTACTCGTTCCTCTACTTCGCGCACCACCTGGAAATCGGGAAGACCTGGGAGCCGTGGAAGGCCCTGCGCGACCTCCGCAAGCCGCTGTTCCAGGGGATGGCCACCACCCTGCTCGGGTACGTGGCGCTGCTGCTCGCGCCCTTCCCGGGCCTGCGCCAGATCGCCGTCTTCAGCATGGTGGGGCTCCTGGGGGCCTTCCTCACGGTGATCCTCGTGTTGCCCGCCTGGCTGAAGCTGCCTGCCCGACCCCAGCCCCGGCTCATGGGAAGCCTGGGTCGGCTGCTCCATCGCGCCCAGGACGCGGCCCACGCCCGACGCCTCATGCCCCTGCTGGTGCTCGGCACCGTGCTGCTGGGCGTGCTGGCCCTGCGCGGTCGCACCGACGACGCCGTCCAGGGATTGATCCGCCCCTCTCTCACGCTGCAGGCGGAAGAAGCGAAGATCCGCAGCCTCATGGGCATCTCCAACCAGGGCCTCTTCTACCTGGTGGAGGGGCGCGACGCGGACGAGGTGCTGGCGCGGGAGGAAGCCCTCAGGTCCCGGCTCCTTCCACTGTTGGAGGCCCAGGAGTTGGATGGCGTACAGGCCCTCTCCAGCTTCGTGCCCAGCGCCGCCACCCAGGTCCGCACCCTGGAGGCCCGCCAACGTGAGCTCCCCGCCCTCGAAGCCGCCTTGCGCGTGGTGGGCTTCCGCCCCGACGTGATCGCCCAACAGAAGGACGACCTCGCCGCGAGCCGCCCCCTGACCCTGAAGGCCTTCCTGGAGGCGCCCTTCGCCACGCCCTATCGCATGCACTGGCTCGGAAAGACGGATCGCGGCGTTGCCTCTCTTGTCCTGCCTCTTGGCCCCGCCACGCCAGAGCGTCTGCGCACAGCGGCCACCGACGTGCCCGGGGTGGCCCTCGTGGACAAGGCGGGCAGTGTCTCCCGCCTCATGGCCGAGGACCGCCGCCTCGCCAGCTGGGCGCTCCTCGGGGCCATCGCCTTCGTGGGGGCGCTGCTCGCGATCTGGTATGGCCTGCGCCACGCCTTCTGGCTGCTGGCCCCGGCCCTGGCGGGCATCCTCGCCGCCCTCGCCGGTGCGGCCACCTTCGGCATCCCCCTAAGCCTCTTCGCCGTGCTGGCCCTCTTCCTCATCCTCGGCTTCGGGGTGGACTACGCCGTCTTCCTGCGCGGCAGCCGCCTCACCGACGCCGCAGGCACCCTGGGCGTCCTGATGGCGGGCGCATCGACCTTCATCAGCTACGGCCTGCTCGCCTTCAGCAGCACGCCAGCGCTCGCAGGCTTCGGCCTCGTCCTCGGCATCGGCGTCCCCGCCGCCGTGCTCACCAGCTTTCTGGCCCTGAGAGGGACGCGGAGATGAGCGCGCGGATGGATCGCGTTCAAAAATCGCTTCACGAAGGGGACGAAGCAGGACGGAAGGACCCGAAGAAGGCCCCTCGGAGGGGGCGTTTCCGTGCAGCCCATGGCCTCGGGTTCCCGACGCTGCTCGTGGTCCTTTTCCTGACGGCCTGCCGCCCTCCGGATGCGGTGCCCCTGACGTGGAACCGCTCCTTCCAGCTGCGCCCCCCGGCGACGGGGCCGGTGCTGTTCGAGAATCAGGCGGTGGAAGTGACCCTGCCGGACGGCCGCATCGAGCGGATGCTGACGACGGTGGAGAATGGGCCCGAGCGATTGGCTGTGGTGGCGTCCACGGCCCTCGGCCAAACGATCTTCACGGCCACCCTGGCGAAGGGCCGGGCCACGGCGGATCTGCGCCTGCCGATGCCGTCCGGCGTGGATCCGCGTCTGCTGCTGGCCCTGGTGCAGCTCGCCCAGTGGCCCACCGAGGAAGTCCGCAAGGGCCTCCCCAGCGGCCTGGAACTGCGGGAGGACGGCCCGATGCGCATGCTGCTGCGCAAGGGCGCGCCCCTGGTGGTGCTCCGACGCTCCCCAGGCGTGATCGATCTGGACGCGCCGGCCCATGGCCTGAAGGTCCGCATCACCCGCCTGGAGGAGACCCCATGACGCCTTATCTCTCCGCCCTCGGGATCATCAACGCCCTCGGTCGAGGCAAGGGCGCGGTGGCACCGCGCCTCTTCGCGGGGGACACCTCCGGCTTGGTGTTGGAGGCGGGCTGGATTCCAGATCGGATGGCCCGGGTGGGCCGCGTGCAGGGGCCG
Organism: uncultured Solibacteraceae bacterium; assembly: GCA_964415525.1. Lineage (GTDB taxonomy): Bacteria > Acidobacteriota > Holophagae > Holophagales > Holophagaceae > CAZPUI01. Next base: position 11,676 of record CAYQAS010000114.1, read on the forward strand.
CTGCCGGAGCTGCCAGCCGCCTTCGCCCGGGACGACTCCCGCAACAACCGGCTGCTGCTGGCGGCGTTGGAGGAGATCCGCGCCGAGGTGGAAGCCGCGATCACGCGCCACGGAAGAAGCCGCATCGGCGTCGTGCTGGGCACCAGTACCTCCGGCATGGCTTCGGGTGAGGCGGCGGTGGCGCACCGACTGAAGACCGGGGAGCCCCCAGCGGGCTATCACTACCGCCAGCAGGAAATCGGCCGCCCGGCGCCCTTCCTGGCGGAATGCCTGGGCGTCACCGGTCCGGCCCTCACGGTCTCCACCGCCTGCACCTCCAGCGGCCGGGCCTTGGCCACCGCCTGGAACCTCCTGGAGTCGGATCTGTGCGATGCCGTGGTCTCAGGCGGCGTGGACAGCCTCTCCGGCGTCACCCTCAACGGCTTCGCGGCCCTCGAAGCCACCACCGCCGAACTCACGAACCCCATGAGCGCGAATCGCCAGGGCATCAACATCGGTGAAGGCGCGGCACTCTTCCTGGTCACGCGAGAAGAAGCGGCCATTGCGCTGACCTGCCTGGGCGAGAGCTGCGATGCCCACCACATCTCGAGTCCCGACCCCACCGGTGCGGGTCTCATCACCGCCCTGCAGGGAGCGCTGCGCGGCCACGACGGCGGTCCGGTCTACGTGAACCTCCATGCCACCGCCACCGACAAGAACGACGCCATGGAAGCCCGCGCCATGGCGGAGGTCTTTCCGGACGGCGTGCACTGCAGCGGCACGAAGCCCCTCACGGGCCACACCCTGGGGGCCGCCGCCGCAACGGAACTGGCCTTCGGGTGGCTCACGCTCCATCCCGACTGGAATCCCGAACAGCTGCTGCCGCCCCATCGCTGGGACGGGGTCCGGGACGAAAGCTTCCCAGCCCTCGACCTCGTGCCACCGAGCACGTCCCGAGGCGCCATCCGCACGGTTCTCAGCAACTCCATGGCCTTCGGCGGCAACAACCTCTGCCTGCGGATCGAGGCGGTGCGCTGAACGGACTCATATCCCCATTGCGGATGCGGCATGGCGGAAGGCCCGAACGAGCGGCCATGATGGTTTGAAGCCTCTCGGGGGTTTCCATGGGTTGTTTCCGTTCTTCCACCAGCACACAGGGCCGCCACATGGCGGGCGCGCGGGCGCTCTGGCGCGCCACGGGTATGACGGACGACGATTTCCGCAAGCCCATCGTCGCGGTGGTGAACAGCTTCACCCAGTTCGTGCCGGGCCATGTCCACCTGCAGGAAGTCGCGAAGATAGTGGCTTCGGCGGTGCGCGAAGCCGGCGGCGTGCCGCGGGAGTTCAACACCATCGCCATCGACGACGGCATCGCCATGGGCCACAGCGGCATG
>CAYQAS010000115.1:0-13017 GCA_964415525.1 uncultured Solibacteraceae bacterium
CGCCGGAAGGCATGAGCACCGTCGTGTGGATGCTCTGGTAGCCGTTGTCCTTCGGGAGGCTGATGAAGTCCTTGAACCGGCCGGGCACGGGCTTGTAGGCGGCGTGCACGAGGCCCATGGCCGTGTAGCAGGAGGCGCGGTCCGGACAGATGATCCGGTAGGCCAGCCAGTCGTGGATGTCGTCCAGCCCCTTGGCCTGAATGCCCATCTTCCGCCAGATGCCGTAGAGGTGCTTCGCTCGGGAATAGAGCGTCGCCTTGATGTTGTGGAAGGCCAGAGCGGCTCGGAGGTCGCGGTCGATCTGTTCGATTTCAGCGCGGCTCTTGCGCCATTTGGCTTCCACCGCCTGGCGTAATTCTTCGTAACGTTGGGGTTCGAGGTGCTGGAAGGAGAGGTTCTCGAGCTGGGCCCGGACGACACCCATGCCCAGCCGGTTGGCGAGGGGCGCGTAGAGCTCCAGGGTCTCCCGGGCGATGCGGCGGCGTTTCTCCTCGCGCATGCTGCCGAGGGTCTGCATGTTGTGGAGCCGGTCCGAGAGCTTCACCAGCAGCACCCGCACATCCTTGCCCATGGCCACGAGCAGCTTGCGGACGTTCTCCGCGTTGAGCATCGTGCGGTCGGAGAACTCGAGCTTGCTCATCTTGGTGAGCCCGTCGACGATCTCCGCGATCTCATCCCCGAAGCCCTTGCGGATCTCATCGAGGGTGAGGAGCGTGTCCTCCACCGTGTCGTGGAGGAGGCCGCAGGCGATGCTCACCGCGTCCAGGCGCCATTCCGCGAGGTTCAGGGCGACCTTGAGGGGATGGAAGAAATAGGGTTCGCCACTTTTGCGACGCTGATTGGCGTGGGCGGACCGACCGACTCGGTAGGCGCGCTTGAGCAGCCCCAGATCGCCATCCGGATGATGGGCCTGGAAGGCCTCCATGACCTGCTGGAAGGCTCCATCCAGGGTCAGGCAGTGTTCTTCGCTGCAGGCCACGTCCGCCCCCTCGCGGAGGACGATCCCGGGTCTACTGTCGTCGTCTGCCATAGACTGAGTGTGCGTCATGGATTCGTGACTGCCAAGCATCCATCGACGTTTCTGAAAGGCATCTGAACACCATGCACACGCCCCTCCTCACCCTGGACGAAGCCCTGGCCCGTGTGGCGGAGGCCATTCCGGCGCCCCCTTTGCCGGTAGCCCTCGCCGATCGGGACGACCCTGCGATGGATCGCAGTTCCATGGATGGGGTCGCCCTGATGGCGGCGGACGGACTTCTGCCTCGCCGGGTGCTGGGCACCCTCTTTGCGGGGGAGGATGCCTCGAGTTGGTCGGTGGGGCATGGGACCTGTGTGCGCATCATGACCGGCGCCGTCGTGCCTGTGGGGGCGGACGCCATCGTGCCGGTGGAAGGCATCCGTGAGGTGGATGGCGTGGTCTTCGTGGAGACGAAGCCCGAACCGGGAGCCTTCATTCGGCGCCAAGGGGAGCAGGCGCGGGTGGGCGAGGAACTGCTGAGCGCCGGGCTTCCGCGCACCGCGGCGCGGGCGGGGCTCTTCGCGAGCATCGGACAGGCGCTGCCGGCGCTGCGCCCCGTGCGCGTGGCGGTGGCCAGCACGGGGGACGAGGTGCAGGTCGATCCGCGTCCCTGGCAGATCCGCGACTCCAATGGCCCCATGCTGGCGGATCTGGCAACCCTGCTGGGGGCAGACGTCACGCGGATCCCGGCCATTCCAGACACACCGGAAGCCTTGGCGGAATTCCTCGACCGTGCTCGTGGTTTCCAGGTGGTGATCACCAGCGGCGGGGTCTCCATGGGGGAAAAGGACCTGCTGCCCGACGCTCTGCGCGCCGCCGGTGCGACGGTCCTCTTCCACAAGATTCGCCTCAAGCCCGGCAAACCGGGACTGGTGGCCCTCCTCGGCGACACCGCGATCCTCGCCCTGCCGGGAAATCCTGTGAGCGCCTACCTGAACGCCCGGCTCTTCCTGCCGGTGGTGCTGGCGCGGCTGCAGGGACGGGCCGTACCGACGGCTTTCCGGGATGGCGCCTTGGCCAGTCCCGTGGCCAACTCCGACGACCGCCCCCTCCTGCATCCCTGCGTGCTGCGGGGAGGCAGCCTCTATCCTCTTCCGAGCCGTGGCAGTGCCGATCTCGTGCGCTTGGCCCACGCCGATGGTTTTGCATGGATCCCCGAAGGCGGACACCGGGGCGGGGAATGCCGATGGGTGGATGTGGTGTAAAGGGCGAGGCGCTGCCAGCCTTTCAGCGACTTCGAATCCCTCACCTTCCGCATACGAGTTGCGCCTGCTTTCGCAGGCGCATTTGGCGGAAGGTGAGGGATTCGAACCCCCGGTGGGTTGCCCCACGACGGTTTTCAAGACCGCTGCCTTAAACCACTCGGCCAACCTTCCCGTGCGGTCGCATCGAGACCTACGGACAGTCTAGCTCCAGTCCTGCCTGGGTTGCATCTCACGCTCTGTGCTTGCGGCGGCGGCGGGACGGGGATAAGCTGAGAGACCGAATGGAGAGATGCCGGAGTGGCCGATCGGGCTCGCCTGCTAAGCGAGTGTAGTGGGTAAACCACTACCGAGGGTTCGAATCCCTCTCTCTCCGCCAGAAGCGCCACCGAAAGGTGGCGCGATTTGTATCTGGAGAGACCGTCATCAGCCCTTCTGCGCGGGCCAATGCTTGCGAACGAGCCGTTCGACGGGCTGTCCGTTCTTGAGGTGGCGCTCGATGATCTCGGGCACGTCCTCGGGGGTGACGTGGGCGTACCAGATGCCGTCGGGATAGACGATCACGGCGGGTCCGATGGCGCAGAAGCCGACGCTGCCGCATTCCGTGCATTGGATCGAACCGGAAGTGTTGCGCTTGTTGAAGAGCAGATCGCACGCGATGAGTTGGCTTCGAAAGGCCTCAAGCACGGCGGCGCTGCCGTTGGCGGTGCAGCTCTTTCCAGTGCAGACCAGCACCTGGCGCTGAAGCGCGCGGCCCATCACGGGGCTGACTTGGGCGTCCTGTTCGGGGGTGGGGAGGATGCGGGCGTCGCTCATGGCGCCCATCCTACTCGCCCTCAGAGTGGATGGGAGGCCTTCAGGGTGCGCAGGATGTCCTGGACTTCCAAATCCTCGGGACGCTCGGCAGGTTCCTTCTGACAGAGCCGTTCCACCAGCCGCAGGAGGCGCGGGGGCGTGTCGGGGCGCAGGGCGAGCAGGTTAGGCAGGGGCGTGTTGCGATGCTGTTCCAGCACGTGAAATGGATTCTCTCCGCTGAAGGGCTTCTGGCCCGTGAGCATCTCGGACAGGATGATGCCCAGGGCATAGCGGTCGGCGCCGGGCCCCACTCGGGCGCTCTGGAGGCCCTCCGGTGCGAAGTAGGCAGGGGTCCCGATGAGCAGGGCGGTGGCGGTGTTGGCCGTGTCCAGCAGGCGGGCGATGCCGAAGTCGAGGACGGTGGCGCCGCCTTCTCCCAGGATGATGTTGCTGGGCTTGAGGTCGCGGTGGACCACACCCTTGGCATGGGCGTGGGAGAGCGCCTCCGCGGCGTCCAAGGCGATGTGGATGACCTGGTTCAGGGGCAGGGGGCGGACCTTCTTGAGGTGCTCTTCCAGGGTGATTCCCGGGACGTAGGCCAGGGCCAGCCATGGGTCCTCTTCCGAACCTGCCTCCAGGATCTTCGGGATGCGAGGGTGGTCGAGCATTCGCCCCAGTTCAGCCTCTCGCCAGAACCGGGTGCGGAAATCGGCATCCGCCAGCACATGGGAGTGCGGCACCTTGAGTGCCGCCTTCAGCCCGCTGCGTTCGTGAACGCCGAGGTAGGTGGTCGCACAGCCGCCGCGCCCAAGCACCTCCGTCACCCGAAAGGGGCCCATGTGTGTTGGGGTGGCATTGCGTTGGAAGGCGCCTTCCGAAGGGGGGGGCGAGGCCTCCTTTGTGGACGCTCCGGTGGCGGAAGATCGGTGGATGGAACCGGAGGAGGGGAGTCGGAGATCGACGCCGTAGGGATTCCGCTCCCGGCGACGCCAATGGAGAAGGCCCGCAGCGCCTGCCAACAGGGCGACGCCGCCGATCCACCAAGGCCAGACAGGACGCCGCGGAACGATCGGGGGGCCCGGCTTGGGGGTCGGCTTCATGGGAAGAGCGTCGGAGACGGATGACGATGCAGGGGCCACCGCCTTCGGCGCAGGTTTGACCGCTGTCATCTGCGGTACAGCGGCATGGCTCGGTGGGGGTAGCGCGGAGGCACCCTTGGGAGCGGCTTCCGGGCGCTGCTCGAGGGGTGCAATTCGCAGCGGCTCCGGCTTTCGCTCCGGGACGAGCTCTGGTTTGAATGGGATCTTCGGCAGGGCAGCGGGATGGATTTCGGCGGCTGGGGGCTGGCGACGGATCAGTTCGCGTTCCAGAGCCTCCCGTTCCGACGCCGGTTCTCCGCCCATGCGGGCGGATTTATCCAGAGCGCTGCGCGCGCCAACAAGATCCCCCAGACCCAGCGAAGCCCGCGCCATGCCGAGGTAAGGGTAGTAGCTGATGTAGTTGTTGCCGTAAGTCCGCACGGACTTGCCGGGTCGGTTCTGGCTCAACTCCAGGGCCCTTCGGTAGTTCTCAAGGGCCTCCTTGTATCGGCCAGCCTTGAGGGCGCGCTCGGCTTCGTCATAGGCCACGGTCCAGGACTGAGCCTTGGGCTGGAAGACTTCCTGGATCTGCGCCGTCAGGGAGCCGCACACGAGCAGGGCGAGGGGCAGCCTCATCGACCCACCAGCAGCCACTGGAGGACGCGGTTCGTTTCGTCGCGATCGAAACGGACGCCGAGAGACACATAGAGCCGCCGTTCCCGCATGCGCTCCCGTCCGAGGGCGACGATGTCCTTGCCGCTGTCGTTCATGGTCTCGGAGACGGATCGATCGCTGCGGGCATCGGTCCAGGCGACATCGAGGCTCGCCCGGCCCCGGCGCAGGCCGAGCCCTGCGGACCAGCCAAGTCGGATGCGTTGCGATCCCGTGTCGAGGTCGACATCAGGCAGGGGCTCACGAAACCATCCCAGCCGCAGTGGCACCAGCACGCCGGGGGTATGAAGGGCAATGAACTCCGTTCCGAAATGCAGGGAGCGGGCGGATGGGATTCGGGTATCTGCCTTGAAGTCAAAAAAGTTTGCACCCGACAGGACAGAACGATCCGACTCGAAGCGGGTCTGAGACCAGTCTGTTCGGATCCAGTCCGCGGCCATCATCCATCGGGGAGCCGGCCGCCACGCCACGCCGAAGGCGGAAGTTGCGGGCCAGCGCAGGCCCACGCTTCCGGCAGACCGCAGTCGATTGGGCTGCTCTGTTCCAGCGCGGTCCAAGGCATCCACAGCGAAGGTGAAATCCGCGAGAAAGGAGGCGCGGTGGGTGTAGCCGACCTGAAGGGTCTCAGAACGCCAAATGAGACCCAGGGACCATTGCGTTCCCCGGAGGGTATTGGATTGCTGGATCTGGATCTCGCTTCCGGGATCGATGGGCCCCGGTTCGATTTCCCGCCGTCCTCCGCTTACCCACTGCCCGCGCCATCGGTTAAGGGCAAAGCCCGCCAGCAGCCGGGGGGTCAGATCCGCGGCGATGGCAAGGGATGCCACGTTCATGCGTCCATCCTGGGCGACGGACTGGATTCCTCGTTGGAGCACCTCGCCAGATCGGGCTTGGATGGTGGGCTGGGTTTCCGAGCGGTGCTCCATGTCGAAGAGCCGATGATGGCTGACCTGCAGCACCACGTTCCGGCCCCAGATCCGCAGAGGCAGAGTGTAGGCCGCGAAGAGCGGCTGGGTGGTCTCGAAGGACGATGCAGCCTGGGTCAGGGTGAGCGGCTTTCCGATCGCCTGGAATGCGAAATCCGAATTCTGGTAGGACCGACGGGCGTGGTAGCCCACGAAAGTACATTCCGGTTCGATGAGCTGCGCCAGACCCGCAGGGTTGTAGGTCACCGCTGTCGCGTCATCCGCCAAGGCCGTAAAGGCATTACCGAGGCCCATGGAGCGTGCGCCCACGCCCTGGATGCTCAGGGTCGTGCGGGTTTCTGACAGGAAGAGGTTGGCCAGAGGAATGGGGTCCGTCGGTGTCTGCGCCTGCAGCGTTCCAGCCAGGGCGAGGAGAATCCCCCCCCTGCATGCCTGCTCGAACCAGCTGCCCTTGCCCATGAACCATCCCGAAGACAGTTCATCCTACGCGATGGGGTGGTCTGCGGTGTATGGATGTGGGATTCAGGCGTGGTCCCAGCCTTCGGCGGCGCGGAAGGAATGATAGGCCTCGCGGCCGAGGATGAGGTGGTCGGCAAGCGGCACCCCGAGGCTCTCTCCGGAGGCCCTTAGTCGTCGCGTGAGCTGCACATCCTCGAGGCTTGGGGTGGGGTCACCACTGGGGTGATTGTGAAACGCCAGGGCGCTGGTGGCGCCGTAACGCAGGGCCTCCCGGAAGAACTCGCGAGGGCTGATGAGGGTGCCCGTGGCGACGCCTTGGCTCAGGATGCGCTCCGCCAGAACCTCACCCTTGGCATTGAGGGCAAGCAGGCCAAAGCGCTCCTCGGTCCACCCCTGTGCCCGGGGCAGCAGGTAGCTGCCGGCGGCGCGTGGGGACGTGATGCGCGGACGATCCGTTCCGCGGGTGGCGCGCCGGGAGAGTTCCAGTGCCGCCCAGAGCTGGCAGGCCTTGGCGGGGCCGATCCCTGGCGTTTCGGTCCAGGCCTGAAGGCCCAGACCCAGGAGCCCCGAGATGCCACCATGGGCCGCCAGGGTCTCGTGGCCTAGATCCACCGCACTCTTGCCCCTGCGTCCGGAGCCCCAGAGCAGGGCGAGGAGTTCGGCGTCGCCCATCTGGTCGCCTAGACCCGAGAGCACCTTCTCCCTGGGGCGCTGGTCAGGGGAGAGATCCAGGATGCGCATGTCAGACCTCCAGCCAGCTGCGCTGTTCGCGCTGGTATCGGAGAAACCTCAGGCCGCCCTGTGCGGTCAAGTGCATGCAGAGCGCGCCCTTGCGATCCGTGAGAAACCACATGCCCTCCGTGGCGGTCTGCCAGGGGGAGACCATGAGGGCGGTCGGGCGCTCCGCCCAGCGGGGGTCCAGCATTCCTTTCGGGGCGGGCACGCCGGTGGGTTTGCCGATGCGGGTGCCTGGGGCCAAACGGGGGTGCAGGCAGCGACGGGACTGGGGCGCAAGGGCCAGGGCGACGGGGCGGCCGGTGCGTCGGGCAAGCGCGAAGGCCATCTGGACGGATCGGGACAGCTCGTCTCGCTGGGAATCGGAGGGTGAACGGAACCAGGATCGGGGGTCAAACATGAGGGGCTCCTTCAGGACTCGTGGATCCAGCGCCGCTCGGAGGGGCGCCAGCGAAGGGTGGTGAGCTTCCCTGCGCCGGAGAGCCGCAGGCAGAGGGTATGGGCGCCGTCGTTCAGGAACCAGGCGCATGCTGTGACAGTGCGACGTGGGGTTACCGTGATGCGGCGATGGGCGGTGCCGGTGGCCGCGGCCACGGGAGCCTCCGCCATGCCGGGCGGGAACGGGACGGACTTCGGCAGCCCCCAGGACACGCCGGACGGGATGTTGACGGGCAGCAGGGTGGGATCCTGGGAATCCCGGAGGCCGAGGGCGACGGTGACATCGCCTCCCCGGGCACGGGCCAGGACAAAGGCGTGGTGCAGGCTGCCCTGAAGCTCGTTCTTGACCGAGTTGAGCTTGAGGGGCCCGAAATCCAATCGGGAGAGTCCGAGGGAGCCCAGGATGCCGGTCAGGGCCAGGGCACAGGAGGTCTCGACGAGGGTCATGCCGCGTTGGGTCCTGGCCATGACCGACTCCCTATTTCGCCGCGGCGACGACGATGTGGGATTTGAGCTTGAGGAAGCCCTTTTCCCCGATACCCTTGACGTTCATCAGCTCCTCGGCCCGACGGAATGGACCGTTAGACTTGCGGAAGGCGATGATGCGCTCGGCGGTTTTGGCGCCGATGCGGGGCAGCTGCGTGAGCTCCGTGGCCGTAGCCGTGTTCAGGTTGATGGGCTTCTGGGGGGCCCGATCTGCCGCGAACAGGGGCGCGCTGATGAGCGCGAGGGTGAGGAGGGTGGCGAGGTGTCTCATGGTGATCTCCTTGTGAGGCGATCAACAGAGAGCGGGGATTGTGCCAAGAATGTAAGTGTTGAAATACTGAAATATTAGAACTGTGTCTGTGGAATGGCGTTGTAATCAAAAGTGAACAGTTAACGATGTAATAGCGAATAGGTGTATTAATCGCAGTGAATGCCTATTTGGGCGTGCGCCATCCATTGTTAAGCGGGATAGATAGGTTCGATATTGGTGGCATGCATGCAGCCGAGGCCGATGGGCGCTGGTTCTCCGCACCATTGGCCGACTCTTTAGATGGAAGCGTTGTTTCCGCCATGGGGGTGTGGCTGGGGGTCTCTGTCAGGCAAGGTCAAGGTCCGGCCGACCCTCGTCGATAGACACCTGTGTCGGAATGGATGGCGCCCCTCGCATGATCAAAAAAATTTCCACCCAGGATCTCAAGCTCGGCATGTTCATCCACGACCTCAACGCGGCCTGGGTGCAGCACGGTTTCTGGCGGCAGAGCTTCATGCTCCGTCGGGAGGATGACCTCCAGAAGATCCGGGAGAGCGGCATCCTGGAGATGTATATCGATACGCTGCGGGGACTCGACTCCGATCCCCACCCTGAGCGTCCGGATGCGGACCAGGCGCTCAGTGAGCAACTGGCGGATGGTCCCGCTTCCCTGCTGCCGCCGGCTCCTCGGGTGAGTCTTGCGGAGGAGATGCTCCAGGCGCGGGAAATCCGTCAGGAGGCGGCCCTGGTGGTCAACGCCATGATGGAGGACGTCCGTCTCGGCAAGCAGATCGAGTTCGAGCGCATTGAGCCGGTGGTGGCGCGCATCACGGACTCCATCACCCGAAACCAGGGCGCCCTTCTCAGCCTGCTGCGGCTGAAGGAGCGCGATACCTACACCTTTCAGCACAGCATGAGCGTCGCTACGCTGCTGGTGGCCTTCGCTCGCAGCCTGGAACTGCCGGAGCACATCGTTCTTCAGGCGGGCATGGGTGGGATGGTGCACGACATCGGCAAGATGCGGATTCCCGACGAGGTGCTGAACAAGCCCGGGCGTCTCTCGGACGAGGAGTTTCACGTCATGAGGTCCCATGTGTTGCTGGGGCTGGAGATCCTTGAACGGACGCCAGGGGTGACGCCCGAGGCCTACGAAATCTCGGGGCAGCACCACGAGCGCTATAGCGGGACGGGCTATCCCGATGGATTGCACGGCTTTGAGATCAATCAGCTCGGGCGGATGGCGGCCATTGTGGACACCTACGACGCCATGACCGCCAACCGCGTGTACCAAAGCGGAACCGAGCCCATGGTGGTGCTCCGCAAGCTGTTCGAATGGAGCAAAGAGCACTTCGATCCTGGACTCGTGCAGGCCTTCATCCAGTCTGTCGGCATCTACCCCAGCGGATCCCTGGTGCGTCTGGACAGCGGTCGATTGGCCGTGGTGCTGGACCAGAATCGCGATCAGGTGCTCCATCCCCGTCTCCGGTTGGTCTTCGATCCCGTGCGCCGCCAGAGCCTTCCGCCGGTGGAGATCGACCTTGCCGACCCCCATGTGACGGACCGGATTCTCGGCCCCGAGAATCCGGCGGACTGGGGTCTCGATATCGAAAAGCTGCTGGCGCCATGATCAAAAAGGTTCCGGTCTCCGAACTCCGCCTGGGGATGTTCGTGCACGACCTGAACATCGGGTGGATGGCCCACGCCTTCCTCCGTAGTCGCTTCATGCTCAAGCGGGAGGAGGATCTCCGGACCATTCTCGAAAGTGGCGTGACCGAGGTCTACGTCGACACGGTGAAGGGCCTCGATCTGGCGGGAGCCCCCACGGAGCAGGAAGCGGAGGCCGCGGTCTTCCGGGACATGATCCAGGAGGCCAGCGCCTTGGACGCACCCGCTCAGCATACGACCTTCCATGAAGAACTTTCGATGGCGAGGCGCATTCATGCCGAGGCTGCTCAGGTGGTCACGGACCTCTTTCGGGACGTCCGCAGCGGCCGTCCCATGCAAGTGGAGCGCGCGGAGCCCATGGTGGGGGGGCTCACCGAAAGCCTCTTGCGCAATCCCGGCGTGATGCTCAGCCTGTGTCGCCTGAAAGAAAGGGATGCCTACACCTTCCAGCACAGCGTCAGCGTCTCGGCCCTGATGGTGCTGTTCTCGGCGGGTCTCGAACTTCCGAGAGAGACTTATCTCCAGATTGGGATGGCGGGGCTGCTGCACGACACCGGCAAGATGACCATTCCGGACGAGATTCTCAACAAGCCAGCCAAGCTGACGGACGCGGAATACGAAGTCATGAAGCGCCACGTTATCGCGGGCAACGCGATTCTAGAGGCGACCCCCGGTATCGGGGAAATGGCCCTCCGGGTGGCCACGCAGCACCACGAGCGGGTGGCCGGGACGGGCTATCCCGACAGCCTCATCGGCCGCTCCATCAGCCAGGAAGGCCGCATGGCCGCCATTGCGGATGTCTACGACGCCATCACCTCCGACCGGGTCTACCATCGCGGCCTACCTCCGAGTCAGGCGCTCGCCAAGATGTTCGAATGGAGCCGCGAGCATTTCGACCGCAAGCTCATGCACCGCTTCATCCGCACCCTGGGCGTCTTTCCCGCTGGTTCACTGGTGCGGTTGGAAAGTCAATGTCTCGCAGTGGTGGTGGAGCAGGCGGAGTCGGATCTCCTGGCGCCCACGGTTCGCGCCTTCTACGACATCCAACGCGCCGCTTTCATCCATCCTCGGGACATCGACCTCGCGGCTCCAGAGAGTGGCGGTGACACCATCTTGAGCTGGGAGGATCCCGCGGAATGGGATGTCGATCCCATGGCGATCCTGTTGGGGAATTGAAGGTTAGAGCAGGCCCTTGGCCTTCATCCACTCGTCATTGAAGATCGTGCTGAGGTAGCGGCTAGCGCTGTCTGGGAACACCACGGCGACGCGCGCGTCCTTGGGCAGATCCTTTGCGGCCTGAAGCGTGGCGCAGATGACGGCACCGCTGCTGCCTCCCACGAGCATGCCCTCCGTGCGGGCGATCGTACGGGCCATGTGGAAGGCTTCGCGACTGGACACCTGCACCATGTCGTCGATGACGCTGAAATCCGCCGTGCCGATGATGAACTCGTCCCCCAGACCTTCCAGCAGGTAGGGGTGCGCCTTGGGCACCTGGCCCGTGCGGAAGAATTCGGTGTAGACCGAACCCTCCACATCCACGGCAACCACCTTGATGCTGGGGTCCTGCTCCTTGAGGTAGCGGCCGACACCGCCGACGGTGCCGCCGGTGCCCATGCCGATCAGGACCATGTCGAGGCGCCCCTCCATCTGCTCCCAGATTTCAGGGCCGGTGGTGCGGTAGTGCGCGTCGTTGTTCTCCCGATTGTTGTGCTGGTCGGGGAAGTAGCAGTGGGGTGTCTCCGCGACGAGGCGCGGCGCGAGGTTGTTGTAGCTCTGGGGATGCTCCGGCGGCAGGCTTGTGTCCGCCTTCACCAGATCCACGCCGAGGGCGTTCAACTGATCGGCCTTTTCCTTGCTGAGGGTGTCGCGCACGACGGCCTTGAGGGTGTAGCCCTTCTGGATGGCGACCATCGCGAGGCCCATGGCGGTATTGCCGCTGGAATTCTCGATGAGCACATCGCCGGGATGCAGCCGTCCATCCCGCTCCGCCGCCTCGATGAGGTGCTTTGCGATGCGGTCCTTGCTGCTGCCCATGGGGTTGAGGTATTCGAGCTTGGCGTAGACCAAACATGCGAGTGGGGCCGTGATGCGATGGAGGCGCACCATGGGCGTATGCCCGATGACATCGAGGATGCTGTCGTAGACCTTGGCATTCCGCACGGGGGACCTCATGCTTCCAGTCTATCGGGCGTCCGTGGGAGGGCTACCGACGGTCCGCTCCTGCTGGGCACTCCCTGGACCAACCAGGGCGCGAGCAGCACCCGATCCGGGTCTTCAATCCTGGTACTCCGTGTATTTTCGGGCGCTACCCCGAACCTGCTCAGCCGGGTACCGCATTGCATTGGTCTCGATCTTGGCGTGAGCGGCCTCTACGAGATCGAAGTCCAGGCGATCCGCAAGACGCACCAGATAGAGTAGTACATCCGCCGCCTCCTGGCGCACCCGCTCGAGGCGAGCCGGTTCGAGTGCCATGCTCTCCTCGCCCGTCAGCCACTGGAACTCCGCGGCCAACTCCCCCGCCTCACCGGTGAGGGCCATGGCCAGATTCTTTGGGGTGTGGAATTGATCCCAGTCCCGTTCCTGGGCGAAGGCGCGCAGGCGTTGTGCGAGCCTTCCAAGGGCATCCGTGGTCATGGCAGATCCTTCCCTGATTTCTATTGGATCACAGGGCAAGGGGTCTTCGGATTGCCTGGTCTGTTGCTCCTGGTCGGCATCGGTTCGGAAGTGGATGGTGTGTTTGCCTTTGTCCGTCGAGGCCGAATTCCGGTTTTGGAGGCGTCGGGGCTTGTCGCATACCTCTCGCTCCGGAAAAAGAGCAGAAAAGGTTATTCACCGAGGGGTAACGAGGTATGCAGCGGCCTTCCTGGGATTCAGTGTTTGTCGAGAACGCAGACCTGAGAGGCTCGCTGTCTATGGATGAAGTTATGGCCCGAATGTGCAAAATTCTGCCTATCGAGCAAGTCATCGAGCACTTCGGCCTCCACTGGGACACCGTCAAGGCCATCGACCTCGCCAACCTGGAACGGGAGCTGAGAACACCGGATCGGAGTGAGGGAGAGGCCTTGCTGATGGAAGAGTTCGCCTGCGCAAGGGCCACCACTGCGCCACGGTGGTCATGGGTGCGGCCCGCAAGCGCATGCTCTGGGTGGGCAAGGGGAGCGGTCGGCGAATCAAGGCCGTCCATGCCCTCTTCCATGTGGCGCCGCGGTACGGCCACAAAGTGAGTGACTCGAATGAGAGGCAGCGCTACCGGTGGGTTTGATGGGGATGCTGCCGGAAAAAGTTCTTGCAT
>CAYQAS010000116.1:0-13006 GCA_964415525.1 uncultured Solibacteraceae bacterium
GCGAGATGCGCGACCTGGAGACCATCGCCCTCGCCATGGAGACGGCCATCACCGGCCACCTCGTCTTCGGCACCCTGCACACGACCTCTGCCATCGCCACGGTGGACCGCATCATCGACCAGTTCCCCGCAGACCGTCAGGCGCAGGTGCGCACGATGCTCGCGGACGCCCTGAAGGCCGTCGTCTCCCAGAACCTCATCAAGCGCATCCAGGGCGGGCGCGTCGCGGCGATGGAGACCCTCTTCATCACACCCGCCATCGCCAACCTCATCCGCGAGGGCAAGACCTACCAGATCCCCTCCTCCATGCAGACGGGGCGCGGACAGGGACAGACGCTCATGAATGATGTGCTCGTGGACCTCGTGAAGAACCGCGTCATCGACACCACCGAGGCCTACAACCGCTCCCCGGACCGGGACGCCTACATCGCCGCCTGCAAGAAGCACGGTCTCGCCTTCGACCTCGCACGGGTGGAAGAGGCGATGGATTAGGACATGACGTAGCGCACAAGCATCCGGCCAGGAGAGGTGCCGACCCGCACCGACGGGCCACAGATACTGCATCCCGATGCACGAGCGGAGGCCTGGGGCGATGCCTGGGCATGTACAGGCAGGGGCGATGAATGCCCTCGTGCGCAGCGCCGTGGCGAGCCCCGCCGGGTCGGATAAACCGTTCCATGCTCCGCCCCTATCCTGAACATGCCTCTTTTCCTGGCCCGCTCAGCGTGTGCCGACTTTTCTGGAGTTCCCATGAGACGACCTCCGTCGTTGAGCCCCCTCCTCGCCCTCCTCGTGGCCGCCGCCCCCCTCGCGGCCCAGACCATCCCCGTGCAGGAGCACGTCCTGAAGAACGGCCTCAAGGTGCTGCTGGTGGAGCGGCCTGGACAGGCCACCATCGGAACCGCCTGGGTGGCCCACGCGGGTGCGGCGAATGAGCGCCCCGGCATCACCGGCGCCGCGCACCTCCTGGAACACATGATGTTCAAGGGCTCCAACGTCATCGGCACCACGGACATCGTCAAGGATCGGGAGCTGGATGCCAAGCAGGACGCCGTCTACGCCGAGATCAGCAAGGAGCTGGATACCCTCCGGGACAAGCAGCTCCGAGGCGAGATCGCGGACATGCACGACCCCAAGGCCCGCAGCCCGCGCCTGCAGAAGCTCCAGGACGAGCTGTCGACGCTCGTGAAGGCTCAGCAGGACCTGCTCAACAAGGGCGAGTTCGATGTCGTCTATACCGAGATCGGCGCGCCGAACACCAACGCCTTCACCAGCAATGACGTCACGGCCTACATCCTGACCGTTCCGGCGAATCGCTTGGAATTCTGGGCCTGGATGGAGTCCGACCGATTGAATACGCCCGTCTTCCGGGAGTACTACGCCGAGCGTGACGTGGTGAACGACGAACGCCGCCTGGGCGAAGCCCGCCCCACGGGCAAGTTCGAGGAGGCTTTCGAGAGCCTCGTGTGGCAGGCCCATCCCTACAGCTGGCCCGTGGTGGGCTGGACCTCCGACATCAGCACCATCACCCGCGCGGAGCTGACGGATTTCTTCAAGCGCAACTACGCCCCTAACAACGTCACCCTCAGCCTCGTGGGCGGATTCAAGGCCAGCGAGGTCCTGCCCCTGCTGGAGCGCTACTTCGGTCGCATCCCCGCCAATCCTGCGGGCGCACCGGTGCTGCGCACCATGGAGCCCAAGCAGGTGGCCCCCACCCGCATGGTGGCCGAAGCCGATACCGCACCCGCCGCGCGTGTCGTCTGGAAGACCACTGCCCAGGCCCACAAGGACCAGTACGCCCTGGACCTCCTGGGCGGCGTCCTCTCCGGCGCATCGGGCCGCCTGAACAAGGCCCTGGTGCTGGATCAGAAGCTGGCCCTGAACGCCTTCAGCTCCCACAACCCCCAGAAATACGGCGGCACCTTTACGATCATGGGCACCGCCAGCCAGGACAGGACTCCCGAAGAGGTCGAGAAGGCGCTGCTGGCGGAGGTCGAGCGCATCCAGAAGGCCGGCATTTCCGAGGAAGAACTGCAGAAGGCCAAGAACCAGGTCATCGCCGGGCTCTACCGCGGCATGGGCGACAACCTCGGCCTGGCCACGGCCCTGGCCCATGCAGACGCCATCTCCGGCTACCAGACCCTGCTGGAGACCCCGAAGCTCACCCACGCCGTGACCCGGGCGGATGTGCAGCGCGTCGCGCAGATGTACCTGACGCCGGAAGGCCGCAACACCCTCATCTACCTCCGCAAGGCCAAGGAGGCCAAGTGATGCGCGCCCTGTTCCTCGCCCTGATCCCCGCCCTGCTGGCCGCCCAGGCCCTCCCCGACCGACCCGAGAAGACTGCCGCGCCGGCCCTCGTCTTCGAGGCCCCCAAGGCTGCAGAGGCCAAGGTGAAGCTCAAGAACGGCATCACCGCCTTCCTCGTCGCCGATCCTACCGCCCAGCCCCTGGTGACGGTGAACCTGCTCATCCGCGGCGGCTCGTACTTGGACCCCAGGGGCAAGGAAGGGCTGACCGCCGCCTGGGGCCACCTGCTCCGCCAAGGCGGCACCCAAACCCTGCCCGCGGAGCAGTTGGATGCCCGCCTGGATCTCCTCGCAGCCCAATTCCAAACCTTCGGCGCGAACGAGCAGGCCGGGCTCATGCTCAACCTGATGGAAAAGGACGCCAAGGAGGGCCTTGGGCTCATCTTGGATGTGTTGACGAAGCCCGCCTTCGCCCAGGAGCGCCTCGACCTCTGGCGGCGGAACACGCTGCGCCGCTTGGAGCAGTTGAACGACGACCCCGCCAGCATCGAGCGCTATCAGCTCAACTTCCTCACCAAGGGCCCGGACAACCAAGCCGCCCGCTGGCCTACGGCCGACGCCCTCAAGGGCCTCACCCGGGAGGATCTGCTGGCCCACCATGCCCGGATGCTGCACCCCGAAAACCTCATCGTCAGCGTGGGCGGCCGCTTTGACAAGGCGGCCATGGTCAAGCTGCTGAATGAGACCCTGGGCTCCCTGAAGGCCACGCCGGAGGCGAAGAAGAACCCGCCCCCGCCGATGCCCACGCATGTCGTGAAGCCGGGCATCTACGTCGTGCACAAGGAGAATCCCCAGGGCCGCGTGACCTTCGCGCTGCCAGGCCTCAAGCGCAACGATCCCGACTGGGTGGCCGTGGAGGTCATGAACTTCCTCCTGGGGGGTGACTTCACCAGCCGCCTGACCTACCTGATCCGCACCCAGGAAGGACTCTCCTACACCGTGAACAGCCGCTTCAGTCCTGGCGCCTGGTACCCGGGCGAGTTCCGCTCCGTCTTCCAGACCAAGGCCCGGTCCGTGGCCTACGGCACCCGACTCATGCTGGGCGAGTTCAAACGCATGCAGGAACAGCCCGTGACGGAGGCCGAACTGGCCAAGGCCAAGGGCGCCCTCATCAACGGCTTTCCCGCCCAGTTCGCCTCCCCCGAGAACGTCGCAGAATCCTTCGCATCGGACGCCTTCCGCGACTTCTCCGACACCTATGCCGCCACCTACCGCGACAAGGTGAAGGCCCTGACCCCCGCCGACATCCAGCGGGTGGCGAAGAAATACCTGCCCCTGGACAAGCTCGCGATCCTGGTGGTGGGCGATAAGGATGCCGTGGAGGCGGGCGATGTGAAGGACAAGCCCGGCAAGCTGTCCGAGGTGGCCCCCCTGCCGATCGTCCAGCTGCCCCTGTGGGATCCCATGTCCTGCAAGCCAATGGCCAAGTAGGCCTTTCGGCTCACGCGAGGGGACGGACCGAAAGGCCCGTCCCCTTTGCTCGTGGCCCGATCAGCGGCGCAGGGCCCGCACGAGGAAGTAGGTCGGCAGCGCGGCCAGCAGCCCCAGCAGCGGCCCCACCACCAGCGCCCCCAGCAGCCATTCCCAGAGGCGCAGGTGGATCTCGAACAGGAGTCCCTGACGCGTGTAGTCCGCCCACCACGTGCCATGACGCAGCAGGTGTCCCACCTGAATGCAGACCCAGGGCACGAAGGGCGCCACACAGAGGTTGCTGGCGGCCATGCCCGCGAGCCTGTTGAGGTGCAGCCGGTGGTGGATGTAGAGGATCGTCACCAGCCCGAAGGGGATGATGGGCAAGGCGCCGAGGAAGACGCCGCTCCCGACGGCGGTGGCCAGTTCCAGGGGGCTGGCGTGCTCGGTGGCGATGCGGCGAAGCAAAGAGGTCGGGTGAAGGAAGACCTCCTTCAGCGAAACCGACGGCTCGACGGTGCCGATCCTTCGGCGCTTGGGCAGCAGCGAACGGGTCACCAGAAAGGTGTGGAGTGCGGTGAGTCGGGCGTTGTCGCGGAATTTCCGAAAATGGGTCACCCGACCGCCCGCCGGGGCATAGTCCACGGACACGGGCGCCTCCCGCACGGGATAGCCCGCCCAGGCCGCCCGCACCAGGGCCTCGATCTCGAAGGTGTAGCGACGCGTCAGGAAGCGCACACCCCGCAACGCTGCCACCGGGTAGAGCCGAAACCCGCTCTGGGTGTCGGACAGATGCTGTCCGGTTTCCAGCCGCACCCAGAAGTTGGAGAAGGAGCGCCCAAAGCGGCTGCTGGCGGGCACGTCCGCGCCTTCCATGCTTCGCACACCGAGCACGAGGCAGGGCCAGTGGCTCGCCGCGATGTCCACCAGCCGGTGCGCCTCGGCAGGATCATGCTGACCATCCGCATCCAGGGTGAGCAGCGCGTCGTATCCATGCGCCTCCGCCCACGCTGCCGCAGCCAAGAGTGCCGAGCCCTTGCCCCGGTTCGGGGTCAGACAAAGGCTGTCCAAGGCAAGGTTCGCCAGCGTGGCAAGCGGCTCATCGGTGCTGCCATCGTCTACCACCAGCACCGGGAAACCCGCCGCCAGGGCCTGTTCT
Organism: uncultured Solibacteraceae bacterium; assembly: GCA_964415525.1. Lineage (GTDB taxonomy): Bacteria > Acidobacteriota > Holophagae > Holophagales > Holophagaceae > CAZPUI01. The sequence continues at coordinate 4,878 of CAYQAS010000116.1, forward strand.
GCCACGCCCCGCAGGGTGCGGGCATGGTTATAGACAGGGATGACAAGAAGGGGCTTCATGTCTTCCGCGCCTCAACTTCCAGCAGCATCCCGCCGTTGATGACACAACGGAGCAGATGCGGCCGGATCCCGATCACCTCGAAACCCGCGGCGGTCAGCATCCGAGCCATCTCGCGGCGGCTGCGAGCTCGGAGCCACAGGCCCTGGCGCATCGCATTGCCTAATTGCGTGAAGAATCGGAAGAGGCTGCGCCGGGCGGTGAGCAGGTAGATCCGCCCCCCAGGGGCGACTTCCGGTGCGATCCGATGCAGCAAAGCCGGCAGGTCCGCCATGTATTCCAGCGCCGAAAAGGCGCAGACGAGGTCGAAGGGTCCGGTCAGTTCCGCGCGCTCCGCATCCCCGGCCAGGGTGCGGATGTTCATGACACCCGCTGCCGCGGCTTTCGATTCCAGGCCGGCCAGCATGGCACGACTGAGATCCACCGCCAGGACATCCGCCGCGCGGGACGCCACCCGCAGGGTGAAGATGCCCGTGCCCGCACCGATCTCCAGCACTCGCTCCCGGCCCGTGGGCAGCAGTCGCGACAACGCCGCCTCAAAGAGCTCCAGCTCCCGCCGCCGCGCGATCGCCACGCCGGTCTCGAACTGCTCGTGATCGTAGCCCGGGGCCAGGGCCTCATAGAAGGCCTCCGCCGCCCGACCGGACCATCCCTGTCGCGTCATGATCGGGCGACCCAGCAGGGTGGAAACCGGCACCACGGCAAGCTCTTTCGCCTTCAGGCCTCCCAGAAAGGCTTCCAGCTCCGCGATGAGATCGTCCACGGAGCCACCGCGCGGCGCGGTGTCGTGAAGCAGCACGAGATCACCGGGCCGGACCCTCTGGAGCAGGCGCTGGGCGAGGTTGCGGATGCGACGGTTGCCCGCATCCCAGGCACGGCAGCTGAAGTTGCAGCAGAACATCCCGTTATCCAACAGGATGCGCCAGAGAGGCGGGTTCGTGATGCCCACCGGGGGACGGAAGGCGAGGGGCGTGATGCCAAAACCCTGAAGGATCCGTTGTCCGCCCTCGACTTCCGCTCGCAGGCGGCGCTTCCCCTTCAGCGTCACCAACGGGTCGTGGTGCCAGCTGTGGTTGCCCACCTCGTGGCCCCGGGCGAGGATCTCCCGCACCAGTTCCGGCTGGGCTTCGGCCTTCGTCCCGATGAGGAAGAAGGCCGCCTTTACCTGGAAGCGATCCAGGAGATCCAGCACCCACGGCGTGACGAGGGGATCGGGACCATCGTCAAAGCTGAGGCCCACCTGACGCAGGCGGCGATCACCGCGACAGGTGATGGGCAGGTAGAACGGAAAACACGGAAACGCCGGCACCAGGGCCCCCGCGAGGAGGAAGGCAGCCAGGGGCGTCCAGGCCAGGGAAGGCGCGAAGACATACACCAGCAGCGCCAGCTGCGGCACCAGGAAGGCCGCAAAAAGGGCGAGGGAGATGGGCAGCACCATGTTTCGGATCATGAAGCGCCGGCGCAGAAGGCGTCAATGCAAGGCGATGGCCTCCATGGGGGATCTGGCCACCCCACCCGAAGGGCGTGAATGCTTCGAAGGCCATAGGGGCGCATCCGCACTCCCCCCTCCGCGCCCGGTTCAAGACATTGCCCTCAGCCCTTCGTGCGGGAGCGATTCCAGCCGCCGATCCTCCCGCCTGGGTAGGCACCGGAACCGTTTCAGCGCCCGGCAGAGGGCCATCCCGGCAGCGTGATCCGGAACCGACTGCCTGCCCCTGGGGTGCTTTCCGCAGAGACCGTTCCCCCCATGCGCGTCACCAGATACTGGCAGATGGCGAGGCCCAGTCCCATTCCCCCAAAGGCGCGGGTCAGGCCCTCCTCCCCCTGCCGGAAGATCTCGAAGATGGTCTCCAGATCCTCTGCAGGGATCCCCCGCCCCGTATCGCGCACCTCGAACCAAAGCACACCCTCCGCGCCGCCCCCCACCACCTCCACCCGACCGTTCCGCGTAAACCGGCAGGCGTTGTGGACCAGCTTGGAAAGCGCCCGCAGAAGGAGGGCTTCGTCCGCAAGGGCCCCTTCCGGAACATGGGCCACATCGATATGCAGGTCATTCTCACGCGCCAAGGCCCAGGGACGGGCCAACGCCCTCAGATTCGCCGCCAGCTGGTCCACGTCCAGCTTCGCGGCATGGGGCTCCGCAGGCTCGGATTCCAGGTCGACCAGATCGAGGATGTCCACGATGCGCTCTCCCAGTTCCCGAGAGGCGTGCTGAATCTGCCGCAGATCCTCCCCGCCCTCCTGCCCCGACGGTCCCACCTCCGCCAGCAGCAGTTCTGCCTGAAGCTGGATGTGGTTCAAAGGCGTCAGGAACTCGTGACTCATCCGCCGCAGAAAGGCGCCCTTCGCCTGATTGGCTGACTCCGCATGGGCCACGGCCCGATAGAGCCCTTGGTTCAGCTCCTGGATCTGGGCATCCGCCTCCCGGAGCTGACGCAGGTGGGAAGTCACCCGTTGGCGCAGCGACTCCAGGGTGCGGGCCAGGCTCCTCAACTCATCCGGGGGGCCCTCCAGCAGCACCGGGCGGCTGGTTTCAGGCCGGGCGGGGTCCAGGGCCCGGGTCTGCTCATCCAGGCTCACGACGGGGCGCACGATGAGACGTTGCACCAGCCCCCAGGTCCCCACCATCACCACCAGGAGCAGAAGCAGGACGGATACGCCGACCTGCACCAGAATCGGGATCATGCGCGCCGTCACGAGGGCCTCGCTGGAGGCGATCACCAGGATTCCCAGGGGTCGATCCGCGACACCTGGGGCCTTCCGCACCAGCACCCGGCGAACCGTGAGTCCCTGGGAGGGCGTATGCCCCTTGGCGGTGGACCATCGGGCCAGGATCCGTCCATGGGTATCGAGGATCTCAACCTGCACCACGGCGGGATGGGCACCGATGCCCCCCGCCAGGGCCTCCAGGACCGGAGTCTGGTAGTCCCAGAGGGCTGAGGTGGCCGCTGGGGCAAAGGTTTCTGCCAGGAAACCCACGGTTTCCGAAGTCAGGTGGTGGAGCCGGCGCCACTCGACGATGCCCAGCAGGCCGAGAAGCGCCACAGCCAGCGCGCCATAGGCCGCGATCATCCGCCGCAGAAGCGACTGCGCTAGGGAAGCCCCGACGCCGCTCACCAGCCCTCCAGAAGGCGATCGGCCTCCGCGGGGGGCAGGTGCCGCCGAAAGATGCGGCGCAGGGTACCATCCCGTCGCATGGCCTCGAGATGGTCCCGCCAGCGGGCCACGTCCTTCTCTTGAAACCGCCGACGGGAAAGCACCAGACCATGGGGCACCCCCTTCTCCCCCGGTGTCCAGTCCTCGATACGCACCCGATCCTCGATCCCCAGCATCCTCAGGTGATGGAGGAAGACGGGTGCCTGGGAGAACATCGCGTCCACCCGGCGGTCCGCCAGCTTCCGGAAGATCACCTCCACCGAGGGCGACTCCTGCACGCGCCCCTCGATGCGCAGGGGCTCCAGCAGCCGATCGAGGCCTTGCCCATGCCGAAATGAGCGCACCACGCCCACCTGAAGGGTGCTGCGCGCCAGGAAGGCCTGTGGACCGGACACGGGGACCTCCCGGTGCACAAGCGCGAGGTTCTTCATGGCGAGATAGGGGATGAACCAGGCGAAGCGCTCCCGCTCCGGCGTGCGGATGCCGGACACGCTCAGATCCAGATCGCCCGATTCCAGGTCGGCCCAGATTCGTGCACGGGCCATGATCTGGATGTCGAAGCACTCCCCGCTCCGGCGCGCCAGCTCCTCCACCACATCGCGGTCGATGCCATGCTGCCCGTCGAAGAGCCGGCCGTAAACGTAGAGCGCCAACCGGAGGGGCGGCTCCGACGCGGCAATACCGCAGGCGGCGGCGAGGATCGAAGCCAGACAGAGGGCGCGCAAGGGTTGGGTTTCTGGGATGAGGGGAGCGGTTCGCCGCCCCTCTCATCCATCGGCCCAGGGGAGGGGAATCCCAATCCCAGACACCGCCGTGACTCCGCACCCAAAGGCCTCAACCCCATCGAAACAGACCATACCCTATCCTGGAACGCCCGGAGAGGCTCGATGGCCCCGACCCCCGACAGCCCGCGCCCCTGGTCCTCCCGCAGCCTTGGCGCCCGCTGGCAGCACGCCTTCTTCTACGCCCTCATTCGCCTGGGTGGGCCCCGAATCGCCAGGATCATGGCGGATGGCGTGACGTGCTGGTTCGTGGTCACAAACCGAACCGTGCGAGCCCGCTGCGCGCCCTACCTTCGTCGCCGCTTTCCGGAGCACCGTGGATGGCGACGCCTGCTGGATGTGTGGCGCCTCAGCCGCCAGTTTGCCCACATCCTCGTCGACCGTGCGGCCCTGGGCATCCTCGGTCCTGGAACCCTGACGACTCATCACGAAGGCGCCCCGGCGCTGCTTGAGCTGGTGGCCGAAGACCGCGGCCTCATCCTTCTCACCGCCCACGTCGGCGCGTGGCAGCTGGGGATGATCGGCCTTCCCCGCCTGGGCGTGCCCGTCACCGTGGTCATGCACCGCGATCCCGGCGACGTGGACCGGCAGTACTTCGAGCACGCCGAGGGCGATGCGCCCTTCCGCATCCTGGATCCAGCCGAGGGCGGCACCCTGGCGCTGCTCGCGGAACTGGAGAGAGGCGGCGCCCTCTGCATCATGGGGGACCGCGTCATGCCCGGCACCGGCGGCACCGTAGAAGCCGACTTCCTGGGCGGCCCCATCGCCCTGCCCTTCGGTCCCTTCCGCCTCGCCGCCGCCACCGGCGCCCCCATCGCCGTGTGTTTCTTCACCAAGCCCGAACCGGACCGCTTTGAACTGGAAGTGGCTGCGGTGCTCCGGCCACCCGAGGACCTCGGCCGCAAGCCCGAGGCCTACCGCCCCTTCGCCCAGGCCTATGCTGATGCGCTCGAGGCATACGTGGCGCGGGAGCCCTACCGATTCTTCAACTTCTTCGATCTGTGGGCGCGGTAGCTATTCCACCCGCAGGATCAGGCTCGTGTTGATTCCGCCGAACGCGAAGTTATTCGTCATGAAGACCTCGATGCCGGTACTCCGAGGCGCGCCCATCACGTAGTCCAACTCGGCGCAGCGGGGATCGGGATTCACGAGGTTCAGCGTCGGCGCGATCCACCCCCGACGGAGCATCTCGATGCCGAGCCAAGCTTCGAGCGAGCCGCAGGCTCCCAGGGTGTGGCCGAAGTAGCTCTTGAGCGACGTGATGGGGACGGCGCGGGCGAAAGTCTGGCGCGTGGCGTGGCTCTCCGCAATGTCGCCGGTGTCCGTGGCGGTGCCGTGGGCGTTCACCCAGCCGATGGCCTCCGGCGCGAGCCCCGCATCCTCCAGGGCCAGGGCCATGGTGACGGCCATGGTGTCCTGCTGGGGTGCCGTGACATGCGCACCATCGCTGTTGGTGGCGAAACCCAGCACCTCGGCGTAGATCTTCGCCCCGCGGGCCAGGGCGCGTTCCCGCTCTTCCAGGATCAGCGTCACACCGCCCTCGCCCACCACCAGGCCATCTCGATCTCGATCGAAGGGACGCGGCGTCGTATGGGGAGCATCATTCTTCAGGCTCGTGGCATAGAGGTTGTCGAAGACGGCCGCGCTGCAGAACGTCAGCTCGTCCGACCCCCCTGCGATCATCAGATCCTGCTTGCCATAGCGGATGGCCTCGAACGCGTACCCAATGGCCTGGCTGCTGGAGGTGCAGGCACTGCTGGTGGGGATGACGCGGCCCGTGCAGCCGAAATAGAGGCCGATGTTCACGGCCGCCGTGTGGCTCATCGCCTGGATGTAGCCCGTGGCGCTGATGCCACGGAAATTGTTGTCCTCGGTGCTCTTGCCCAGGGCGATCATGGGCTCGAGGCTGCCGGAGGACGATCCGTAGGCGATGCCCGCACGCCCCGCCTTGAGCATGGGATTCCCCAGCAGGCCCGCATCCTCCAGGGCCAGCTCCGTGGCACGCACCCCGAGCAGCGCCACGCGTCCCATGGACCGGATCACCTTGCGCGGGTAGTGGGCGGGCACGGTGAAGGCGTCCGCCGGTGCACCCAGCCGCGTCTGCAGATCCGTGTAGACCTCCCATTCAGGCATGGCGCGCACGGCGCTGCGGCCCCCGCGGATCGCGTCCGCGATGGCCTCGAAGCGGTCTCCCAGGGCGGTGACGCCGCCCATGCCCGTGACGACGACCCGTCGGTTCAAACCATGCCTCCGTTCACACCGATGACCTGCCGGGTGATGTAGCCCGCAGCGTCCGAGAGCAGGAATCCCACCGTCGCCGCCACGTCCGACGGTTTCCCCACCCGCTTCATTGGGACCGCCTGGAGCGCCTGATCCAGCTCCACCTGCCCGAGCATCTCGGAGGCAATGAGCCCCGGCGCGACGGCATTCACGGTGATGTTCCGGCTCGCCAGCTCCACGGCCAGGGCCTTGCAGGCACCGATGAGGCCCGCCTTGGCGGCGCTGTAGTTCACCTGCCCGCGATTGCCCACCACACCGCTCACGGAGGAGATCGCCACGATGCGCCCGCCCCTGCGCAACCGGATCATGGGCATCACCAGCGGATGCACCACGTTGAAGAAGCCGCCCAGGCTCGTGTCCACCACCGCGTCCCACTCCTCGCCGGAGAGCGCGGGAAAGGCGTTGTCCCGGGTGATGCCCGCGTTGAGCACCACGCCCCAGTAGGCGCCCTTGGCTTCGACGTCCGCTTCCAGGAATTCTCGCGCGACTTCGCGTTCGGTCAGATCAAAGCTCAGGAGGTCCGCGTGACCACCGGTGGCCTCGATCTCGGAACAGAGGGCTTGGGCCTCCGCCACGCGGCTGCGGCAGTGGACCGTGACCCGGAAACCGTCCCGGGCCAGTTGCAGCGCGATGGCGCGACCGATGACACCGGTGGCGCCCGTGACGAGCACGCGATGGGGGATCGAATGACTCATGCTTCCTCGAACACTTTCAATTGGGCCTCTACCACGGGTGCCCCGTCCTGCCGGAGGATGCAGTCGAAGGCCCCCAGGCCACTCTCGTCGCTGTACACGCGGTGGACCTCGACCTCCAGCCGTGCGCCCGGGACAAAGGCCGCGACCTCGCTGGCGTAGTTTCGGGTTCCCAGCAGGTAGCCCAACCGAGGCGACTGTCCCTCACACCGCTTGAGGACACCGCTGTAGGCCGCGATGGTCTGTGCCATGAGCTCGATGCCGAACCAGCCGGGCAGCGCCCCTTGGGCATCGGCGTACCAGGCTTCGGGATCGACCCTCAGCGAGGCCCGCGCGCCCTCGGCATCTGCATGGTCCAGGGAATCCAGCAGACGCATGGGCGGATGGTGCGGCACCACATCGCCGATATCCGGCAACGCCCGAGCCTTCCCACCGTCCTGGTTCACACACCCTCCGAAACCGCGCGGAGGGCTCCAGGCCAACAAACGCGAAACGTGAATTTACCATGGCGGCCGGGTGTCCGATTTGCGACGGGAGGGCCGTTGCGGGTCCCAACCCGTGCGTAACGGCCGGACAATCCGGCAAGCCGATGCTCAGGTTGAGGGTGTTCACCGCCGATCACGACCGAAGCGTGACCCAGTTCGGGACGTTGTGTGACAAAGTGATCCAAGTTGGTGACCCGGTGCGGGACCGGGAATAGCCATTGGGATCCTTGAGGCGGAGGGGCGCTCCATGATTGGTGAACTGAAGGTCTTTTCAGGCACGAGCCATCCAGAGTTGGCCGGTGGCATCGCCAGCCATCTGGGCATGAACCTCGGCAAGGTGAAGGTCACCCGGTTCTCCAACGAGAACATCAAGGTGAAGATCGCCGAGAACGTGCGCGAAGCGGACGTCTTCGTGATCCAGACCAGCTGCCCTCCGGTGAGCGACAACCTCATCGAAATGTTCATCATGATCGACGCCCTGAAGTACGCGAGCGCCGGCCGCATCACCGCGGTGCTGCCCTATTTCCCCTATGCCCGGTCGGACAAGAAGGACGAGTCGAGAATTAGCATCACGGCCCGCCTCATGGCGGACCAGATCAAGGCCGCCGGGGCCGACCGCGTGCTCACCATGACGCTCCACGCGCCGCAGATCCTGGGCTTCTTCCGGATGCCCGCGG
>CAYQAS010000117.1:0-8804 GCA_964415525.1 uncultured Solibacteraceae bacterium
GTTGCCGCCCTCGCCGGGAACCTCGATTTCGGGCGGCGTGGGGCCCTTGGGTTTGCCGTCCAGCAGCACGGTGGCACGGGCGGGATGGCTCTTCAGCTTCACCTTGAAGGGCAGCGCCGTGGGCACTGCCACCACCCTGCGTTCATCCCGCGCGGGGGGCCGCTCCAGGGGGGCGAAGCCGGGATGGGAGATGCGGATCGTGCCTGAAAAGGGCGGGATGCGGGCGTCTTCCACCGGCGCGGGCCCAAGGCTGCGCCCACCCGCCACCACCCAGGCGCCCTGGGGCGCGCAGACGACGGTGAGGCGGCGGTGGCTCAACGGCCCCGCCAGCCACAGGCTGGCAAGCAGCAGGGCCGCCGCCCCGCCGACTGCGGGCCAGCCCCAGCGGGGCCACCGAAAACCGGGCACCGGTGGTCGCACGCCCAGGGGTCGCAGGGCATGGCCCCGGGCTTCGGGACTCAAAGGCAGCGCCTGGATCAGTTCCAGGAGGAAGGCTCTCAGACTCTCGGGGCGCGCCGAAGGCTCGACGTCGAAGGCGTGGGCGAAGACACGCTGCAGGGCCGGATCCTTCAGGCAAGTCAGATCGGGCGTCCCCCCACCGATGGCCTGGAGGGTCGCCGCCACACTGTTGCCCGAGAACGGAACGCGTCCGGCCACCACCTGGAAGGCCATCACCATAAAGGCCCAGCGATCCGAAGCAGCGTTCGGGGGCTCGTTCATCAGGAGTTCCGGGGACGCATAGGCCGGCGTGCACATCAGCCGAGTGGCTTCCTGGGACTCGACAGGCCGGGCGATGCCGAAATCCATGAGCTTGATGCGCCCATCCTTTCCCAGCATGAAATTCCCGGGTTTCACATCCCGGTGGAGCACCCCCGCGGCATGGGCCGCCTCCAGGGCCAGGGCCCCCTGCACGAGCACATCCGCGGCCTCCTCGGTGTCGAGCGGCCCCTCCAGGAGATGTTCCTGCAGCGAGTGGCCCTCCACGTATTCCATGGCCAGGAAGGGACCGATGCCGGGCTCCTCCCCCACGTCATAGATGCTGACGACGTTGGGGTGCTGGAGCCGGGCCGCCGTCTCCGCCTCACGCCGGAAGCGACTCAGGGCCTCCTCCTGCGCCTCGGCGCCGCCGGTAACCACCTTGATGGCCACCCCGCGCTTAAGCACGGGATCCTCCGCCAGGTAGACCACACCCATGGCCCCGCGCCCGAGTTCCCCGAGCACTCGGTAGCGGCCAAGGGTCGCTGGATCTTCGATCGTCATGCCCACCATTCTGCCTCGTTAAGCTATTCCCATGAGCGCCATTGGTTTCACCCACACCCGCCCCGCCCAGATTCGCCGCCTCGGCCACGTGCTGTACGCCTCCGGACTGAGGATGCAGAAGGCCATGGCGGAATACGTCAAGGATCAGGCGCACCCGGACCAGGTGCTCGTCCTGGAGCACAACCCGGTCTTCACCCTGGGCCGCAACGCCACTCGGGAGGACATCCACGTGGTGGATGAGTTCCTGGAGGAGCGGGGCGTGGAGGTCCACCCCACGGATCGCGGCGGGCAGGTGACCTACCACGGGCCGGGGCAGATCGTGGCCTACCCCATCTGCAACATGAAGGGCGGACGGGAGGATGTCGGCCGCTTCGTGCGCGGACTGGAAGAGACCATGATCCGCACCGCCGCGGACTATGGCGTCACCGCCTTCCGCATCAAGGAGTTTCCCGGAGTCTGGGTGGACACGCCCCGCGGTCAGGAGAAGCTCGGGGCCCTGGGCATCCACCTCAGTCGCTGGATCAGCACCCACGGCATCGCCTTCAACGTGGCGCCCAACCTGGCCCACTTCAAATGGATCACCCCCTGCGGCATCACGGACAAGGGCGTCTGCAGCCTGAAGTCCCTGCTGGGAGACGAGTGCCCCACCTGGTCCGAGGCCGCGGATCGGCTCCAGAAGCACATGGTCGAGATCATGGGCTTCGAGGTCGCGCCAACGCCGCCCCCCACCCGTAGTGTCTCTGCCCTGACATGGCGGCGCGGGGTGAACGGCCCCGAGGTGCTCATGATGTTGCGCCAGCCCCGCACGGGCCTCTGGTGGGGCAGCGTCACGGGCCGCCAGGAGGCCGGCGAGTCCCCAGAACAGACCGCCCATCGGGAGCTTCTGGAGGAGACGGGCCTCCACGGCCGCCTCACGCCCTTGGGCTTCGATCACACCTTCTGGGTGGATCCCGCAATCCTGAACCTCCCCGAGGGTGAACCGCGGTTCAACACCGAGACCTGCTTCCACATGGAAGTCCCTTTCGCGGCCGAGGTCCGGCTCGACCTCTCCGAGCACAGCGAATACCGCTGGTGCAGCCTGGAAGAAGCCCTAGGCCTCATGCGCTGGGAAGGCGGCCATGCCACCCTACGCCGGCTGGCCCAGCTGCTGGCGTGAAGGCCGCTCGTCCGTCTTCCGGTGCCATTCGCAGGGCCGATCCGGCCCATTGACCGATCGCCCCTTGGGGCTTCCGGGACGATTTCGCACCATCAATCTCGAGGACGCCTTAAACCTTCACCTCGCTTCATGCCTCTTATCAAGAGGCTCGTCATTCCAGATCGGACAGAGTGTCAATCATGTCTAGGTTTTGGCACAATTCAACGTTTGATGAATTAAGGAATTGCCCTCGACACATGAGGTGTGCAACCTTCATCCTGCCGAGAGGCTAAGCCTGAGCCTCCTTCCCGTCGTAGTTCCCACGTCATGTAAACGGTTCTTTTGATCTTCTGAGGAGTGGCGATGGCTTCCACCCGCGTGTTTCCAGCCCTTCTGACCGCCCTGGTGGCGCTGCCCCTGGCTGCCCAGGGCGCGCCCAAGGCCTTGTCCCTGCAGGAGGCCATTACCACGGCCCTGCAGAACAACCTCCAGGTGGAGATTGCCAAAGCGAACCGCGAAGGCACGGTGTCCGGCATCCAGAGCGAGCTGGGCTCCTATGACTGGAACCTCAATTCAACTCTGGAGGTCGCCAAGACCAAAACCTCCAGCTTTGGAATCACGCCCTTCCTCAACACCTACGCCAACGTGGACAGCAAGGTCACGAACACCTCTCGGAGCCTCTCCATCGAGAGCACGAAAGCCTTCGAGTGGGGTGGCAACCTCAACCTAACCTATACACCGCGCTACAGCAGCGATGTGAGGACCACTCAGCAGACGCTGCTGGACCCGCCCTTCACCGCCTACCCGGCCAAAACCACCGGCTCTGATACCCCGTATACGGGTCGCTTCAATGCCTCCTACTCTCAGAGCCTGCTCAAGGGTTTCGGACGCGACATCTCGAACAACAAGCTGATCATCGCCCGCCGCAATGCGCAGAGCGCCGACCTCACCTTCCAGAAGGCGATCGTGGACCTTGTGGCCAGCATCGAGACCCAGTACTGGGACGTGGTCTACAACCTGCGGAATCTGGACAACAAGAAGCTGGCCCTGGATCTGGCCAAGAAGCAGCTGCGCGAGAACAAGATCCGCGTCGAAGTGGGCACCATGGCGCCCATCGAGATCGCCTCCGCCGAATCCCAGGTGGCCAGCCGCGAGCAGGAGATCTATCAGGCCGAGGCCGATCTGGCGAACGCCAAGGATGCGCTGATGAAGGCCCTCTATCCCGCCGGGGAGCGCCCCTCCGACGTGCAACCCACGGATGGCCCCACCCTGGGCCGCGTGCAGCTGACGGAAGAGGCGGCCCAGAAGATGGCCGCAGAGCGCCGTCTGGAACTGAAGATCACCCGCCTCAGCCTGGACAACGCCAGGTTGGGCGAGACCGTGGCGGCCAACCGCCTCAAACCCCAGTTGGACGTCAGCCTGAACTACGCCAGTGCCGCCTCCAACCAGAAGTCCCTCGGCGACATCAATTCCGACATCACGGGTAGCAAGAATCCCGGTTACGGGGCGACGGTCACCTTCGCGGTGCCGATCCAGAACCGCACCGCCAAAGGTGGCCTCTCCAGGGCCCGCGCCGAGGTTCGCGCCAGCGAACTGGGCATGAAGGACCAGGAACTCGGCATCATGCTCGAGGTCCGCAACACCCTTCGCAGCGTGGAAGCGACCGAGAAGCGCGTGGTCGCCGCCAAAAAGTCCCGCGAGTACAAGGAACTGGACTTCTCCGCCGAGCAGAAGAAGTTCGAGAACGGCATGAGCACCACCTTTGTCGTGCTCAGCAAGCAGAACGAGCTGGATGCCGCCCGCGCCAGCGAGCTCCAGTCCCAGATCTCTTATGCCAAGGCCGTCACCGCCTTCGAGAAGGCCGTGGGCAACCTGCTGGATGCGCGCAAGTTGAGCGTGAATTAGTCAAGATCCCGATAGAAAGCAGAGGGGCCGCAACAGCGGCCCCTCTGCTTTCTTGGATGTAGAAACCGCCACTCACCCCTTCAACACCACCGGCAGCCCCACCACATAGAGCCGCACCTCATCCGCCTTCGCGGCCGTGAGCTGCCCCAAGGTGCCCGCCAGATCGCGGAAGCGACGGAGGATGGGCTCTCCCGGCACCGGCGCCCACCCCACTTCGTTTCCCACGATGACGATAGGCCACGGACAGGCGCGGAAGGCCGCCAACTGATCCCTCCAGGCCGCGACGATGGCCTCGTCCGACTGCTCCATGCGGCCCGTCATCCAGAGGGTCATACAGTCTAAGACGACGCCGGAAGGCACGGGATCGAGGGCCTGGAGTGCCGCCGCGACATCTTCCACAGCCTCCAAGGTCCGCCAGGGGGGCCGCTCCGCCCGGTGCCGTCGCAGCCGCTCCGCCATCTCCTCATCGCCCGGATCAGTGCGGTAGCTGGCCGCGTAGACGACGTCGGAGCCCCAGGCCTCGGCCAAAGTCACCGCCGCCCGGCTCTTGCCGCTGCGCACCGGTCCCGTGAAGAAATGGATGCGACCCATCAGGCCCTCGCAAGGAATGCCAGCAGGATGGCGCTTTCCACGATCTGGGTGCCGGCTCCCAGCAGATCGCCGCTGTGGCCGCCAAGGCGATGGCGGAGGTAGACGATCCAGAACGCCAGCGCTCCCGCCGCCGCCCCGGCCATCCGCCCCAGCCCCGGCACGCCGAGCTTCCAGGCGGCGGCATGGGCCAGCGCCAGCAACACGGAGGCATGGAGGAGGGCCCGCCAGGCGCCGGGGCCGTGGACCTCCTTCGCCAGTCCCTGTCCAATGGGCGGCAGCACCTGCAGGATCACGCTTACAGACCAGCGCCCCCACACCATCACCAGGGGCAGCACCACCAGCGCGCGGTCGTCCAGTTCCGCCAGGGCCACCCAGCGCAGGGCCAGCAGGCACCAGAGCGCCATGGCGCCGTAGGCCCCGATGCGGCTGTCCTTCATGATTTCCAGCACCCGTTCCTTGGTCCAGCCACCGCCGAGGCCATCCGTGGCATCCGTGAGACCGTCCTCATGGAAACCGCCGGTGAGCAGCAGGCCTATGGCAATCGCCACGACCGCAGCCACAGGCGCGGTCCACAGATGACGCCCTGCCCAGTATGCCCCGGCGGTGAGAAACCCCACCGTGGCCCCCACCAGAGGGAACCACCCCACCGCGGGGGCCAGATCCTCCATTCGAGTCTCGGGCCCCGGCACCGGCAGACGGGTGAGGAAGCGGAAGGCGGCTACGAGGGAGCGCAGCATGGGAACCTATTGGGCCGTGCTGACGCCGGCCCCGCTGAAGGTCGCCATCTCACGCATGATCGCGCAGGCGCTGCGCAGCATAGGCACCGCCAAGGCGGCACCGGTGCCTTCACCGAGACGCAGTCCGAAATCCAGCACCGGTTCAATGCCCAACTGCTCCAGCAGCCGCCTCGCGCCAGGTTCGGCGCTGCGATGGCTCCAGACGAGGAAGGACTTCAGTTTCGGATTCAGCGCCAGAGCCACACATGCGGCGGCACCCGCGATGTAGCCGTCCACGATCACGACCCAGCCCCGGGACGCGCCCGCCAGCATGGCGCCCGCCATGGCACCGAACTCGGCGCCGCCCACGGCCGCCAGTGCGCCGATGGGGTCCTGCGGATCGGGCTGATGCAGCGCCAGCACGCGGCGGATCACGTCCAGCTTTCGGCTCAGCGCCTCGCCGTGGACCCCGGTACCAGGTCCGACGGCCTCCTCCGGCGCAATACCCGCCAGCACGCTCACCAGCAGGGCCGCGATGGCGCTGTTGGCGATGCCCATTTCCCCAAGGCCTAGCAGCGCAAAGGGCCGCTCAGGAAGAGCATTCACGACATCGATGCCCGCCTGGATGGAGGCCTCCGCCTGTTCCCGGGTCATGGCCGGCCCCGCGAGGGGATCACCCGTCCCGCGCACGACGTTGCGGTCCAGCACCCCAGGGTATGGGCAAGGCACCGCGACCCCGGCGTCGATCACCTGGTGGCTGATGCGGTGGGCGCGGCAGAGGGCGTTGATGGCGGCTCCGCCCGCCGCCATGTTGGCCACCATCTGGGGCGTGACTTCCGGCGGAAACGCGCTCACGCCATGTTTGGCGATGCCGTGATCGCCTCCGAAGGTCAGCAGGAAGGCATCGGGATCGGCGGGGCGCATGGTGCCGGCAACCCAGGCGAGCTGGATGCCCAAGGTTTCCAGCCGACCCAGGGCGCCCTGGGGTTTGGTGAGGTCGTCCTGGTGCTCGCAGAGCTGCGGCAGGAGATCGGGATCGAGGGTGGGAAGGATCGGAAGGCGCATGTCGGTTCTCGGGGTTGGGGTTTGAGGTTAATGGATGAACGTGAGGGATCGAAGGGCGTTCAGCAGGCGGTCCTGAGCCTTGGGTCCTTTCACCGCGAGACGGAGGTATCCATCGCCGAGACCGGGCCAGTCCCGGCAGGTGCGAACGAGAATGCCATCCTTACGCAGTTGCTTGGCCCAAGCGGTGCCACAGGGCTCCGGCAAACGAACGAGAAAAAAGGGACCGGCGCTGGGGAGCACGTGGAGATCAAGGCTCTCCAGGCCCGCACGGAAACGGGATGCGTGAGCGGTGAAGGCCTCCAGGCTCTGGCGTTCGAAGTCGAGATCATCCAGGGCGGCTTCCGCCGCCAGGAGGTCCAACTGACCGCAGGGCCAGCCTTCCTGCAGTTCTGTCATCCAGCGGGCGGTGGTGGCGTCTGCGCAAGCATGGCCGATGCGCAGGGCAGGCATGGCGTAGAACTTGGTGAGGCTGCGCAGGACAACGGTGCGAGGACGCTCGAGGATGTCCGGCAAGAGACTGGCTTCCGGCGCATAGTCGGCAAAGGCTTCGTCCACGATGAAGGCCACCTCCCGGTGCCGTCGCATCAGGTCGAGGAGCGGCTGACGGGACAGACACTGTCCAGTGGGGTTGTGGGGGTTCGTCAGGAGCACCGCGTCCGCGTAGGGAAGCGCGGCCTCGAGCGCCTTCAGGTCCAGCCGCAGGTTCCACATGGACAGCGGGAACAGCTCCGCTCCACTGACGGCTATGGCCCGCGGCTGCTCCCGAAAACAGGGCATGGGCACCAGCACGCGGCGGGGTGTTAGGGCCCGGAGCGCGAGCAACAGTAGCGCCGCCCCCCCATGCCCCACCACGAGTTGGTCCGGGCGCACATCCAGGCGCGCCTCCAGTCGGCGGCGCAACCCCAGCGCCTCCGTGTCGGGATAGGCCGCCAGCAGTTCAGGCGTGGCCTCGCGGAAGACCCGCAGCACACCCTCCGGCGGCCCGAGGGGATTCAGGTTCGCGCTGAAATCCAGGATGTCGCAACTCGAGAGCCCCAGCTCCCGTGCCGTCTCGTGAACCCGGCCACCATGCAGGGATTCAGCCATGGTGGAGCCCCCAAAGGATCAGGGCGCCGAGCCCGATAGCCAGGGCATTCACACGGGCACAGAGGCGCAGGCCGCGCCGCAGGGAGGCGGCATCCAACGGGGCCCCCGAATCTCCGAGCCGCGGGCCTTCCTTCGCCATGCCGTCGTACCAGTTCGTGCCTCCGAGCTGCACGCCGAGGGCACCCGCGAAGGCCGCCTCCACGACGCCGGCATTCGGGCTGGCGGTCTTCCCGCCATCGCGCCAGGAGAGGCGCAGGGCCGCACCCGAAAAGCCCGCCATGGCGATGAGGAGCGCCGTGATCCGTGCGGGGATCCAATTGAGGACGTCGTCGAGGCGCGCGGAAGCCCACCCGAAGTGGGTCCAGGGCGACTCGCGATGGCCGACCATGCTGTCCAGCGTGCTGACCGCCTTGAAGGCCCAAAGGCCGGGAAGCCCCGCCACGGCAAACCAGAAGAGAGGCGCCACGACCCCATCACAGAGGCTCTCCGCGAGGGTCTCCAGCCCTGCACGAGTGACCTCGGGGGCGTGCAGACCGTCGGTATCGCGTCCCACCACCCGGGAAACGGCATGGCGCGCGACTTCCAGATCACCCGCATCCAAGGCCGCCGCCACGGGCTTAACCGCCTCCCGCAGGCTGCGCCCGGCAAGCATCCAGGCACCGAGCAGGACCTGCGCGATCCAGGCCCAGGGCCCGCAGAGCCGCAGGACACCCCATGCGAATGCGGCCGCACAGACAGGCAGGCCGAGGGCCAAGAACACACCGAGAAGGCGCAGCAGGCCCGTGTGCTCGAACGCCATTCGGGCGCGATCGAGCCAGGAGATCAGTGCGCCAAGGGCCCGCACGGGATGCGGCCAGCCCTCCGGATCCCCCAGGACTTCGTCCAGGAGACCCGCGGCGAGGAAGGCGGCCGAATGCATCATCAGAACTCGATGCCCGCCTGGGCCTTTATCCCCGCCTTGAAGGGATGTTTGATCTCCTTCATCTCGGTGACGAGGTCGGCAGCGTCCACCAAGGCTTCCGGTGCGCCACGACCGGTGAGGACCA
>CAYQAS010000117.1:8814-12912 GCA_964415525.1 uncultured Solibacteraceae bacterium
ATGGGTAACCACTCTAGCCAAAAGTGGACGAAAAAGTCCAGAAGGCTCAGAGCATGTGGACGACGCCGTGACGGCGGACGGCGAGGCCGCGGCGGATCGGCCCGTGCAGCGTGTAGGTCAGGGTCGCGTAGACCTTGTAGCCCTCTTCGCGCAGGACGGGATGGGAGAGGCGCACGGTGACGGGCCATTCGTAGTAGTTGCCGTGCACGTCGAGGTCGGCGGCGTCACCCAAGGCTTCCGGTGCGCAACGACCGGTGAGGACCACGTGGAGGTCCGGATGGCGCGCGGCGAGTTCGGCCAGGACGCTTTTCGTGTCAAGGAAGCCATAGCCCAGCACGATGTTCAGTTCGTCCAGCAGCAGGAATCGCAGCTCCGGATCCGCCAGTTTCTGTCGCACGATGGCCCAACCTTCCGCCGCATGGGCCCGGTCCCGCTCCCGGTTCTGGGTGTTCCAGGTGAAGCCTTCGCCGCAGCGATCCCAGGTGCAGGATCCGCCCATGGCCTCGGCCACCTGGGTCAGCACCACCTCCGCCGTCGGCTGCTCGCCCTTGATGAACTGCACCACGGCGCACTTGTAGCCGTGGCCCAAGGCCCGCACCAGCATTCCCATGGCCGCGGTGCTCTTGCCCTTGCCGTGTCCCGTGTGGACCATCAGCAGGCCCTTCTCCCCCGTGGCGGCGGCGATACGCTTGTCCACGACGGCCTTCAGCTTGCCCATTTGACGGGCGTGGGTTTCAGGATCTTCGGAGAAGGGCATGGATCACCTGGAAGGAAATGTGCTGAGGAAAAGATTCGGAAATCGCAGAGGGCAATGAGGAAGGAGCAGAGGGCACAGAGAAGGCATTACCGAGTTGCCCATGCAGGGTCCGAGAGAGCCCACCGATCAATGACTGAGGCCCGTTCACATTTCCGCTTTCTCTTCTTTTTATCTTCATTTTTCTCTGTGGCCTCTGCCTTCTCTGCGACCTCTGTGTTTTCAGTCATTCACAGACGCTTGTCCGGGCTCACGCAGTCCCGGAACAACTCCATACCTTTGCGGTTCGCGCAGAAGTCGCCGCACATGGTGCAGGTCTCCTCCTTGGCGGGCATGCGGCTCTCCCGGATTTCGCGGGCCTTCTGGGGGAACAGCAGCAGGTCCATGTGCTCCGACCAGCGGCTGTCGCGCCGCGTGAGGGCGGCCCGCTTCTCGAGGTCCCGGCGCTCGGGGTACTTGGCAATGTCCCCGATGTGGGCCGCGAGGCGCGTGGTGCGCACGCCCTCGCGCACGTCGTCCTCGTTGGGCAGGGCCAGATGCTCTGCGGGCGTGATGTAGCAGATGAGATCCGCGCCGTAGCGGGCGGATTCAGCCGCACCGATGGCCGCCGTGATGTGGTCGTAGCCCGCACCGCGATCCGCCGGGAGCGGCCCCAGGACGTAGTAGGGCGCGCCGCCGCTCATGCGCTTCTCCAGGATGATGTTGGCCTCGATTTCGTCGAGCGGCACGTGGCCTGGACCTTCCACCATCATTTGACAGCCCATGTCGCGTCCGATCTCCGCCAGCTCGCAGTTGAGGATCATCTCCGCCATCTGCGCGCGGTCATGGCTGTCATGGATGGCCCCGGCGCGCACGCCGTTGCCCAGGGACAGCACGGCGTCGTACTTCGCCATCAGCGCCGCCACACGGTCGAACTGCTCGTAGAGCGGATTCTCGCGCTGGTTCGTCTCCATCCAGCTCACGAGGAAGGTGCCCCCCTTGCTCACGAGCCCCCCGTAGCGGTAGCCCTGCTTGCGCAGGCGCTCCAGGGTGAAGCGGTTCAGGCCGCAGTGGATGGCCATGAAGCTGAGGCCATCCGCCAGCTGCCGCTCGATGAGGTCGAAGAGATACTCCACGTCCAGCTTGTTGGGGTCGCCGTACTGCCGCGCCGCCTCACAGAATGCCTGGTAGAGCGGAACGTTGCCCACGGGCAATTGGGTGGCGGCCAACACCTCGCGGCGAATGGCATCCAGGTCGCCCCCGGCGCTGAGTTCCATCAGCGTATCGGCGCCCTCGGCCTCGGCGATCTGCGCCTTGCGGACTTCCAGCGCGATGTCGCAGATGTCCGAGCTGGTGCCGATGCTGGCGTTCACCTTCGTGCGCAGGCCACGGCCAATGCCCACGGGTTTCTGGTTGGGGCGGTTGGGATTGCAGGGGATGACGACGTGACCCTGGGCCACGCGGTCGCGCAGCGATTCCGGATCCTGCCCTTCGAGCAGGGCCACGGCGCGGATTTCAGGGGTCACGAGGCCCTGGCGGGCGAGTTCAAGCTGAGTCGTCATGCCTGCACCTCCATGGCGCGGGAAAGCTGCTCACGCAGCCAGAAGGGGGCGAAGAGCGTCTCCGTCGCGCTCAAAACGAAACTGACCACCCACCGAGGCGGATGTGTGAGGTCGAGACGGGGGCCGTAAATGGGACAGGTAGCAATCACAGGAACCTCCTGTGAAGGGCACGGTATTGCGGACTGGACATGAGGCATTCCCATCGCTGGGGGTGGCACCGCCTGCTCCCTCGGCAGGGGTGGGGCGCTGGACCGGTCTCCGGACTCTGCGCACGACCCGTCCCCGAAGGGGCGTCCGGACCTTCCCGAAACCTCGGTTCCAGTGACCCGGTGCTGTCTCCCGGCGAACCGGGGCGCTTACCGTTGCGGGGCAGCGCAGGACTCTCACCTGCTTCCCGAACATCCAGCGAGGATGTCCGTCCAGGATGGCAGGGCTCACAACCCGGCTGCAAGGCACACTGCCATGACACGCCCCCTAGGCAAGAGGCGGAATCCTGGAGGTTCAAGGATTTCTCCGTCGCGAAGCGACACCTCCAAAGCTTCTCCTACGCACCTCCTTCCCCCCGGAGCCCTCCGTGCGCTTTGCCCTCCCCCTCGCCCTCGCCACCTTGACCCTCGCCGCCGCGGCGCCGAACCGCGGCATCGCCCCCGCCCACCTCGACACCACCACCAAGCCCGAGCAGGACTTCTTCCGCTTCGCCACGGGCGGCTGGCAGAAGGCGAACGCCATCCCCTCCGACATGCAGGCCTGGGGTGCATTCAATGAGCTGCGGGAGGCCAACCGCGCTACCCTACGCGCGATCATGGAGACCGCCAGCGCGTCCAAGGCGGAGCTGACGAGTCCCCAGGGCAAGGTCGGCGCGTTCTACGCCGCAGGCATGGACACCGCGACCGTCGAGAAGCTGGGCCTCACGACGCTCCAGCCCCGTCTGGACCGCATCGCCCGGGCGAAGGATGCCGTGAGTCTGGCCACAGTCTTCGCCTCCCTGCAGCTGGAAGGCATCGGGGTCGGCTTTGGCTGCTTCGTGGGCCAGGATGATAAAGACAGCAGCGCCTACATCCTGCAGCTCGCCCAGGGCGGCCTGGGACTGCCGGACCGCGACTTCTACACCCTGGACGATGCCCGCTCCAAAGAGCTTCGAGCCGGCTATGTGGCGTACCTCGCCGCCATGCAGCGCCTGCTGGGCTCGGACGAGGTCACCGCCAAGCGCGAGGCCTCGGCCATCTTGGATTTGGAAACCCGCCTGGCCCAGGCCAGCATGACCCTGACGGACCAGCGCGATCCCAACGCCGTCTATCACAAGCTCACGCCCATCGAACTCGAGAAGTTGGCCCCGGCCTTCCCCTGGGCGGCCTACTTCAAGACCCTCGGCGTGCCACCCCAGAAGCACCTGCTGGTGCGTCAGCCGGACTTTTTCAAGGCCTTTGGCACCCTCGTGAAGGACGTTCCGGTCGCCACCTGGCAGGCCTACCTCCGCGCCCACGTGACCTCCGGCTTCGCCGAGCAGCTGCCCGAGGCCTTCGGAGCGGAGAAGTTCGCCTTCTTCGGCAAGATGCTGAATGGCCTGCCGGAGCGCCAGGCCCGCTGGAAACGCGTGCAGAACGCCACCGACAGCGCCCTGGGTGAGATCCTCGGCCAGCTCTACATCGAGAAGGCCTTCAGTCCCGAGGCCAAGCGGAAGATGCTCCAGATGGTGGCCGATCTGCGGGAGGCCCTGGGGGAGCGCATCAAGCTGTTGCCCTGGATGGGCGAGGCCACCAAGAAAGCCGGCCTGGGCAAGCCCGCCGCCGTCCGGGTGAAGGG
>CAYQAS010000118.1:0-12710 GCA_964415525.1 uncultured Solibacteraceae bacterium
GCCGGCAAGGGCCGCTTCAAGCCCTTCCTGCAGAGGGAGATCTTCGAGCTGCCTCAGGCGCTCTCCAACACCCTGCAGGCCGGCCGGCCCGCGGGCGAGGGGCGCATCCCGCTCGAACTGCCCTTTTCCGAGACCGAGCTCTTCTACCTGCAGCGGGTCCACATCGTGGCCTGTGGCACCAGCTGGCACGCGGCCCAGGTGGGCAAGTTCCTTATCGAGCACCTGGCGCGAGTCCCGGTGGAGGTCGACTACGCGAGCGAGTACCGCTACCGCGAGCCCCTGGTGCCGCCCCAGACGCTGGCCATCGGCATCACCCAGAGCGGCGAGACGGCGGACACCCTCGCCGCACTCAAGGAAGCCGCCGGCCGCGGCGCCCGCACCCTGGCGGTGTGCAACGTGCAGGGTTCCTCTGTCACCCGCCTCGTGGAAGGCACCCTCTTCACCCACGCCGGCCCCGAGATCGGTGTGGCCTCCACCAAGGCCTTCACCACCCAGGTCGCCCTGCTCTGCCTCTTCGCCCTCAAACTGGGTGAGGCCAAGGGCACCGTAGATCCCCAGCTCCGTCGGGAACTGCTCCAGGGACTCCGGGAACTGCCCGCCCTTCTGGAACGATTGTCCGCTCTGGAAGGCCAGATCATCACGTGGGCGCATGCCTGGCGCGAGGCTCGGGACTTCCTCTACCTGGGCCGCGGCCCGCTCTATCCCATCGCCCTGGAAGGCGCGCTTAAGCTCAAGGAGATCTCGTATATCCACGCCGAGGGCTATCCGGCGGGTGAGATGAAGCACGGCCCCATTGCGCTCATCGACCGGCACCTGCCGGTGGTGGCCCTGATGCCGGACGACGCCCATCGCGAGAAGACCCTGAGCAACCTGCAGGAAGCCGCCGCCCGGGACGGCCGCATCCTCGGCCTCGTCACCGAGGGCGATCAGGGCTTGGCGGGCATTGCCGAGGACGTGCTGGAGCTTCCCCGCGTCCATCCCTGGCTGGCGCCCATCCTCTACGTCGTCCCCCTCCAGCTGCTCGCCTACCACATCGCCGTGCTGCGGGGCTGCGACGTGGACCAGCCGCGGAACCTCGCCAAGAGCGTGACGGTGGAGTAGCGGTTCAGAACGTCCAGCCCGCCTGCAGCCCGGCGGAACCGTGGGCGCCGGAGGTGCCACCCACCACTTCGGTCACGAGGCCCACCCGGAAGTTGCGGGTGGGTTTCCAGCCGCCCCCCAGCCGCATGCCCAACCCGGCACCGACGTTCTCGCCGCCGGCGAGGAACACGCCTGCCGTCAGATAGCCCTCGCCCTTGCCGACTTCGCTGTCCACATGCAGACGCACGCCCGCCTGCCGGTAGTCCCGGTGGGGCTGCACGAGGCCCACGCTGGCCTTCAGGTTGGCGAAGGCCTTCTGGGGAATGGCCTCCACAAAGAGGGGCAGCCAGGCGAACTCGATCTCCTGATGCCGACCGGTGAGGGAATACTGCACGTCCCAGGGGCCTTCCGCCTTGCAGGGCAGCAGGGTGGAGCCGACGAGGAGGAGGGGAAGCAGACGCATGGGGGTTCCTTCAAAGACCTGAACCGTCCACGGAGCCAAGGGGCGATCGTTTAGCCCACCATCCTGACAACAGCAAGCCGAGACGCTCTGGTCCCGGCTTGCTTTCGGCGAGATTCAACCCGAGCACCCTCGAACACCGCCCGCGATGGGGGAGGGTCTTTGCGTCCTACTTGGCCGTCTGGATGCCCAGCAGTTCCACCTCGAAGACCAGCGTGGCCGCAGGCGGAATGGCACCCCGTCCCTTGGGCCCGTAGGCCAGATCGAACGGAATGTAGAGCCGCGCCTTGCCGCCCACCTTGAGCAACTGCAGCCCTTCGGTCCAGCCCTTGATGACGCGCTTGAGCGGGAAGCTCGCGGGCTCGTTGCGCTTGTACGAACTGTCGAACTCCGTGCCGTCCAGCAGCGTTCCGCGATAGTGGACCTTCACCGAGTCCTCCGCCGTGGGCGCCGCACCGGTGCCCTCCGTCAGCACCTGGTACTGCAGGCCGCTGGCGGTGGTCTTGATGCCGGACTTCTTTCCATTGGCCTCCAGGAAGGCCGCGCCCTCCTTCCTGTTGCGCTCCTCGGCTCCCTTCGCCCACTCCGCCTCGAAATCCTCCAACACCTTGGCGGCTTCATCCTTGGTCAGGAGACCGGGCTTGTTCTTCTGGAGGTCCTGCAGCCCTTTCAAGAAGGAGGGCAGGTCCAGGGCGATGCCGAGCTTCTTCTGCCGCAGCGCGGCCTCCTGCCCCAGGGCATAGCTCAGGCGCTTCTCGGCTTCCGTCGGCTTGGGGGCCTTCTTGGGGGCCGGAGTCGCGGCGGTGATGGATCCAGCAGCGAGGCCAAGAATCAGGGAAAGGCGGAGGGCAGAGCGATGCATGGTCGAATCCTCAAGAAAGGTGAATGCCTCGAGTATAGAGGCATCGCACCTCCCTATCGGAGGAGCGCCAGCAGCCCCTGCTGTGCCTGGTTCGCCTGGGTCAGGGCGTTGGTGCCGGACTGGGAGAGAATCTGGAAGCGGGTCAGCGCCACCACCTCGTCGGCAAGGTTGGCATCGCGAATCTGGCTGTAGGCGGCGGTGAAGTTCTCAACCTGCACCCCCAGGGCGTTGGAGACGGAAGTCAGCTGCTGCATGGTGGCGCCCATGGAGGCCCGCAGGTTGCTGACGGTTTCCAGGGCGGACTGGACGGTCGTGGCCACCGCGGAGGCACCGGAACTGGAGGTCAGGGTGGCACTGCCCGTGGACATGCCCAACACCGCCGTACTGTCGCCGATGGTCGCCACGCTGACCCCAATGGACGAGAAGGCCCCCACGGATACGGTCAGTGTGCTGCCGGAGAACACGGCAGCCCCGTTGAACCGAGTGTTCTGCCCAATGTCGATCATGGTGGTGAGGATGTTCTGGAATTCGGCATCCAGGTTCTGACGATTGCTATCGCTGATGGTGCCGGTCTTGGCCTGCTCCGCCAATTCCGCGCTGCGCGCCAAGAGGCTCGTGACCTCCTCCAGCACGCCATCCGCCACCTGGAGATAGCTCACCCCGTCGCCCGCATTCCGCCGGGCCTGGGACGCCACCCGGATGTCCATGCCGAGCTTGTTGCTGATGCCGAGCCCAGCGGCGTCATCCGAGGCACGGTTGATCCGCCGCCCCGTCGTGAGCCGCTCAATCGTCCTTTGAAGTCCGAGGTTGACCACACCCAGCTGGTTGGACGCCCCCAAGGCCGAGACATTGTTCAGGATCGAAGCCACCACACCCTCCACGACGCTCCCGGCAGCTTCCATGCCTGAAACGAGACATCTCAGAAATCGCCAAATTTTTCAGTGAATGCGGAGTTCCTATCGTCTGCAGCTTCCCAAGGCTTGAAGATGGGGGCATGTCCTGCCGGGCGCGAATGACCGGGTGTCGGGATTGACGGGTTCTCTCGACATCAGTCTGATGGACTCCATGAGCCTCTCCCTTTCCGTCATCCCTGGCATGCACGGCGTGGATCGCAGTGCCTGGGACGACTTGGCTCCAGGCACACCCCTTCTCTCTTGGGGCTACCTCGCGCTGCTGGAGGCATCGGGTTCCGTTGCCCCGGAAACGGGCTGGTTCCCCAATCATCTGCTACTTCATCGGGACGGACTGCTGGTTGCGGCTGCCCCGTTCTATGTTCGCACTGCCTCCAGAGGCGAGTATCTGCCGGATGCCCCCCTGACCCAGGCCGCGACCCAACTCGGGGTACCGTACCATCCACGGCTCGTGGGAACGGTGCCCCTGACACCCGCGCCGGGTTGGAGAATCCTCGTGGCACCCGGCGAAGACGAAGCCCAGGCGACCCGCCTCATCCTGAATCAAGCCCTGCAACTGGCCTCCCAGGGGGGTATGACGGGCGTGCATCTTCCCTGGCCTGATTTGGGTTTCGCAAACTTGCTTCGAAAGCTGCAGGCGCAGATTCCTCAATGGGCCTTCCAAACCTGGCTTCACCAGCAGTATCTCTGGACGGACACCGGCTTCGGCGACTTCGAAGGCTACCTCGCCGAACTCCGCCACACGAGGCGCTACCTCATCCGAAAGGACCGCAAGGCGGTGCGGGCGGCGGGCCTCGTCAGCCGGATGGTGTCAGCCCCCGAAGCCATCGCCCGTCCCCGTCTGCTGGAGTCCATGGCGGACTTCTATGCCTCCACCCAGGACAAGTTCGGCGAGCGGGCCTCCAACACCCACACCCGCGCCTTCTTTACCCTGTTGCCCCATTACCTCCGCGAGGGCTGGTGTCTGGGAGCCGCCTTCCCGGAGCACGATGAGTCCCAACCCGCGGGGATGACCTTCTGCCTTGAAGGTGCGGATCAACTCTGGGTGCGGCACTGGGGCGCCGGGGCCTTCCAGGAATGCCTCCACTTCGAGCTGACCTACTACCTACCCATCACCTATGCCCTGGAACGGGGACTTCGCCACATCGATCCGGGACGTGGCGGCGTCTACAAGGCTCTCCGCGGGTTCACATCCACCCTGGTGCCGTCTTTCCACCTGCCCTTCCATCCCGCCCTGAGCAACGCCTTTCAGCAGGTTCTGCCGGGCCTCAACACCTGGGCCACTGGGCTGGTGGACGACTTGAACCGGCGACTCCCCTGGCGAGCCGCCGGTTCCTGATCGAAACAATTCGCCTATTTGGCGCTGAGGGCGGCCAGGGCGATGGAGTAGAGCTTCACCTGGGCACTGTCTCCGCGGCTGCTGAGGACGCAGGGCACGGTGGCGCCGACGACCATGGCGGCCAGATCGCACTTCGCCAGCTTGGTGCAGGTCTTGTAGAAGACGTTGCCGGCATCGATGTTGGGGAAGACGAGGCAGTCGGCGTCGCCGGCCACTTCGCTCTTGATGCCCTTGGTGTCGGCGCTCTCCTTGTCCACCGCCACGTCCAGCGCCATTGGACCGTCCACGAAGGCGCCCTTGATCTGGCCGCGATCCGCCATCTTGGCGATGACGGCAGCATCCATGGTGGGCTGCACCTTCTCGCTCACCTGCTCCGTGGCACAGATCAGCGCCACCTTGGGCTTCTCAATGCCAAGGGCGCGAGCCACATCCGCCAGGAAGTTGGTGATGGCGATCTTCTGCTTGAGGTCGGGGTAGGTGATGACGGCCACGTCGCCCACCACCAGCAACTTGTGGTAGTTGGGGTTCTGCATCACGGTGACGTGGCTCAGCACGCCCGCCGGGCCCATCAGGCCCTTCTCCTTGTTCAGGATGGCCTTCATGTATTTGTCGGTGCTCACCAGGCCCTTCATCAGGATCTGGCCGCGGCCCTCGCGGATGATCTCCACGGCGCGCTGGGCCGCCTTCATCTCGTCCGGCTGGTGCTCGATCTGGAAGCGGTTGGCGTCGAAGCCTTCCTTGGCGATGTTGGCCTTGATGGTGGCCTCGTCACCCACCAGGATGGCGTCCACAATGCCCGCATCCACGGCGGCGTTCACGGCCTCCAGCGTGTGCAGGTCGTTGGCAAAGGCCGCCACCAGGGTCTTGCGGGGCTTGGCCTTCACGGCGTCGAGAATCTGATCCAGCTGTGTGATGGCCACGTCATGCCCCCATAAAAAGGCGCGCAGAATGCGCGCAGAAAAGGGATCGTACCACGCGGGGGCTGTGAGGCCGGTCGCGATGGACAAGGCGTCAACAGCCCCCCGAGATTCGCGCGGAAGGCGCGATCAGAATCGCATTTGAACTCCCAACGCAATCCTCCGCGGATCCTGGGGCGAACCGAACAGCTCCGTCCCGCCACTCGGGACACCGTGTGGGTTGACATTCCGGTAACGAGCATCCAGGCCGTTCTTCACCGTAAGGAAGGCCTCCGTTCTAGGGTTGAACAACCACCGGAGGGACAGTTCCAAATCCTGATAACCGGAGAGAGTCATGCGCTTCCCATCGGCATTCATCGCATTCATGCGCTGACGCCCCACGGATGTATACCGCGCACTACCGCTGAAGGCACCACGGGTGAACTCAACACCAGCGCGCGCGATTGTGGGGGAGATCAAGCCGATTTCGACCTCATGCCCGTTCTCCATCGGGTCCACCTTCCCATCCACCTGGCTGATGGCGACGAAGGCGTTAAGTCGCCCCCCAGCGAGGATCTTCAGGTAGTCGAGTTGGACGGTACCCCCCGTGATGGTCTGGGATCCGAGATTGGTCCTGACCTCGATGAACGCCACCGGCCATCCCCTGTAATGGCCGTTGTAAAGCTTGGTCGTGGTGGCATCATCCGCCAGGGCGTACAGGTTCTGGAGTTTGGTGTGGTACGCACTCAAAGACAGACTCAGATCCGAAGCGAAATAGGTTCGATAACTGACTTCGAACGCCTTTTCCTTGATGGGTTGGAGCCCAGGATTTGGGAGCCGCCAGTAGAAGGATTTGTAGGTACTGCCTCCGTCCTCTGAGAAGAAACTCCCAAAATGCGCGAAGGCCGCGTAGGGCGAAGGCGCCAGGAAGGCGGATCCATACAGCAGCTTCAGCGTGTTTTTCGGATTTACATTCCAGACGAGGCCGAGCCTAGGATTCGTCGTGCTTCCGTACCGGCTGTTGTCGTCATAGCGTGCCCCCAGGGTGGCGATGAGGGTGGGGCTCAACTGGAACTGGCCCTGAAGGTAAAGACCCAGGTTCTTGTAACCCAAATGGAAGAAGTCCGCTTCCAGCGGCGTTCCGAGAATGGTGCCACTCACGGCCCGACTGGTGTCAACCGGCGCCTGCAAATCCGTACTCCAAGGCGTAGCATTCAACAGCTCAAAGCTCAAGCCACCAGTCACTTGCAAAGTAGCATCCCTGCTCCACAGCACCTGCTGTTCCGCCTTCCAACTAGAACTGGAAGCGTATTTGTAGCCCGGATTCATGCCGGTATACGCATTTCTGAAATTGCTGTTGGGGTTCAGCTCGTACAGGCTTCCCGAAATCGAGCTCTGCAACTGATAGGCCCCCAATTGCTGGTGGTAGCTCAATCCTCCAACGGTCACACCATGTCCAATGAAGGCAGCATCGGTGTAAATCGAATCGTTAGGGCTGTTCAGCATGGAAGTTGACGTTTTTACGCTGTTCTTGAAAAACATGAAACGAAAATGCTCCATCACAAGCTGGGAGTGCACCGCCTGGGTGCGAGTGGCATAGCCAGGATCGGGATCATAGGGCACCGAGGCCGACATCGGTCCAAAGATGGTCTGGAATTGATTCCCCCGCTGAGGCCCGAATCCCTGGAAATCAGCCCAGTGTTTTTCCAGATCCGGCTGGGGATCGACCATCCACTGCCCTGCAATGGACAGCTTCATGCCGTTCCCAAGTTCCCGACCCCACAACACGTTGCCAAACCTCATCCCATCCCCATCCAGGGCGAGTGTCGCTTCTCCCCCAGAACTGGGATCGCGGGTGATGATGTTCACGACTCCCGACACCGCATCAGGTCCATACAGAGCCGAGGCTGGCCCATAGACCACTTCCACCTGCTTGGCGAGGTGCACCGGGTAGTTCTCCAGGAGTGGGATCTGCTCGTTGGTGGGGGGCGAAATTCGAACCCCATCCAGCAGCACCACGAACTTGTCGTGTCCCGGGATGCCCCGGATCGTGAAATCCGCAAACCATTCCACATCGGACCGGTAATCAACCTTCACATCGGGGAGGTCCCTAAGCACCTGCAAGAGCGACCGATAGCCACGGCGGCGTATCTGATCCTGGGTCACGACCTGCACCGTCGCAGGCGCGTCCCCGGCCTTCTGGGCCACCTTGCTGGCGGTGGTGATCGGCGTATTGAGAAGGTCCATGAGCTCCTTCTCCATATCCGGTGTCTGGGCGGACAGAGGGGCCACCGCCAGCATCAGGCAAAGCGGGCTTAACCGTAGGGCGCACATTCCGTCTCCTTGGAGAATATTTGACTGAACGCGCCTCGCATCGGTCAGTTCTCTGAGAAGGCTGAATCCATAACACCTCCGATGCGAGAATGGCGCCATGGGCAACACGGCATGGATCATCGGGGCGGGACCGGGCATCGGGCGGGCGGCTGCGCAGCGCTTCGCGGCAGAGGGTTTCCGCGTGGGCTGTGTGATCAGGCCAGGGGATGACCTCACCGCGTATCCAGGCCTCGCCCTGGCGGCAGACGTGGGGGACCTTTCGGCACTGGAGGGCGCCTTGAACCGGCTCGAAGCAGACTTTGGCCTCCCCTCCCTGCTCCTCTTCAACGCCAGCACGGGGCGGTCCGGCACGGCGGCTGACCTCGGGCCGGAGGCCCTTTTGGAGGACCTCACCGGCAGCGGCGCGGCACTCCTGCTGGCGGTCCAGCGCGCCCTGCCCGCCATGCGCGCGGCGAGCCACGGCACGATCCTCGTCACCGGCGGTGGTCTCGCCTTCGGGCCCAAGGCTGGCCTCGCAAGCGCCAGCGCGGGCAAGGCCCTTCAGCGCAGCCTGACCCTCAGCCTCTCGGAAGAACTCGCACCGGAGGGCATCCACATCGCCAGTCTCGCCGTGTGCGGTTTCGTCCAACCGGGCACGCCCCTCAGCCCCGATGCTGTGGCAGAAGCCTTGTGGAACCTTCACCAGGAGCCTCAGGAAGCCTGGTCTCAGGAACGCCGGATCCCCTGACCCGATCTCCGCTCGGCGGCTCGCCGTTCCTGGATCTCGCCCAATTCCGTCCGCATCGATTTTGCGCAGTTCGGGCAGAGTCCATGGCTGAAGGTCGCCCCGGAGTGGGCCTGGACGTAGCTCTCCACCTGGGTCCAGAAGCCCTGGTCGTCGCGGATCATCTTGCACGAAGCGCAGATGGGCAGGAGTCCCGAGAGGGTCTGCACTTGCGCCAGGGCACCCCGGAGCCGACGGGCGAGGCGAACATAATGGAAGACGATCCCGCCCAACAGCACGATCGCCCCGAAACTCGCTGCCAACAGCAGCAGCGTGCGCGATTCCAAACCCCTTCGCTCCCGGTAGAGAAAGCCGTCCAGGTGGGTCTCGCCCTGCAGCATCCCCAGGCTCCGATAGACGCCAGCGATGTGGTGCCAGCGCCCGGGGTACTGGTACCCGAGCTCCACCAGCGAGGGGAGGATGTGCCGTTCCACTTCCCGTGCCTCGAAGAGCAGGTGCTCCCGGCTGTGACGGCTGCCATAGCGGGTGAGGATGAGGTCTGCGAGTTCCTCCGGGTGGCCGAGGGCGTAGCGCCAGCCCTTCAGGCTCGCTTCGCGGAACGCCTTCACCAGGGCGGGATCCTTGTTCACCATCGACTCGGTCGTGAACAAGGTGTCGCCGTAGAAATCCAGCCCTGCGGCCTGAGGAGAGAACACCATCGGTTCCACCCCGGCCTCTCGCAGATGGAAAGGCTCATCGGTACGGTAGGCGCTGAGTACATCCACCCGCCCCTCCACCAGATCCTGGATGCCGAAGGGATGGGTCCGGGTCTCATACTGCTGGGGATGGATGCCTTCCTGGATGAGGTAGGCCTTCAATTCCGCAGCCCCCTCCTCGAACTGCACCCGACGCCCGGCGAGATCATGGATGTGGCGGATGCCGCGATCCGCCCGGGCCATCAGCACCAGGGGACTGTGCTGGAAGATCACCGCGAGGCTGACCACCGGTCGCCCCTGGGCCCGATGCAGCACCAGGTCTGAGGTACCGATGCCAAAGATCGCCTGCCCCTGCAGCACCGTATCGACGGTAGAAACGCCCGGTTCGGCCTCCCGGAAGGTCACGTCCAAACCTGCATCCCGGTAGTAGCCCTTCTCCTGGGCCGCATAGTAGCCCGCGAACTGCCACTGGTGCTTCCACTTCAACTGCAGCGTCACGGGCTTTGAAGCCGCTGCCAGCGCGCAGCTCAGGCAGAGGAGCCATGCCGTCCACCATCGTCTGACTGGCACCCGGTTCATGGTCAGCAGCCCCCTCTGCAAGGTGGGCCAGCATAGGGTTCCTACAGAGAAGGCGCAATCGGCCTCAGATGAACTTCAGTTCCACGTCCTTCAGGTATTTCTGGCTGAGCACCCGCTGGAGTCGACGCAGGATGTTGCGGCGGATGTCCAGGTCGGCGGGGAGGTTGGGGTCCTGCAGGGCCTCGTTGATACGGGTGCCGGCGACGATGTGGATGACATCGCTCTCCAGCATGAGCGTCGCCAGCTGCGTCGCGGCGTTGGTGCGCAGCTGATCGACATCGTCCTCTTCCAGGATTCGAGTCAGGGTGGCCAGGGTGATGGCGCCTTCCGTGACCAGATCGAAGCCGTCGAGGGAACAGGTCGGCGGCACGTCGGGATCCAGGTTCCGCAGGTTGAGAGGCATCTTCAATTCGAGCCCCAGTTCCCGCGCCACGAGGTTCGCGGTGCTGCCGCCGCAGACCACCTTGCGGCCCTCGAAGTCCCGGGCCATCTCGGCAATCTGATGGTCCCGTTCGCGGTTCACCGGCGGACCGGTGATGAGCAGCAGTTCCCGGGGCAGGCGGTACGAGACCACGCCGCAGGTGATGTCGTCCTTGGCCTTGTGGCCGTCCAGGGCCACCGCCTGACCCACCATGTAGCGGCTGAGCTGGCGACCGTTGATCCCCGGTTCCTGCTGCACCTTTTGGATCAGCGCCTGCTGGACGGCGGCAGCGCCCCAGCCCAGCGGCATCACCTTGGAGCCGACCCCCGCCTGGGTGATGCCGTCACTGAACACCACGACGCGATCCCCCGGCACCGCCTGGAATTCCACGAAGCGCAGCACCTCGTGCCGCCCTGTGGACGTCGCGAGGGTGAATTCCTCCCGGGGCAAGTCCAGCACCAGGTTGCGGCGCAGAATGACCGATGTGGGATTGTCGAAATTGACAAGGCGCGTGCGCCCCCGGCGGTCCATATCCACGATGGTGAAGGTCGAATAGGCGATCTCGCGCACGCTGCACACCGGCAGCGTCTCCATGATCGTGCTCGCGGCCTGACGGAGATCCGCCTCCGCCTGCACATAGCGCGCGGCCATGGTGGCGGTGAGGTTGGCCAGGACATTGGCCTTGATGCCGCTGCCCAGGCCATCCGCCAGAACGGAGATCACCCGCCCGCGGTCCGCCCGCACGCTGTGCCAGACGTCGCCGAAGGCCGCCTGGCCGTGCTTCTTGAGCTGGAAGTGCTCGACTTCAATGACGGGCCAGCGCTGGGGCATCAGGTCCGACCCCTTTCACTGTTGTCGATCCGGAAGGACTCCACGATGGAACTGAGGATCATCTCGCTGTCGGCGGCGTTCTCCCCCAGCAGGTAGGCGATCTGCTGCACCGTCTGCACGTTCTTGCGGATGACATCCTGGGCCTTGAGGATGATCTGCTCCCGCTGGAAGGCTGGCTCCGTGATGTCCTGCAGGATGGCGCAGGCCAGCACCCCGGGCTCGATGGGGAAGGCCTGGAAGCGCACCACGGTGCCCTGGATGCGGAGGTTGCGGGTGATCTCGCCGTCCTCGTTCTCCAGCACCTCCTCCATCAGGTCCAGCAGTTCCGGAGCGACCTTCTTCAAGCTCGCGCCTCCCATGCCGGGCACCGTCTCGAAGATCGTCTGCGCCTCGACGCCCATCATGTCGGCGAAGCGGCGATTGCACTCGACGATGGTGAGGGCGTCATCCACCAGCACCACCCCCGCGGGCATGGCCCGGATGAGGGCATTGGCCTTGTTCATGGCCAGCTTGCGCATGTAGCTGACGCACATCCCGGCTTCGGCTCGGCCGTCCAACAGGGCCGCCGCCAGCAGCCGACAGGAGTCGTAGCCGCAGCCGCCGCAGTTGAGTTCGTCCTCGATGGAGAACTTGCCCACCCGGCGCAGGGCCCGGCGAACTTCCGAATCCGTGTGCGTGGGATCCACCACCGCCGCCTCGGCGAATGCCGCGGCCAGGTCCGTCTGAGTGAGCATAGGTCGGCTCGGACCGCTGCCGAGGCGCTCCAGCACCTCCAGCGCCTTGACCGTCGTACCGCAGTGGCGTGTCATTCCAGGGCCGTTGAGGCAGCCGCCTTCGCAGGCCAACAGTTCGAGGAAGAGCGGCTCCTTGAGGCGCGCCTTCGAGAGCCCGTCCAGCGCATCCAGCACGCCGTGCAGGCCGCTGTAGCTCATGGACTGCACCTTGAAGCCTGAGGGCAGGCGCGTCTGGACCGTGTCCACCATGCCGCCATCCAGCGGATAGCGACCGCCGTCTGAGGCGTATTCGGGGAAGAAGGTGTCCTCTGCCTCCGGCTTTTCCGAATAGGGGTCGATCCGTTCCAACGCCATCCAGGCCCGCAGTTCCGCGAACGTGAGCGCCGCATTCGCGGGGGAGTGGGCGTCATCCGCCTCCAGCTTCTTGGCGATGCAAGGACCGAGAAAGACCACCGCCGCCGCGTCGCCGCGCAGCCGCCGCAGCAGCCGGGCGTGGGCCTGCATGGGGCTCATGAGGGGCATGAGAGTGGGCGCGAGTTCCGGCAGGTGGCGCCGCACCGTCTCCACCACCGAGGGGCATGCGGTGGACAGATACACGCCGGGAGCCGCAGACGCGAGCATGGCGGCGGTGGCGGCGCTGATTTCCTCGGCACCCAGGGCCGTCTCCGAAACCCCGGTGAAGCCCAGGCGGCGCAGGGCCGAAATCATGCGGGGCGCGTCGAGGTCCGGCCACTCCGCCACCCAGCTCGGAGCGAGGGAGGCCCAGACTTCGCGGTGGTCGCGGAAGAGGTGCCGCACCACCGGCAGATCCGGCCGCCCCTTCTTGGCGCCACCGGGGCATGTG
>CAYQAS010000119.1:0-12645 GCA_964415525.1 uncultured Solibacteraceae bacterium
GTACGGAGGGGGGCAGGGCGCTTCCGTATGTCGTTCAGGTCGAAGGGCTCGCTCATCTGTGCGTCGGTGAGCAACGCTTCTTCCGTGGGCTCCGGGGCCTTTCCATCGACCTTGGGAGTCCAGGAGAGCCGCGCCAGGGCGAGGCGCACGGCAGAGGGCAGGAAGCCCATCTCCTGGTATTCCGTGATGCTGGTGGCGCCGTGACGCTTGCTGAGCTTGGCGCCGTCCTTGCCCAGGATCATGGGCACGTGGGCGAACTCGGGCAGTTCATAGCCCATGGCGTGGTAGAGCGCGATCTGCTTGGGGGTGTTGCTCACGTGATCGTCGCCGCGGATGACGTGGCTCACCTGCATGCCGGTGTCGTCCACCACGACGCAGAAGTTGTAGGTGGGCACGCCGATTCCGCCGTCTTCGCTGGTGCGGGCAATGATCCAGTCGTCGAGCGTGTCCGCGGGGAAGGCGAGGCGACCCTTGATGAGGTCGGTCCAGGCGAGGGCGCCTTCATCCAGCCAGGGTTCGTCGCCCATGGGCATCTTCAGACGCACCGCGAAGGGCTGGCTGGCGTCGTGCTGCTTATCGCGGCAGCCGTTGCCCCGGTCGTGGCCCCGGCCGTACTGGAAGGGCAGGCCCTTGGCCTCCACCGCGGCGCGGCGGGCGTCCAGATCTTCCTTGGAGCAACGGCAGCGGTAGGCCTTGCCTTCGGCGAGGAGCTTCTCCACGGCGGGCTTGTAGTGGCTCTCCATGCGCTGCATCTGGCGGTAGGGGCCGTTGGGGCCGACCCACTGCGAGGGATCGCCCTGCACCGGACCCTCGTCCCAGTCCAGGCCGCACCACGCCATGCCGTCCTCGATGATGCGGATGTTGTCATCCGTGCTGCGGCCGAGGTCCGTGTCCTCGATGCGCAGGATGAACTTGCCGCCGTGGCGGCGCGCAAAGAGCCAGCAGAAGAGGGCCGTGCGGACGCCGCCGATGTGCAGCATGCCGGTGGGAGAAGGTGCGAAGCGGGTGACGATGGGACGGGACATGGGAACCTCAGTGGAATTCGGCGGCGTGACTACCCCCTAACGCACGCCCCGCATGGGGCGTGCTCCTGCTCGGCCTCAGCTGCGTGAGGCACTCGCAAAGGGGCCCCGTCCACCGATGTGCAGCATGCCGGTGGGACTAGGGGCAAAGCGGGTGGCAAAGGAGCGGGACAAGGGAACCTCGGGCAGACCTAGAACCCTCTAGTCTGCCCGAGGCGACCCATTTAACGAGAGCCCCTTTCCGGTTTGATCCTCCCGGGTGGTTCAGGCCTGGGCGTTTTCATCCTGGGCGTCTTCGCAGCCGCAGGCCTTACGGACGCGGTCGCGAACCTTGCCACCCATGCCTTTCAAATCCGCGCGGAGTTCCGGGCCGGTTTTGGGAGTGGTCAAGGCCACCACGGCGGCACCCACCGCCGCACCGGCCAGGAAGATGAGCAGGGACGTGCCGAGGGAACCGCGGTCATCACTCATGGGGATCCTCCTGGGATGCAGGCGAGGTCGCGCCGCGGAAGAAGGATAGGGCGCTGCGGAGCCCTGTCACGAGGAGTTCCACAAGATTCGTGCCCTGAGGGCGGGGATGGAGCAGGGAGGGTAGGGCGCCGACGAGCCCGAAGACCACCTGCCCTATGGGGCCGGGGTGCTCCAGGCCCTTCTGGGCCAGATCCGCCAGTCCCTCCACCCGTTCACGGGTGGCGTGGACATCCTCGGAAATCCGGGTCAGGTCGGTTCCTGCGCTCTTGGCGAAGCCCTCCACGGCTTGCGCAGTGCGCCGGAGTTGCAGGAGCAGGGGGATCAGGGCGGCGGTGAGGGCCACCACCGCCAGGGCGATGACCACTTGCAGGAGCGTGGACATGGGTGCCTCGGGGAAATGCGCCAAGTGTAAGGCCATCCGGTTGAGGGCGGTGTTCGGTAGAAATCAAGACTTGGTCGTCCTATTTCCGAAGAACAAGCATCTGGTTGGGTCCGGGAGAGGAAAATCATGCGTCGTGTCAGCTTGGCCATGCGGTTTTTCATTCCCGTGGGGATGGTACTCCTTACCTTGGTTGGCCTACTGATCTTCGGGCTCATCTCCCAGGGCTCAAAGCAAGTGGATCAGGCCTTTGAGAAGGAGCTACAGACGCTTACCACGGCATCCGGGAGCATGATCCACGCAGAAGCCGAGCGAATGAGCGAAGAGGCTGGACACAGCTTCCACCGGGTTCTGCCGAATCGACTGAGCAAAGACGCAGTGGAAGCGGCCTTCGAGAAGGAAGCCCTGCAGCGCTTTGGCGAAGACTCCAAGCTGCGCCACGTGGCCCGAAGGTGGAAGGGAGACAATGGCCACACCCGTCTGTATGTATTAGCCCCCGTGCGATTCAGGGACGAATGCGCCCTTTGTCATGACGCCCTCGGCCTGAAGCATCTCGAAGGGAAGAAGGTCGGTGAACTGGTCGCGACCTTTGGCGTGACGGCGAGCTTGGAGCCCATCGAGGATAAGGAGGACAAGCTGCAGTACATCGGCATCGGGGTGGGCGTTCTGATGCTTGCTGTCGTGAGCTACACGATTCGTCGTTCCCTGCGGACGCGTGTATTGGAACCCCTTCATTCCCTTTCCGGGGCCATCGGCACCATGGCCCACGGCGATCTGCGGGCCCGTGCTGAAGTCCATCGTGAGGACGAGCTCGGAGAGCTGGCCCATACCTTCAATGGCATGGCGGCGAACCTTTCGGAGACCGTGGGTTCAGTGGTGCGCGCCTCCCTCCAGGTGGCGGGCGGTGCGACGCAACTGGCGGCCAGTGCCAGTCAGATGGCCCAGACAGTGCAGGAGGCCGCATCCGATGGCGAGAGCCTCCAGGCTTCGGGTCGGGAGGTTTGCGCTGCCCTTTTCGAATTGGAAGACCAGGTGGAGGGTGTCGCTTCCCAAGCCGGCAAGACCGGCGAGGAGGCCCGCGGGGCCCTGGGGGACGCCTTCGCCGGTACCGAGGCGGGGCACCGGGCGGCCTCGGGCATGACTTCCATCCAGGGAGCCACTTCCGAAATCGTGAAGGCCATCCAAGTGATTCAGGGGATTGCCCGCCAGACCAATCTGCTCTCCCTCAATGCCGCCATCGAAGCCGCCAAGGCGGGCACACAAGGGAAGGGCTTCGCCGTGGTGGCGGAAGAAGTGCGGAAGCTGGCAGAGCGCAGCGCCCAGGCCGCACGAGAGATCGAGCGACTCATCCTAGGTACGGAGCAAGCGGTGGCGGGCGGAACGGCCTCAGTGGGCGACACGCTTGCCCGGTTGGAAGCGATCCGCACGCGCATCGAGGCGGTGGACCGCAGCGTGGCAGGGTTGACAAAGCTGAGCCAAGAGCAGGCTCGCACCAGCCGGGACGTGCAGGGCTTGATGGATACCACCGCATCGCGGCTGGACCATAACGCCCATGGGCTGCAGCAACTGGATCAGGGTGTTGCCGAAATTTCCCGGACCGCCACCG
This sequence comes from uncultured Solibacteraceae bacterium, assembly GCA_964415525.1. Taxonomy (GTDB): domain Bacteria; phylum Acidobacteriota; class Holophagae; order Holophagales; family Holophagaceae; genus CAZPUI01. The sequence goes on from CAYQAS010000119.1 coordinate 3,479, forward strand.
AGCTTGCACGGGTGGCAGAAATGCTACGTGCCTCGGTGGCTGGCTTCACAGTGGAATAGCTTCGGGTCGGAGCTACTTCAGGATCAGCTTCAGCTTGATCTCCACGGGGCTATCGCCACTGAAGAGGCTGCGATCCAGCACCACCGGGATCTCGATGACGCTGGTGTGGGGGGGCATCCCGTCCAGGCGCTGGGTGGGCATCCCTACGTGGGGTTGGGCCGAGGGCAGTTCTTCGATTTCGTCGAGCATTTCGGTGGCGGAGAGATCCTCCACCTCAAGCGGCTTCGAATGCGCAGCGGCCGGCATGGTCGCGACCGGCGGCTCCGGTGCGGGCGGGGGAGGATTGCCGGGCAGCAAGTTGTGGACTTCCACCGCGCCTCCGCCATAGCGATCGGCAAGGTGCTTCAGCACCAGGCGACTGACGCCGAGCAGGGTCTCCCGCACGCCGTCGCCGCGAACCGCGCTCGCTTCGAAAGTGGGCGCGCCGAAGATGTTCACGGTCTTATCCAGGGTCTCGATGGGCAGGGCATTCGGGGTGTCCCGCTTGTTGTACTGGATGACGTGGGGCAGCTTCTCCAGCTCGACGCCCTGCTCCCGCAGGTTCTCGATGAGGTTCTGGAAGCTCTCCTTGTTGCTCTCCAGCATCGGTGCCTGGGAATCGGCCACGAAAACGACGGCATCCGCGCCACGCAGCACGAGCTTGCGGGTGGCGTCGTAAAACACCTGGCCGGGCACCGTGTAGAGCTGGATGCGGGTCTTCATGCCCCGGATCGTGCCGAGTTCGATGGGCAGGAAGTCGAAGAAGAGCGTGCGATCCGTCTGGGTGGCCAGGGAGAGCATCTTCCCCCGGCCGTCCATGGGGATGGCGTCATAGATGAACTGGAGGTTCGTGGTCTTTCCGCAGAGGCCCGGGCCGTAGTAGACAATCTTGGCCGTGAGCTCCTTGGTTGCTGCATTGAAGAGGACCATGGACGCCTCGAGGGTTGGAAGTGGTGCCAGATTGAGGCAGGACCCTGGGCGGGTCAAGGTTTGCGCTGAATTGCATTAAGCCGTTATCCGGAATAGACTTCCCCGAGTTCACCCGTCTCCAGCGAGGATGCCCATGGCCAAACTGCTCGTGCACGAATCCGCCGGTGTACGCGAATTCGAGCTCGTGGACGCCGAAACCCATATCGGCCGCGAGCTGGACAATGCGCTTCGCCTCTCCGACCCCAGCATTTCGCGCCACCATGCGCTGATCCGTAAGACTGCGGATGGCTATGAGGTGGCTGACAACCAGAGCAGCAATGGCGTCCTGGTGAACGGAAACCGCGTCCAGTCCCTGCCGCTTCAGGATGGTGACCGGGTTACCCTCGGACAGGTGCAGATCACCTTCGTGGACCCGCCCACCGTCCCAACGGAAGCCATCGGCATCACGAATCCCCTCGGAACGGTGCGGATGACACCCGAAGAGATGGCGAAGGTGCGGGCCCATCAGGATCAGGCAACGACGCAGCCTTCTGTGGAAACGCCCGCGGTGCCGCCGCCGACATCTCCGGCGCCCATGCCTCCTCCTCCTGCACCCCTGCCTCTTCCTCCTGTGCCGATGGCAGTGGCCCCGGTTCCGCCTCCTCCCGCCCCGATGCCTCCGCCGGCTCCCATGCCGCCTCCTGCGGTTGTGCCACTGGCAGTGGCTCCGAGTGCATCCGGCGCCAATCCCGCCCCGAGTTTTCTGCAGGCCTACCTGCCTCCGATTCCCGATGACGCCCGTCCCACGGGCGAGCGCGGCGACTTTGTCACCCGGCTTCTGGCACACCTGATCGACGCGGCGATCTTCGTGGTGCCGATGTTTGTTTTGGGAATCCTTTCCGGGCTTCTCACGCCGATGCTCTTCGGGATGATGGGGGCGGTCGCCATCACCGGTTGTGGCTGTATCGCCACGCTTCTCTATCTCGCTATCAGCGTAGGTCTGCTCCTCTTCTGGCCCTGGTGCTGGATCAAGTTTGGCGCTACGCCCGGCAAGAAGATCATGAAGTTGCGCGTGGTGCCCGAGGGCAACCCTCACGGCCGCATCGACGTGGGCACCGCCGTGATGCGCATGATCGGCCACTTCCTGAACTTCGGGATCGGCTACATCCTGATCCTCGTGCAGGAAGACCGCCGCGGCGTGCAGGACATTCTCTCCAAGTCCATTGTCATTAAGGTCGACCGCTAGCCTTCGGTCATCAAGAGAATGGGCCCGCCGTCTGGCGGGCCCATCTCGTTGAAAAGGTGGTTTTTAGAACGGAATGTCGTCGTCGTATCCGCCCTGCTGGGGGGCGCTGGAGGGGCCGGGATCGAAGTCACGGGCGGCGCTGGAGCCGCGGTATTCGGACGGGGCACCGGAACCGGCACCCTGACCCCGCTCACCAAAGGGCGTGGAGTCCAGGATCACGAAATCGTTGGCCACGATCTCGATGTTCTTGACCTCTTTGCCGGTCTGATCGGTGTACTGGTTGGTGCGCAGCTTGCCCTCGATGTAGACCAGGGTGTCCATCTTGATGAAGCGCTCTCCGAGTTCGGCCAGCTTTCCCCAGATGACGATGCGGTGGTATTCGGTGTTCTTCTTCTTGTTGCCTTCCTTGTCCTTCGTGACTTCGGTGGTGGCCATGCTGAAGCGGAGGATGGGGGTGCCGGAGGGGGTCATCTTGAGTTCCGGGGGGAACTTGAAGCTCGTCTTGCCGATGAGCGTGACCTTGTTAAGGGAATTGAACATGACCTTCCTCCAAACGATGGGTGGAACGGGCTCTTCACCCGTGTCGGGCTGTCTGAGCTGATGTTAGTTTGAAATCTTCCGCCCTGGGGGGATCGTGTCAAGCATCCTGGTGACCTGCCGTAGCAAGCCCGCTGCCCTGAATCATTACGTTCCAGCGCTTCGCCGGGCGGGCTGGCAGGGGGGTGTGGTCATCATGTCCCCGGGAGACTCCATGCCGATCCTGGAGATCTTCGGGGGCCTGCTGCTCACGGGCGGGGCCGACATCCACCCCAGCGCTTGGGATCCCAAGGAGCCTCTGCATCCCAAGGCCGAAGTGGATCACGAGCGGGATGGCCTGGAGTTCCATGCCATCCGCGAGGCTTGGCGCCTGGGCACGCCCATCCTGGGCATTTGTCGGGGAGAACAGGCCTTGAATGTGGCTCTCGGGGGGAGCCTCTACCAGGACATCCCCGAGGCCTTCGGGTGTCCGGTGGATCTGCATCGCCACGGCAGTTCGGACCTGCCGCCGGAGGTTCGGCACGAGGTCCGCATCGACACGGACAGCCGCCTCTTCAGCATCGTGGAGGCGCCCCACATCCTCGTGAACAGCCGCCATCATCAGGCGGTGCGGCTCGTCGCGCCCGTGCTGCGGCCCGTCGCCTGGCATGAAGAGACGACCCTGGATGGCGAGCCGCTGATCGAGGCGATCGAGGCCATCGACCCGCGTCGCTGGGCCGTGGGTGTGCAGTGGCACCCCGAGAACCTCGTCCCCATGGATCATCCCGCCGCCGACCCGGCCCTGCGGATCTTCAAGGCCTTCGTGGAGGCGGTGAGGGGCTGACCTACAGATCCCGCCCGCAGTAACGGCAGAGCTTCGCCGCAGCGCGGATGGGTTCGGCGCAGTGAGGACAGGTCTTCATGGCGTCCGAGGCGGCCTCGCCGGGCGCCGCGAGGTGTCGGCTCTGGGCGGCCTCGATGAGTTCCTTGATGCGGCGGGCGTGCGCCTTCGTGTGGCCGTGGCTCTCGATGTCATCGCCGCCGCCGTTGCTCTCGATGCGGACATCGCTCCAGAGAAGACCCGTCTCGATGTGGACCGAGGCGATGCGCTGAAGGTGGATGCTCATCTCATTGCGGGTGAACCAGCTGCGCTTGCGACGGATCACGGACGTGTCGGTGACCTCGATGACCGTGGGGAAGAGGCGATTGCCCTGGGTCCAGCGGCTGGCGACAAAGCGTTCAGTGGCCATGGGGGAGCTCCTGCCTCCATCCTAAGCAGATGGTGTTGACTCCGCTCCCCATCGATTCCGAACTGCCCTCCCTGGTGGAGGTCTTCCGCGCGGGGCGCAACCTGGTGCTGGAGGCGGAACCCGGTGCGGGCAAGACCACACGTCTGCCTCGGGCGCTCCTGGATGCGGGCCTGCTGGAGGCGGGGGAGTGCTGGATTCTTGAGCCCCGGCGGCTGGCGGCGCGGCTTGCCGCCGTTCGGGTGGCGGAGGAGCTGGGGGAGGAGGTTGGGAAGCGCGTCGGTTATGCCGTTCGCTTCGAGCAGCGGGCGGGCAAGGACACGCGGGTGCGCTTTGTCACCGAGGCCCTGCTGCTGAGGCGGCTCATGGCGGATCCCCAGCTCAAGGGCATCGCTGTCGTTCTGCTGGACGAGTTCCACGAGCGTCACCTCCACGGCGATCTGGCGCTCACGCTGCTGCGGCGGCTGCAGAAGACGCGGCGACCGGATCTCCGCATCGGGGTGATGAGCGCCACCCTCGAGGCGGAGCCCGTGCGGGCCTTTCTCGAGGCGGCCCATGCCCGAGTCTCAGGGCGTCCCTATCCCGTGGACATCCGCCACGCGCCCCGTCCCGACAGCCGACCCCTGGCGGAGCAGGTGGTTTCCGCCGTGGAGGCACTCCATGCCGAAGGCTGTCCGGGTCACATCCTGGTCTTCCTGCCCGGAGCATCCGAAATTCGACAGTGCATGTCCAGTTGTGACGGGTTGGCGCGACGTCTGGGTCTGAACCTGCTGCCCCTCCACGGCAGCCTCAGTCTGGATGCCCAGAAGGCGGCGGTGGCGCCGTCCGCCACGCCCAAGGTGCTCTTTGCGACGAATGTCGCGGAAAGCTCCGTGACGGTGGATGGGGTGGTGGCAGTGATCGATTCCGGCCTCGCCCGGGAGGCGGTTCACGGGGCCTGGTCAGGGCTCTCGTCCCTCCGTACGGGCCGCATCTCCCAGGCCCGCTGCATCCAGCGTGCGGGCCGGGCCGGGCGACAGGGGCCGGGCCGCTGCATGCGGCTCTACCTCGAGTCGGATTTCCAGAATCGGCCTTCCTTCGATCTGCCGGAACTCCAGCGGGCGGATCTGGCGGAGGCGCTGCTGGCGCTGGCGGAACTCGGTGTGGCGGATGCCGGGGCCCTGGAGTGGTTCGAGGCACCCCCTGCCGCCGCCCTGGGCGCCGCGAAGCGCCTGATGCAGCGCCTGGACGCGCTGGATGGAAATGGCCGCTTGAGCGACATCGGACGGCGCATGGCGCGCCTGCCCCTGCATCCCCGCCTCGCGCGGCTCGTGGTGGCGGGCCAGGACGCGGACATCCCGGAAACGGCGGCCCTGGCGGCGGCGCTCCTGGAGGCCGGCGACCTCGCGGCCCGCAGCGATCTGCGCCGTCGTCAGGTCGATCCTCACGCCCTCACCAGCGACCTCTGGCCCCGCATGGATGCTTTCCATGAGGCGGAGGCGGCGAATTTCGGCGGTGGCACCCTGCGCCAGCTCGGGCTCGACCCCGCCGCCGTCCATCAGGCGCGGCAGGCCTTCCGGGAGTTGTGTCCTCGGGGGGCGGATGAGCCGAAGGACGCGGAGGAGCGTCTGATGAAGGCCCTGCTGCGGGCGTATCCCGATCGCGTGGCGCGGCGGGGCGGTGGTGCCACCTTCGCCGTGGTAGGCGGCGGCGGGGCCCGCCTGGATGCCTTCAGCCGGTGCCAGCGAGAGGAGCTGGTGGTGGCGCTGGAAGCGGAAGAGGTGCAGAAGGGCGCGGGTCGGGAGGTGGTGATCCGTGCCGCCAGCCGCATCGAGCCGGAGTGGATCCTGGAGGCCTTTCCGGATGCCATTTCGGATCGGGAGAGCATGGTGTTCCACCCCGCGACCGCCAGTGTGGAACACCGTTCGGCGCTGCTCTTTGAGGACCTGGTGTTGGACGAGAGCCGCCGTCGCGCGGAGGCCGGAGTGCCTGGCGTGGCGGTCTGCCTCGCAGCGGCGGCGTTATCTCGAGGCCTTGGTGACGCTCAGGAGACCGTCGAGCGCCTAGCCTCCCGCATCTCGTTCCTGGGGCGGACGAGGCCGGATCTTGAGCTTACAGAGGGTGAGGACCTGCGTCGGGCGTTGGTGGAAGCCGCCTGCGCCCACGCCGCGAACCTGAAGGATCTGGCCCATGCGGATTGGCGAACCGCCGCCCGAGAGGCCATCGGTGAGATCGCCTTCGGGCTGCTGGACAAGTGGGCGCCGGAGTGGGTCCAGCTGAAGGGCAAGCGCGCCACCGTGCATTACGACGGCGACGCGCCCCACATCGAAAGCCGCCTCCAGGATTTCCTCGGAATGAAGCAGGGACCGAGCATTGCGGGGGGCAGCGTGCCCCTCGTCCTGCACCTGCTGGCGCCGAACCAGCGGGCCCTGCAGGTCACCACCGATCTCGCGGGCTTCTGGCAGCGCACCTACCTGGAACTGCGTCCGGCGCTCTCCCGGCGCTATCCCAAGCATGCGTGGCCGGAGAAACCGGCATAACCGAACGGCCAGCCACCTGAGGTCGCACGCGACTCCTGGTGGCTGGCCGTCGGATCGGGCCTGGAGCTCGAAGGCCTCCGAGCCGATGCTCGTTAGGACTACTTCTGCTTGGCTTCCCGAGCCCGCTTGGCCACGTTGACCATGTCGGGGCGGGCCTTGCGCATGCGGATCTTGCCCTGGCTGGAACGTCCGAGGTCGTTTTCCATCTGGGTCAGATAGGCGGTGGCATCCTCGCGGAAGGCGGGCATCACCACCAGCTTCACGAATTCGTCGACCATTTCGGCGGGGGTCTTCTTGCTGTAGACCTTGGACATGACCTTGGCGGCCATGCGGGCCAGATTGGAACCCTTGGCGGTGCGCTTCGTCTTTTCGGGCTTGGTGGAAAGGGCAAAGATCTGGGCAATGGCTTCAGAAGTGGAGAGACCGGCCTTATCCAATGCATCCAGGAACTGGCCGTATTTTTCATCCAATGCCGAAGTGAACTTGCGGGCCTGGAGACGCTCCTCCATGCCTTTGATCTTGTCCATGAGGCGAGTGATGGCGGCCGCTGGTACTTCGGTGCCGTTGATGGCGTACCTGGCCTTGTTGCCCTTGCCTTCGCCTTTGATGAGGGTGATCTTGGCTTCATTGCTCATATGTGGCTCCGAAAGTTGAAATGTCAGTATAGGGCAAAATATTGAATTATGCCAAATATCAAAAATTGTGAATCCGTGTCGTGAAGCCAGGGTGGCGATGGTGGCGCGAAGTCGATAATGGCCCTTTAAGATCGTAATCTGGCCTGTTCATGGTTGTTTCAGATGCTGCAACGAGCCGCACGACGATTCCAACGGGGGACGGATGGTTGTTTCCTGAGCGGGCAACACGGCCTGGAGGTATACACAAACAAGTGCCGGGATCAAACGGGTTCCTTGGGACTATTTGCTTCCGTGGAACCTGTTTCCCTTCTTTTCGCCTTTTGGCAGATATATGGCCGATGAGTCCCTTTTTTGATCAAGGGATCAAATCGGCCAGAAAGAACAGTGGATGGGTTGTCTGAAGATCGGCGATCAAGCCTTTCGCTGGCTTAACTGCGCTCGGCCTCCACTTCCTCGATGGTGCGGGGCCGCCATTTCCCGAGGATGCGAGCGCCCGTCTCGGTGATGGCGAGGTCTTCTTCGATACGCATGCCGCCGGTGCCCAACCACTGCTCCACGGCGTTGTAGTTCACGAAATCGGTAAAACGACCCTCGGCCTTCCAGCGGTTTACCAGCTCGGGGATGAAGTAGACCCCGGGCTCCACGGTGAAGACGAAACCGGGCTTGAGGGGCCTCGCGAGGCGCAGGCTCTTGAGGCCGAAGAGGGTGCTCTTGGGCTGGCCCTCGTACCCGACGTAGACCTCGCCGAGGTCCTCCATGTCGTGCACGTCGAGGCCCATCATGTGGCCCGTGCCGCAGGGGAAGAACAGGGCGTGGGCGCCCGCTTCGACCGCCGCATCCAGGTCGCCCTTCATCAGGCCCAGGCCCTTCATGCCTTCCGCCACGGCACGACACGCGGTGCGATGCACCTCCCGCATGGGCACCATCGGCGCGGCTTTGGCCACGGCGGCCAGGTGGGCGTCCAGCACTACGCGGTAGATGTCCTTCTGGCGGCTGGTGAAGGTGGGATCCACGGGGAAGGTGCTGCTGAGGTCACCCGCGTAGTGGCCGAGTCCCTCGGCACCGCAGTCCAGCAGGAAGACGTCGCCGGACTTGAGTGTGTTGCCGTGGAAGTGGTTGTGGAGCGTCTCCCCGTGGATGGTGGCGATGACGGGGAAGCTCAGACCCGCGCCGCCCGCCAGGGCGATTTCCGTGACCTTGGCGGCGATTTCGGACTCCTTCATGCCGGGGCGCGCCATGCGCATGCCCGCGAGATGCATGTCCACGCTGAGGTCCACGGCCTTCTCGATCTCGGCCAGCTCCTCCGCGGACTTCACGGCCCGCTGCTCCACCACGGCGCGGATGAAGGGCACGCTGGCCTCGGGGACGGAACGGCGGTCCAGCAGCTCCATGAGTCGCAGCTTGTTGTCGGGCCGGTAGGGCGGCAGCACATGGACCGGGCGGCCGGTGGCCCGGGCCCGCGCGGTGGCTTCAGACAGCGCCGCGACGGAGGCAGTGCGGTTCACGCCACCCGCGGCAGCCAGATCGGCCACGGAGGGCTGGGGGCCCATCCAGACGATGGCGTCGATGCCGAGGTCGTCCGCAAAGACGGTGGTGGTGCCTTCATCCAGGTCGATCACCGCCGCAAAGCCCGCGTGGTCGATGCCGAAGTAGTAGAGGAAGGTGCTGTCCTGCCGGTAGGTAAAGGTGTTGTCCGCGTAGTTGCAGGGGCTCTCCTCGTTGCCGAGGAAGAGTAGGAGCCCGCGCTCACCGGCGTCTCGAAGGGACTTCAGGAGGATCGCGCGGCGGTCGGCGTAGGTATGGGACGCGAACATGGGGGGCTCCGGGGTCTGAATGTATGATATTTCAGATCGGGCAATTCTCCAACGAAAAGGGCCCCGAAGGGCCCGATGGTTGAGAGGTTGCGTGTGTTGACGATGTTTAGGCGCGCTTCCAGGCGACGCTGCCGTCCTTGCGATCTTCCAACACGATGCCCATGGCCTTGATCCGGTCGCGGATCACATCGGCCTCGGCCCAGTTCTTGGCGGCCTTGGCGGCCTTGCGGGCCTCGATGAGG
>CAYQAS010000120.1:0-12447 GCA_964415525.1 uncultured Solibacteraceae bacterium
CGAGAGCAACGTGAAGGAGATCTACGACACGTGCGCGGAACTCGAGCGCGACGCGCAGCACATGATCTTCAACCAGTTCGAGGAGTTCGGAAATCCGATCTGGCACTACCACGTGACCGGCCCCGCGCTAGAAGAAGCCTTCCGCGCCACCGCGGGCGAGAAGGCCCGCTTCGCCGCCTATGTCAGCGCCACCGGCAGCGCCGGTACCATCGCCGCCGGGGATTATCTGAAGTCCGTCTTTCCGAACCTCAAGGTGATCGCCTCGGAAGCCCAGCAGTGCCCGACGCTGCTGCAGAACGCGTTCGGCGAGCACCGCATCGAGGGCATCGGCGATAAGCACGTGCCTTGGGTCCACAACGTGCGCAACACGGATGCCGTCGCCGCCATCGACGACGAGGACTGCATGCGCATCTTCCGGCTGCTCAACGAGCCCGCAGGCAAGGCCCACCTTGCCAGCCTCGGGATTGAGACAGGGGTTGTCGAACAGCTGCAGCTCCTGGGCATCAGCGGCATCTGCAACGTGCTGGCGGCCATCAAGGCGGCGAAGCACTGGGAGCTGAACGAGCAGGACGTCATCTTCACGATCTTCACGGACAGCGCCGCGATGTACGGCAGCCGCCTGGAGGAGCTCACGGCGGCCCACGGCGCCTTCACGACAGTGGACGCCGCCACGGCCCACATCGGCAGCCTGGAACGCCAGCAGGACGACCATTTCAAGGAACTCACCCACCCGGACCGCAAGGCCATCCACAACCTCAAATACTTCACGTGGGTGGAGCAGCAGGGCAAGACCTACGAGGAGATCTGCGCCCAGTGGGAGCCCGAGTACTGGCTCGAACTGTGGGACGAAGTGCACCACTTCGACCGGCTGATCGAGGATTTCAACGCGGAAGTCAAACCATAAAAGCCATCACAGAGGACACAGAGACAAGCACAGAGGTCACAGAGAAAAGGCTGAGAAGAATCTTCCTCTGTGACCTCCTTCCTCCTCTGCGACCTCTGTGATTTCTTTTGGAGTCTTTTCCCATGCGCATCCTGATCGAAAACGGCACCCTGCTGACCTTCGGCCGCCCCTGCCGCGTTCTCACGGGGCACCAACTCCTGATCGAGGACGAACGCATCGCGCGGATCGCGCCCGCCATCGAAGGTCCCTTCGACCGGGTGATCGATGCCGCGGGCAAGGTGGTGATGCCGGGGCTCGTCAACGCCCACATGCACTTCTACTCCACGCTGGTGCGGGGCCTCGGCAAGGCCGCGCCCAGCGCGGATTTCCAGGAAGTGCTGCGCAACCTCTGGTGGCGACTGGATCGCGAGTTGAGGCTGGACGATGTGGAGGTCAGTGCCGAGGTGGCGCTCCTAGACGCCATCCGCCGCGGCTGCACCACCCTCATCGACCACCATGCGAGTCCCGGCGCCGTACCGGGGTCGCTCGACCGCATCGCGGGTGCGGTGACGCGCACGGGGCTCCGGGCCTGCCTCTGCTACGAAGTGTCAGACCGCGATGGCGAGGCCGTCCGGGACGAGGGCCTGGAGGAGAACGCCGCCTTCCTGCGGCGCTGCGCCGAGGAGAACGATCCTCTCCTGCGGGGCCTCTTCGGGCTCCATGCCGCCTTCACGCTCTCGGATGAGAGCCTGCGCCGTGCCCGCGATCTCGCAGGGGGTGCGGGGTTCCATATCCACGTGGCGGAGGCGTCCTCAGATGTCGCCATCAACGTCGAGTTCCACGACCTCAGCCCCGTGGCGCGCCTGGAGGCCTTTGGCCTGCTGGGGCCACGCACGATCGCCGCCCATTGCGTCCACGTGGACGGTGCGGATCGCGCCATCCTCGCCCGCACGGGCACCTTCGTGGCCCACAACCCCCAATCCAATCTCAACAACGCCGTAGGCATCGCGGACGTCCTGGCCCTGACCGAAGTCGGCGTGTGCGTGGGCCTTGGGACAGACGCCATGACGGTGGGCATGCTGGAAGAACTTCGGGTGGGCCTCTGGGCTCAGCACCTGCGCCAGGACAACCCGAGCTGCGGCTTCATGGAGCTCACGGATGCCCTGGTGGTGCGCAATCCCGAGTTCGCTTCGGCCCTCTGGGGATTCCCGCTGGGCACCCTGGCGGAAGGTGCCGCCGCAGACGTGATCCTCATGGACTACGATCCCCCCACGCCCTTCGAGGACGGCACCGCCCTGGGCCACCTCGTCTTCGGCCTCAGCCAGGCGCCCGTGGACACCACCATCGCCTCCGGTCGCGTGCTCATGGAAGGCGGACACCTCGCCCCGCATCTGGACGCCCCTGGCGTGAACGCCCGATCCCGGGAACTGGCGCGGCGGCTCTGGGAGCGGTTCTGAGACCTTGCGCTACCGCGGTACCAGCTCGATCTCGAAGAGGCGGTCCCAGCACTTGCCGGTGACGAAGAGCCGCTTCTTCGCAGGGTCATAGGCGATGCCGTTCAGGACATCCGCCTCGGCATTGGGATGGCTCAGGAGGCCCTCCAGATGGATCCAGCCCGTCACCTGACCGGTGGCGGGATCGATGATGGCGATGCGGTCCGTCATCCAGACATTGGCGTAGATGCGGCCGTCCACCCACTCCAGTTCGTTCAAGCGATTCACCGGCTGATCGCCGTCCCTTACCTGAAGCGTGGACACGACACGGAAAGTCGCCGAATCCAGTCGAAACAGGGTCGAGCTGCCATCGCTCAGGATCAAATGGGTACCATCGTGGGTCAGGCCCCAGCCTTCGGTGGTGACCCGGAAACGTTGCTCCTCCGCCAAAGTGTTCGGGTCGCAGCGGAAGGCCAATCCCTCCTGCCAGGTCAGCTGAAACAGATGGCCATCCATGAGGGCAAGGCCCTCGGCGAAATGGTCACCACTGAGCTTCCGAATCCCGAGGAACTTCCCTGTCTCCAGTTCGACCCGCCGAAGGCTGGATTCCCCATAGTGGCCCGTGCTCTCAAAAAGGGCGCCTCCGCTGAAGATCAACCCCTGGGTGAAGGCGCCGGGGTCATGAGGATAGGTGTTCACGACGCGATAGGCATATTGCCGGGCCGCTGCATCAGCCGTTGCATGCGTGACGAGAGGGTGGCAGCTGAACCCCACCAGGGCCGCCACACTCAGGCCGAAGCACAGAATTCGCAATGGCAGTCCTCTCCGTCAGGAAATGAGCGAAACCGTATCGAGCAGCTCATGAAGGCGTCAAGCCCCAGGGCGCCCCATGCTTCCTCTGTGTGAGGGTCGCCCCTGCCAGGTGAAAGCCGAACCATATACTGCGAGCTCTCTTCATTCCGAAGTCCCCTACCGACGGATCCGTCAGATTGTGAGGAAGAATGACATCGAAGAGAATGAAATCTGAATGCAAGTTGTGACCCGCCATCGGTCTGTCACTGCCCACACACCCAGCACCAACCAGCTAGAAGGAAGTATGGAACGTATCCTGCTGTTCCGGTTTCACGATCATCTGGAAGTCTGCATCAACCGCCTTCAGCTGCTTCGCCGTCTCAATCCGGACGTCCGCATGTTCGGGCTCTACGGAGGACCATCCTCCCGAATGCTTCCTGCTCAGGAAGCACTTGGGGATTACCTGGAGTCCATCTGGGAGATACCCGTGGCATCGACCGAGTGGAAGTGGCGCCACGGAGACCTGTCGCTCATCTGGTGGTTCAAACAGGTCGGCCACAAGATCCCTTTCGACATCCTCCATTTGGTGGAATGGGATCTGCTGGTCCTATCCAGCCTGGACGAGATCTATGGGACGCGGGGCCTGAATGGAGTCGCCCTCACCGGGTTGACCCCCCTGGAAAAAATTCAACACACCTGGTGGTGGACGGCTCATCCGCCCCATGCCTTGGAGTGGAAGCAGCTGAAGCACCATATCCAGGAACAGTATGGATTCAAGGGCCCTTACCTGGCCTGCCAGGGGCCCGCCAACGCCTTCTCTCGGGCATTCCTGGAGCGCTATTCGAAAGAGAAAGTGCCCCAACTGGCCCACGAGGAACTACGGCTCCCCATCTTCGCGCATGTCCTGGGGTTCGAAGTCGAGCCTCTGGCTCACGTTTACAGAGAAATCAGGGACCGCCACGAGATGCAATTCTTCAACTGCGAGAAGCTCCCCATCCAGCCCATGACCATTCAGCAGGAGCTACAAAATCCACATGGCAGGCGAGTCTTTCACCCCTTTGGAGCCGTCTTTCCCTTGGAGCGTCTGTAGGTTGAGCAGCGACGACTCCAACCGGAGAGAACCGCACGGCGAAGGTCACAGGGACCGGCAACATGAACGAATCCACAGGCTGATCATGAAGGGATCCGTCCTTTTGGATCCGCGTGCTCACCGACCTGAACACCGGTTACGGGTTACCTTCGGGTAGCATCATGGCCATGAACACAACGCCCGCCATCCCCGAGGTTCAGGCCCGCCTGGTGCAGGTCTATGCCGAGCTGCCGCCGGGCCAGAAGGCCATCGCGGACCGCCTCATGGGTGACCCCTTCATGGGCGCCATGTGGGGTGTGGAGCTCATGGCGGAGCGCGCCGATGTGAGCGTAGGAACGGTGCTTCGCCTGGCCAAGCGCCTGGGCTTCCGCACCTTCATGGAGTTCAGGGACGCCCTGCGCGGCGCCTGCAGTGCCCGCAGCGCACCCCAGGAAGCCCCGGACACGCCCCGGGATATCCACGGCACCCTGGCGGAGGTCGTGCGCCGCAACAGCGATTGCTTCGATCAGCTAATGCAGGCAGTGGAACCCGCCGCCCTGGAAGAGGCCACCCGCATGCTGGTGGAGGCCCACCACCGGGTCATCCTGGGGCGCGGTGTCTCCCACATGATGTGCCTGATCCTCGCGTTCTACCTGACCCAGGCGGGGCTTCCCTCCATCGCCGCCATCCCTTCGGACTATTCCACCCAGGTGGCCAATCTGGGCCCCGGCGATCTCCTGGTGGCCGCCAGTTTCCCTCCGTACAGCCGGGAGACGGTGGATGCCATGGCCTTCGCGCGCCAGAACGGCGTGAAGGTGCTGGCCTTCAGTGACCGCGCCGACAGTCCCCTGGCCCTCTATGCCGACCTCCTCATCCCCGTCCCCAGCGAGGATCTGCTCTACAGCCACAGCCTGACCACCTTCGCCGCCCTGGCCCACGCCTTCGCCATCGTCGTGGCGGGCCTGGACCAGTCGGGCACCCAGAAGCGGCTGCAGGCCGCCGTCCAGGTCGCCCAGCCCCTCTTTGTGGACTGCTGGCTGCCGCGCCAGCCGACCGCCGTCGTGATGGAGCAGCCCCCCCGCAAGGAACGCTGATTCCAGCCGTCAGGGTGCCTGTCCGATAAGGGGCTGTGCTCCTCATCAGGCTTTTCTTTGCGCTTACGGCGGCCCTCTGGCTCGGGGGCCAGACTCCGTTCGATGAGGCACGCCTCGCACTGCAGAGCTCCAGCCTCGAAGCAGGGCTGCCCAAAGCCACCGTCCAGGCGCTGATGCTGGATGACCGCGGCTTCCTATGGGCCGGAGGTCCGGAGGGTCCGGCCTGCCTCAGCGGAGAAACTTGGACGCCGGTCCCCCTGCCGGAAGGAACCCGTTTCACCTACGTCCGAACCATGCTCCAAACACGGGATGTCAGATTCAGGAGGGTGGGCTCTGGCGCCTCCAGAAGGGTACCCAGACCCATTTCGGAGCCGCTGAAGGCATGGTGGCCCGGCGCGTCGGCAACCGCTGGCGGGCCTTCACCACGAAAGACGGTCTTCCGGCGGAGCATTGCCGGTGCCTGCTCCCAAGCCAGGCTGAGGACGGCACATGGTTGATGTTCGCCGACCTGGATGGGGTCTGGCACGCTTCCATAAGGGCCGCTGGGAGAACCTGGAACAGGCCATCGGCCTTGCCCGTCCTCACATCTTCGCGCTCCACGAGAGCCCGGATCCCGATGGGCAACGGAGCCTCTGTCTACCGCGCCGAGGATCTAGGCCGGAACCGCTGGGTCGGCATCGTGCCTCGCGTGGACACGGCGGCCCCACCGGACCTCCATCACGCCAGCACCACCCCTGAGGGATTGGACCACAAGGGTCTGGGTTCATGGCGAGAGGGGCCCTGAGGCCCCCCTGTAACAAACCAAACACTGAACTTCAGACCCGCGCGCCGACCCCCTCGACCGCCATGCCCATGGCGCTCAAGAGCGCGTGGTCCCGGCACTCGCCCGGGTTCGGCGTGGTGAGCAGCTTTTCCCCGGTGAAGATGCTGTTGGCACCTGCGAAGAAGGCCAGTGCCTGCATCTCGTCGGACATGCTCGTGCGTCCCGCGCTCAGGCGGATGCGGCTCTTGGGAAAGAGGATCCGGGCCGTGGCGAGCATGCGGATGAATTCCAGGGGCGGCACCGGCGGGAGATCCGCCAGGGGCGTTCCAGGCACGGGCACCAGGTGGTTGATGGGAATCGACTCCGGAACGGGGTCCATCTCCGTCAACTCGTGCAGGAAGTGGATGCGGTGATCGATGCCCTCGCCCATGCCCACAATCCCGCCACAGCAGACCTCAAGCCCCGCCTTGCGAACGGCGTCGATGGTCTGAAGACGCTCATCGAACTTGCGGGTACTGATGACGGTCTCGTAGAAGTCACGGCTGGAATCGATGTTGTGGTTGTAGACCTTGCAACCGGCATCCTTGAGGCGCTGCGCCTGGTCCACATTCAACATGCCCAGGGTCACGCAGACTTCCATGTCCAGGGCGCTGACGCCGCGCACCATGTCAAGCACGGCTTCGAAATCGGCGTTGTCCTTCACCTCGCGCCAACTGGCGCCCATACAGTAGCGGGTGCTGCCATTGGCCTTGGCGGCCTGCGCGCCTTCCAGCACGCTCTGGACGGCCTTCAGGGGCTCCACCTTGAGGCCAGTCTTGTAGCGGGCACTCTGGGGGCAGTAGGCACAGTCCTCGGGGCAGGCACCGGTCTTGATGCTGTCGAGGGTGCAGAACTGGATCTCGTTGGGATTCCAATGCTCCCGATGCACCGTCGCCGCCTTGTAGAGCAGTTCGGGAAAGGGGAGATCGTGGATGGCGCGGATGTCAGCAGGGGTCATGCGGGCGGGCCTTTCTCGCCGGGAACGTGAGCGGGGCTTACGGGCGAACCTCAGGCGGTGCGACCCTTGGCAGCCCCCATAATCTATCACGAGGCCCCTCCGGGCCCTGCGGCATTGGATGCCGCCCGAAGGCGAGATGCCGGGTTAACCTGGGAGCATGTTCCCCTTCAGCCGACTTCAACGGATCTCCAGCCTCGGCCTGCTCCTGGCCGGAAGCCTCGGACTGCAGGCGTTCAGTCCGGCCTTTCACGAGGCTCAGACGCGCATGGCCCTCAGCCGCATTCCGACGCGTCTGCAGCAGGTGCTGAAGGCACATCTGCCCGAGCTGCTTTCCAGCATCCGCGACGTTCCCCGCGGCAAGATGGCCACGGTGGAGGACATCGAAGCCCAGTTCCAGAAGGTGCTGCGGCTGATGGAGGAAAGGCGCCCGGTCGAACTGATCGTGCGGGAAATGGGACTGCTTGCCCATCAGGTCCAGCTCCTGGCCGACCCCTCTTGCCTCCAGGGAATCTCACCCCTTCGAGAGCACTTCGAGAAGTTCGCGGATCAGATGCTGCCGACCCTTGTGTTCACCGATGCGCCGTACTGGGCGCTCGCCGGCCCCCCCGATCCAGGCCCTCAGCTCCGGGTCAGCGCCCGTGTAAAGACCGAAAGGCTGTCCCTGCTCGACACCCATTTTGATGAACGGACTGGAAAACGTCTGGTGGTCTGGGATCGATTATCTGTCCCATTTGCAATTCTGCAATTGGGTTACAACCAGGGTGTCCATGACACTGCCAATACTTGGATCATGATCTACCGGGTCACGGGTTCGTCATGGATGGACGCCTAAGCACTAGGCATCCGTGGTTTTGGGCGTTATCTTCCTACTACTTCTGGGGAGTTCATCGGAATGGCTACCTACTCTCGTCTAGGCACCTTCATCGTCGGGGGTGATCTCACGGCGGATCCCATCGGCAAGATCCACCGTGGCCTCACCATCACCGGCAGCCGGTTCGACCGGCACAAGCTGCTCCGCACGTTCTCGGACGAACTGGTGGAAGCCGGCATCGCGTCCAGGATGGAAGAAGCCGGGCGCACCGCCGCCCAGCTGGCGGGGACCCGCGGCTTCGGCTCGGCCTACCATTTCATCGGCGGCAAGGTGCCCCACGTGTCCTGTGACTACGTCGGGGGCCGCAGCCTCCATCAGCTCATCCAGAAGGCGCGCCAGGAGCAGATCCCCCTGGGCGTGGACCACGCGCTGTCCGTCCTCCAGGGCCTCTCTCAGAGCCTCACGGTGCTGCACAGCAAGGGATTCACCCACGGCGCCCTGAGCCCCCACAGCGTCTGGGTCAGCTTCGAAGGCGCCACGCAGATCATCGACGCCCCCATGGGCGCGGCACTGCAGGCCCTGCTTCCCAAGTGCCCTAACATGGCCCGCCTGCTTGAGGCCTATCGCCCCTCTCAGGGCGCCAATGCCCCTCAGCAGGACTTCTACGCCCTGGGCGCCATCCTCTACGAGCTCCTCACCCTCGAATCGCTGCCTGCCAAGGCCCAGGTCGCTGCGGCCATCCAGGACGCCACGCTCAAGGCCGCCCAGGAAGATGCCCCGGTGCCCCCGGAGCTTCAGGCCCTGCTGCGTCGCCTGCTCCTCGTGGACGCGCCCTTCGAGAGCGCCAGCGCCTTCGTCAGTGAGCTCGAGCGGGTGCTCTACGACGGCGACTACAGCCCCACCACCTTCAACATGGCGTTCTTCATGCACACGCTCTTCCGCGAGGAGAATGAGCTGGACACCATCGCCATGAAGGCGGATACGGTGGCGGATTACACGCCCCTGATGGATGCCGTGGCGAGCGCCCGGGGCATCGAAGGGCTCGATACGCAGAAATACGCCCGCTGGGCCATGATCGGCGGCGGCGTGCTGGTGGTGCTGGTGGGCGCCCTGCTCTACACAAGCTGGAGCAAGAACCGCGAGAATTCGGAACTGGTGAATCGCATCGCCCAGATGGAAAACCAGTTCAAGACCAGCATGGATCGGATGCAGCAGCTGGAAGCCAAGGGGCAGGCCCTCAAGGCCCAGGAAGCCACCCTGACCGAAAAGGCTCAGAAGGGCGACAAGAAGGCCGCTGAAGACCTCAAGAAGATTCAGGACGAGCGCAAGGCCACAGAGGCGCAGACCGCCCAGGCCAAGCAGGAGGTCCAGATGGCTCAGCAGAACATCCAGACGCTCAAGCCCCCCACTGCCGTGGCCCCCAAACAGGCACCGGCTGCGGCCCCCTTCGCTCCCGCCACCACACAGCTGACAAATCAGGCTCCCGTCCAGCCCGCGCCCCAGACGGCGACCCCCCAGCCCATTCCCCAGCAGCCTGCTGCGCAGCCTCAGATCACGCCGCCGCAGCCCGCAGCCCCAGCGGCGGCCAGCGTCACCGAGGTTGCCCCCGAACTCACCGCTGGGGCCTCAATCGGCGGTCACATGTCGCTGAAGGCCAAGCAGATGATCAAGAACTACCGAGGCCGCACCTTCGACATGCGGGTTCGTGTCTTCGTGGACGCCAATGGCAACGCCCAGCGTGTCCAGATGGAAAAGAGTTCTGGCGTCGACTGGGGCCTGGACGATGCCGCCGAGAGTGCCGCTCGTGCGAGCAAATTCAAACCCGCCACGCGCAACGGTCAGCCCGTGGCCGGATGGATTGTGGTGCCATTCGCCGTCAGGGGCGACAAGTAACAACGAGGGGCCGAAACCCTTCCCGGGCCGCCGCAACTGCGGCGGCCCTTTTCATTCAGACAGGGGCGGTTGCGACGTTCTGAGAACCCAGGCCATTCGCCTCGCGATTCGGCTCCGCATTCGACAGAGGATCCCGAAACCTAGGACCTCCTGGCATCAGCCCTGCTTTTGGGCCGCTTCCCGAGCCAGGGTGTCCACCCGCTCATTCTCTGTGTGTCCCTGGTGGCCGCGTACCCAGACTGTCTCCACGCGATGGCGCTGCAGCTGGAGATCGAGGCGCTTCCAGAGGTCGTCGTTGATCACCGGCTTGCCGTCCTTCTTCCGCCAACCGTTGCGCTTCCAGCCCTCCAGCCACCCGCCGATGCCCTTGAGCACGTATTGGCTGTCGCCGGTGATCACGACCTTGCAGGGTTTGGAGAGGATCTCCAGCCCCATGATCGCGGCCATGAGTTCCATGCGGTTGTTGGTGGTGTCGGGCTCTGCGCCGGCGCCTTCCTTCTCCTTGGAGCCCTCCGCGGTCTGGACCCGCAGCAGGTATGCCCAGCCGCCAGGGCCGGGGTTGCCGAGGCAGGCGCCATCGCAGAAGAGGTGAACGAGCGGAAGAAAGGACATGGGCAGGCCAGAAAAAGGGCGCCCCGCGGACAGGGCGCCGGATGGAGGAAGGTCGGGCTCAGCGCGCCAGGGTGATCTTGAAGTCCGGCGGCAGCGCAGGAGGCTGATCGGACTTCGGCGCATAGGTCTCATGGGTGGGCGGCGGCGGGGCACCCCCGGCTTCCCGGCCCCCGCCCTGGCTGATGGACATGCCGCGTTCCATGTTGCTGCGGGCCATGTCGCTGGTGGAGGCGATGCCTTCCAGCTTGAGCTTGAACTCGCCCACGTTGGTGGCGCGCTTGAGGGCCTCCTCCACGGTGATCATGCCTTCCTGAAGCAGGAAGTAGAGGCTCTGGTCGAAGGTCTGCATCCCGTACTGGCTGATGCCGCCGGCGATGACATCCCGCAACCCCTTCGTCTTTTCCTTGTCCTCAATGCAGGTTCGGACGGTCTCGGTGGCCACGAGAACCTCCACCGCCGGCACGCGGCCCTGACCATCGGCACGGGGCACGAGGCGCTGGGAGACGACCGCCTTGAGCACCTGCGCGAGCTGCAGACGGATCTGCTTCTGATGGTGGGGCGGGAAGACAGAGATGATGCGGTTGATGGTCTCGGTGGCATCCAGGGTGTGCAGGGTGGAGAACACCAGATGGCCCGTCTCCGCGGCGTGGATGGCGGTCTCGATCGTCTCGAAATCGCGCATCTCGCCCACGAGGATGACATCGGGATCTTCACGGAGCGCCGCGCGCAGGGCCGAAGCGAAGCTCTTGCAGTCGGCCTCCACCTCTCGCTGGTTCAGGATGGACATGTTGTCCCGGTGGAGATACTCGATCGGATCCTCGATCGTGAGGATGTGCTCGTTCCGCGTGGCATTGATGAAGTCGATCATCGCAGCCAGCGTCGTGGACTTGCCGGAGCCGGTGGTGCCCGTAACCAACACGAGGCCGCGCTGCTCCTCGCAGATCTTGTAGAGGGCGCGGGGCAGCATCAGGTCCTCGATGCTGAAGATGCGCCGCGGAATGACACGGAGCACCATGCCCACGGTGCCGCGCTGGTTGAAGATGTTGCAGCGGAAACGGCCCAGGGCCGGCACGGAGTAGGCGAGGTCGATGTCGAGGTTCTCCTTGAACTTCGCCTTCTGTCGGTCCGTCGCCATGATGCTGTAGGCCATGGCAATCGTGTCTTCCTGCACCAGTTTCTTGAACTGGGTCAGGGGCGTGAGTCGCCCTTTCACACGTGCGATGGGGTAGTTGCCGACCTTGAGATGGAGGTCCGAACCGCCCAGATCCACCACGGTCGTGAGCAACTCATTGATATGCATGGGACCTCCGCTTCGCTCCTTGAAGTGTAATCCGCCCGGTGGGTGTCCGGAACTATCTCTCCTAGGAGAAGTCACCCTCGGCTGATAAAATCGAAGGTTCTGCCGCAACGCGCCGTTCGGCTGGAAGGTTCTATGACACCCATTGAAAAGATCCGGAACATCGCCATCATCGCGCACGTCGATCATGGCAAAACCACCCTGGTGGACGCTCTGTTCAAGAGCGCCCATGTGTTCCGCGACAACCAGCGCGTGCAGGAGTGCGCGATGGACTCCAATGACCAGGAGCGTGAGCGCGGCATCACGATTCTGGCCAAGTGCACCTCGATCCATTGGGGCGGCCACCGCTTCAACATCGTCGACACGCAGGGCCACGCGGATTTCGGCGGCGAGGTCGAGCGCGTCCTGAGCATGGTGGACTCCGTGCTGCTGGTGGTGGATGCCTTCGACGGCCCCATGCCCCAGACCAAGTTCGTGACCCGCAAGGCGCTGGCCCTGGGCCTTCGCCCCATCGTCGTCATCAACAAGGTGGATCGCCCCGGTGCGCGCCCGCTCTGGACCCAGGATCAAGTCTTCGACCTCCTCATCGAGCTGGGTGCCACGGACGAGCAGCTGGACTTCCCCTGCGTCTTCGCGTCCGCCAAGCAGTGCTACGCCATGCTTGACGTGAACGACAGCAGCGAGAATCTCGATCCCCTGTTCGACACCATCATCAAGCACTGCCCGAGCCCGAAGGGCTCCGTGGAAGAGCCCGCTCAGATGCTGGTGACCCTCATGGACTACAGCGAATATGTCGGCCAGAT
>CAYQAS010000121.1:0-12411 GCA_964415525.1 uncultured Solibacteraceae bacterium
TCATCATCGGCACGGGCAGCAGGCGCGCGGAGGCGCCGCCCAGGTAGCGGTAGAGCGGCTGGCCGCAGGCCTTGGCAGCCGCGTCGGCGAGCGCCATGGATACACCGAGGGTGGCGTTGGCGCCGAGGTTCGCTTTGTTCTCGGTGCCATCGAGGCTGATCATCACCTCGTCCAGCTCGGCCTGCTGGAAGGGGTCCATGCCCTGGAGGGCGTCGTGGATTTCCGTATTGATCGCGTGCACCGCGCCAAGGACACCCTTGCCGAGGTAGCGCTTCTTGTCGCCGTCCCGCTTCTCCAGAGCCTCGCGGCTGCCGGTGGAGGCGCCGCTGGGGACCATGGCCTGACCGAAGGAACCATCGTTCAGGTAGACCCGAGCGAGCACCGTCGGGTTACCCCGGCTGTCGAGAATTTCAAGGGCGGAAACGCGTTCAATGAGTTTCATGGCGGAATCCTACAAACGCCCTCCGGGGCGTGTAACCAGCTTACCTACTTCTTGGCAGCCTTCTTCGGAGCGACGGCCTTCTTGGCCACTGGCTTGGCGGCAGCCTTCTTGGGGGCAGCAGCGGCCTTCTTCGGGGCGACGGCCTTCTTGGCCACCGGCTTGGCGACAGCCTTCTTGGGGGCGGCAGCGGCCTTCTTCGGAGCGACGACCTTCTTGGCCACCGGCTTGGCGGCGGTCTTCTTGGGGGCAGCCGCCTTCTTCGCAACGGGCTTGGCGACAGCCTTCTTGGCCACCGGCTTGGCGACAGCCTTCTTGGGGGCAGCAGCGGCCTTCTTCGGGGCGGCAGCCTTCTTCACGACAGGCTTGGCAGCAGCCTTCTTAGCGACGGGCTTGGCGGCGACCTTCTTGGCGGCCGGCTTGGGGGCAGCGGCCTTCTTCACGGCGGGCTTCTTCTCGGCAACCTTCTTGGCGGCGGGCTTGGGAGCAGCGGCCTTCTTCACGGCGGGCTTCTTCTCGGCAGCCTTCTTGACGGCGGGTTTCTTCTCGGCGGCGGCCTTCTTCACGGCAGGCTTCTTCTCGGCAGCCTTCTTGACCGCGGGTTTCTTCTCGGCGACGGCCTTCTTCACGGCAGGCTTCTTTTCTGCCGGCTTCTTGGCAGCGGCCTTCTTCACGGCGGGCTTCTTGGCAGCGGGCTCGGCAGCCGGGGTGTCGACCTGGCCGGTGGTCTCGTCAGGCAGCTGGACGTGTGCCATGAGGTTCTCCTTTTTGCCCTTCCGGGCGGCTTGGGATGAAGGTGATGAAGAAATGGCAGTGGAATCCTGATCGATCTCGGCGTCGCCTTCGAGTTCCTGGGCGGGCTTCGACTTGGCGCGGACGGGCTTACGGGCGGGCTCGGCTCCCGAGAGAATCTGGGCGAGCCGCTTTCCTGGGTAGAACTCGTCGAGCAGCGCATCCCCGATGATGACGGCGTGGACGCCGAGGGACTCCAGGTGCCGGACCTGCTCGAGGGTCTGCACACCAGCCTCGATCATGCGGAGGCACCGGCGTTCAGGCACTTTGGCGAGCAGGGCCATCGCCTTTTCCCACGAGGGTTCCCAAGTGTCGAGATCTCGGCCCACCACGCAGATGATGTCGCCGCCGGCTTCCAGTGCACGTTCGATCTCTGTCTCGTTGGTGACCTCCATGACCACGTCGAGGTTCTTCGACAGGGCCAGCTTCGTGAGGGCATCGAGACGGTCCTGCTCCAGCAGGGCCACGAAGAGGAAGACCGCATCGGCACCGAGGATCTTGCTCTCTTCGATCTGGTATTCCTCGAAGATGAAGTCCCGGCGGATGAGGGGAACCTTGAGTTGGCTTCGAGCGTCGCTGAGGCACTTGTCCTCCCCGAAATACAGGAAGCGGTCCGTCGCGATGGAGAGGGCGCGAGCGCCATTCTCGACGAGGGACTTGCCGTGCGTGGATGCGCGGTACTGCTCACGCACCTGGCCACGCAGCGGGTTGCCGCCAGCGACTTCACCAATGACGGTGATGCCGGGCTGGCTCAACTCTTCCTTGAGGGAGTGATGGCCCCGGTAGCCATCTTTCGTGGCGACGGGGCCTTTCTGCTTCTTGATCTCGATGTCCAGCGCCTTGAAGATCTGGACCTTTTTCAGCATGCATCAACCTCCGTGAGGGAAGCGGTTTCGGGACTGCGAAAGCCACCGTCTACTTCCCTTTTGAATGAGCCACCATCGCTTTGACCAACTAAACCAGCGTTCGAACGCCGGTCAATCTTTTTCTCACTGTTTCCCTGCTTTTTCGAGGCTTTATTGCGTGTCGAAACAGGGCCTCGCGGTGTGTCATGGCGTGGATTTGACGAGGCCATGGACGGATTGAATTTGCCCAAATCCTCTGGTGATGGGGGTTTGGGAGGATTCCATTGTGATGGAATACCCTCGCGGATGCTCCGGATTCGCATGTGTTCGGAGCAAAAAATAGGACTGCCACTCGTGGCGGATGCAGGGATGAACACGCCCTCCGAAACAGGCGTCGAATCTGCCCTTGCGGCCTTTCCCTGTGACCTCCTCAGAGGAAAAGAGATGTCGTTTGAACGGCCATTAGGACTGTGGCGGGAGTCTGCGTGAGTGGACACCACGAAGGGAAACTCGGCCTTAGGCTTGCCCCGTTCGCAAGCCCAGGAATCCCGGTCCCGCAGAGATCGGCATCAGTTTCCAGCGGGTCGGTAAGCGCGCAGTGCACGGCTTCCCTGGGCCTGATGATCGAGTTCCAGTCGGAGGGATTCCCGCTTTTGGTTCAGGTGCACGAGCAGATGCTCTACCTTGCGGCCAAGATTCCGTGCCCGGGATGCTAGGCATTCCCACTCAGGTCCACGATCCGCGCTCGCGACGGCCTCAGCGAAGCGAAGGCGCCAAGCCTCGATGGCATCGGGATCTTCCGGGAACGGCTGCTCTTCCAGCATGCGTTCCATCTCGTCCAGCACGAGGGCGAGGTCACGATCGCTCATCCGACCAGTCCGTTCACGCCTCCGGCGGGTGCGGTTTCCTTGGTCTTGCGCTGCTGGTGCAAGGTCTCCCAGGCGCTGCGGATCTCGAGCATCTGCTTGGCAATGTGCTCCAGGCGTGCGGCCTGGTTCTGCTGACTGGCGTCGAACAACTCGTGGAGCCACCAGTCGTAGATGCGGGCGAGGTTCGTGGCAAGCTCACCCCCGTTGTCGGGATCGAGCCAAACCGCCAATTCCTCGATGATCGCGGACACACGGTTCACGCAACGGGCCTTGGCCGGGATATCGCGATTGCGAATGGCTTGGATGGCCTGGTTCAGGAACCGATGGGCACCCTCCAGGAGCATGGCAGCCAACTGCTCAGGAGAGGCGCCCTGGATCCGCTGGGCCAGGTACTGGTCCGCCGCGTTCCCTCCGCCGTATCCAACCATCGTTTCGTCCTCCATCAGGGCGTTTCGGCCCGACGTGCACTCCTGATTAACTATGCGATCGAGCTCAGGCTCTGGCCCGCTGCCTGCATCTTCCCGATGGTGCTTTCGAGGTTGGCATACAGGGCTTGAAGCATGGCCTTCCGCTTGTCCAGGCGGACCTGGCCTGATTCGATCTGCTTGGAGAGCCGCACGTTCTGGTCATCCACGCGGCGGATCACCTGGGCCAAGTCGCCGGATCCAGGAGAGGTGATCTTGAAGACCGTGGACTGGATGTTGGCGCCGGCCTTGGTAAAGAGGTTGGCGAGGTCGGTTGGACTGACGTCGAGAGCCTTTTGCAGGACGGTCGTGTCCAGGGAAAGCGTTCCGTCGCGATTGGTCTTGAGCCCCGATTCGGCGCCGGACTGGAATGTATTGGTCGAACTGAGGCCGTCCGCACGGAATACGAGTTCGTGACGCAGACGTTCGATCATGTTCCGCACGGCGGTGTCGCCGGCCATCGTTCCGTCGGTACCCGAGTTGTCTTTGTAGATCTTGAGTAGGCTGTTGAACTTGCTGACGACATCGTTGAGGGCGTTGCTGACGGCAGACCTGTCCTGGCTCACCGTGAGAGTGGTGGCCGTGGCCTGACCTTCCCCTTTCAGGGTCAAGGAAAGGCCTTCCACCGCGTCGGTCACCGTATTGCTCTTTCGCCACATTTCGACGCCGTTGACGTAGAAATGCGCGTCCTGGGCCGCACCGTTGGAGGTGCGACCGCCTGCGGTGAGCGCTCCCGAGGTCAGCGTGCCCGTGTCGAGGCCCAGCGTATTGGCCGCGCCATCAGCGGTGACGTCGGCGAACTTGAAGGTCGTGGCTCCTGCGCTGCCAGTCCCGGTGCTCTTGGCGTTCAAGACGAGTTTGTAGGGTGTGCCAGCGGCCCCCGTATTCACGATGGTGGCGCTGACATTGGCGCCGGAGGCGTTGATGGCGTCTCGCAATCCCGTAAGGGTGTTGTTGCTGCCCGTGCCGGAGATGGTGAACGTCTTGGTCGACCCATCGGTATCGAGGAGGGCAAAAGTCGCCGTCTTTCCGTCCTCGACCACTTTCGAACTGCTGGTGGCCACGCCCTGGAGATCGGTCATCTGAGCCTTGGTGGCCATGGCGGCCACCTTGACGTCGTACGTACCGGGAGCCGCGCCACTTGCGGTCGCGGTTACATAGGTGTTGTTCGGATCGGAACTGAGGAGTGAGCGGGCGCTGAAACTGGAGTTGTAGAGGTTTCCCAGGCTCGTATTGAAGGCCAGCATGGCCGCGTTCACGCTGCGCAGACTGGAAATGCGCCTGGCGTTGAGCGCCTTCCGGTCTTCCATGCGCTGGAGGGGAGCCCCCTCCTTGTCCATGACGGCCTGAATCAGCTGGTCGGTGGGAAGGCTGGTCGCTAGTCCAGAAAAATTAACTGTGGATGCCATGGCAGTCCTCCCCGGGAGGCAAAGACGACCCGGTCAGAGTTTTTCATCAAGAAGGATGCCAGCCCCCTCGAACGTGAGTTGCTGCTTGATTCGCTTGGCCATCTCCAGAACCTCGTCGGCCGGGAATTGGCGGATGACTTCCTGGGTGACGGGATTGACCACCTTGAAGAGGTAACGGCCGCTGTCAGAGTCTGCACGGAACTGGAGGTTCGAAGGGAGGCCTTCGAGGTATTTCCGCAAGGAGGAGCTGGCTTCCTCGAGGTTGGGTGACGCGGCAGCCTTGGATTCCGCCAAGGCGCGTGCCACAGCGTCCGCCCTGAGGTCCTTGCCGTTTCCTCTGGCCGACGGATGTGCGACGGCGCCCTCCGGCGGCATTCCCGGAGCAGAACTCGTTGGATCTGGCTGTGCGGTCCTGGACAAAGTGATCCCTTGAGCCACGACCTGAACCTGACCCACGCTTCCTGAAGAAGTAATGGGGTCGGCCATGGTGCCCTCCTGTCAACTTCCGAATCGCGACGGGGGGGAGGGTCCTTATGAACCCTCCCCCGGATCACGCGTATTCACCTCACCGGAGGAGAGCCAGCATCTGCTGCTGTGCCTGGTTGGCCTGGCTCAGTGCACTGGTTCCAGACTGATTGAGGATCTGGAATTTCGTCAGGTTCACCACCTCGTCTGCGAGATTGGCATCCCGGATCTGGCTGTAGGCCGCGGTGAAGTTCTCGACCTGAATGCCCAGAGAGTTGGAGATGGAATTCAGCTGGGACATTCGGGCGCCGATGGTGGCGCGGGTATTGGAGACGGTGTCCAGCGCGGCGGTAATCAGGCCAGCCGCCGTGGAGGCATTGGCATAGCTCGAGAGGCTGTGGCTCGCGGTATCCAGCCCGAGGGCCTGGGTGGCGCTGCCGGAAATGGTACCCACCGCGAAGGCGACCTGCGAGAAACCACCCACTGAGATGCTCACCGTGCTGGTGGTGAAGACCGCAGAGCTGTTGAACTTGGTGCTCTGGCCGATGTCCGCGATGGTGGTGATGATGTTCTGGAACTCGGCGTTCAGGTTGACTCGGTTGGAATCACTGATGGTGCCGGTCTTGGCCTGTTCCGCCAATTCCGAGGCACGGGACAGGAGGTTGGTCACCTCGTCCAGCACGCCATCGGCTACCTGCAGGTAAGCCAGACCATCGTTGGCGTTGCGCTTGGCCTGATTGGCCACGCGGATGTCAGCGCCCAGCTTGTTGCTGATGCCCAGACCGGCAGCGTCGTCGGAGGCGCGGTTGATGCGCTTGCCCGTGGTCAGACGCTCGATGGTCTGCTGCAGTCCGGAGCCGGTGATTCCCAGCTGACGGCTGGCGCCCAGGGCGGAGACGTTGTTCAGGATCGAAGACATGGCATCCTCCTTGATGCATGGAGCGGCATCCGTGCCGTCCGTGTTTCTGTGCCAGGGAAGCCCCTGCGAACGTCTCTTCGGTCGGTTCCTTCTCCGGCTTTAGCAGGAAATTGATGCCGAGTTTCAGGCGGGAGAATCCAAGGTCCGAAAAAGGAAGTGGAGGCCCCATGACATTTCTTTCCCTCGCCCTGATCGTCCGCAATGAAGCCGCTGTGCTGGAGCCCTGTCTGGCGAGTGCCCGGCCCTTTGTGGACGAAATCGTGGGGGTGGATACAGGCTCTGCGGATGCCACACCCGACCTGATCCGGGCCGCCGGCGGCAAGGTTTTTGATTTTCCCTGGATCGACGATTTCTCTGCGGCCCGCAACGCCGCCCTCGACCATTGCACCGGCGATTGGGTGCTGGTGCTGGATGCCGACGAGGAGCTGGATCCCGAAAGCGGCCCCCTGCTCCGGAGCCTTGCAGAGGTGGGGAAGGCTCCGGCCTACCGACTGGCCATCCGGAACTATCTGGACACGGGCATGTTGTCCACCCTGGGGGACCCTCCTGTCGCCAACGACGGGCGCCACGCGCGAGCCGCGGCCTTCAGCCACTACATGGTCTTCAATGGGCTGAGGTTCTTTCGGCGGGAGCCCTGGGTGCGCTTCCAGGGGCGCATCCACGAACTGGTGGACGACTGTTTCCGGGATCGAGGGTTGCCCATCGAGACCTCCAGCGGCCTCATCCATCATTTCGGAAAGACGCTCGCCGGGCGCGAGGAAACGAAACGCACTTACTACCTGGACCTGGCCCGGAAGGATGCCGTGGAGCACCCCGGCAGTACCCAGGCCCAGTTCAATCTCCTTCAGCAGGCCCTGATGGCCTGGGATTGGGCGGCGGCGGCGGAGGCGGCGCAGGCCTATGCCCGCCTCAGTTCGAAGGGACCGTCCCTGGTGCTGTTCGGTGGGGCGGTGGCCCTCCAGTCCCTGGGGCGGGATCAGGAGGCGCTGGCCTGGTTCGACCGCCTCCTGGCGGCGGAGCCGCACCACGCTGTAGGCCTTACGCGGCGCGCGGTCAGCCTTGCGGTGCTTCAGCGTCCCTCCGAAGCCCGAAAGGCCTTCGAGGCGGCGCTTTGGGTAGCACCGGACTACACCCTGACCTACGTGAACTATGCGGAGATGGAGGTGGGCCGGAGCGATTGGGCGGCCGCCCGCGACGTGTTGGAACGTGGCCTTCAGCGCATGCCCCGGGAAGTGCGGCTCTGGGAGGAACTCGTGCGCCTCGGGCTCCAGGAGCAGCGGTTGGAGGTCGCGGTGAAGGACGCCTGGCGGGCCATCCAGGCCGTGCCCAATGGCGGCAGTGGGCTCTGGCACCGCCTCGTGGCCACGTCCCTCGCACAGATGGGCAAGCCGGATGCTGCGCGCGCCGTGCTGGGACTGGGGCTCAAGGCCTTTCCGGAAGATCCGGAACTGGGGGGGCTGGCGCAGCGGCTGGCGTGAGGCTCGCGATGCCCTGATCCTTGCGGTTGGCTTCCGAGAGGCGCTTCGCCATCTCCTTGAGCATGTCGTGGATGGTCTGGGGATGTTCCCGCATCAGGGCATCCATGTTGCGGTGGTTGATCACCACACACTCCGTGGCCGATTCCGCCACGGCGCTGGCCGTGCGGTGCAGGTCCAGCAGGAAAGACATCTCGCCGAAGTATTTGCCCTCGGGAATTCGGGCGATGGTCTGGCCCCCCCGCTGAATGGCGACTGAGCCCTGGGTGACGAAGTACATCTCCGTGCCGATCTCGCCCTCCTGGAAGAAGGCTTCCCCCGGCGCTTTGGAGACCACGAACCGCTCCCGGCCGAACACCGGCATGGCGCGCTTTCCGGCCATGAGGCGGCGGATGAAGATCGTGTCCTTGCGGTGCAGCGCGGCCATCACCTCCGCGCCGAGGAGGAAGACGGCCATGGAGTAGTAGAGCCAGATGATGACGGTGAAGATGCTCTTGAAGCTGCCAAAGGCCTTGCCGTAGCCGGGGTTGTAGGTCAGGAAGAGGCTGAAGCCGGGACGGAGCACGAACCACAAGGCGGCGGTGACGAGGGCGCCCGCCAGCAGGTGCCGGGGCCTCACCTTGGGGGTGAGGGCGAAATACAGGCAGAAGAGCAGGACCACCGTGAGGGTGAACGGGATGGTGAAGTCCAGCCAGGTGGGGACCACCAGCAGGGAGCTGAGCTGCCGGAGGTAGCGCAGGAACACGTCGAGGCCCGCCACCAATGCCAGACCGACGATGAAAGCCACGACCACCAGGAGATCCAGGAGCTTGATCAGCAGGTAGGAGCGCTTCGGCTGGTTCTTGAAGAGGAAGTTCATGGTGGCCCGCATGGCCGCCACGAGGGGCATCACGGACCAGAGCAGCACGCCGAGGTTCAGGAACCCGGAAGCCTTGCTGCGTTTGGCGAGGCTCACGACCTCCGCCATGAGGCTCTCGGAGAACGTGGGAAAGAGTTCCGAGGCGAAGGCCGCGGCCTTCACCATGGCCTTCTGGGAGGATCCGATGAGACCCACCAGGGCGTAGGAGAGCAGGAGCAGCGCGGGGAGCAGGGCCAGCGCCGTGTAGAACGCCAGGCTGGAGGCCTGCCTCAGGTCGTCATTGCGGATGAAGGCAAGCACGGACTCCGAGGCGATGACCCAGACGTTGTGGGCCAGCTCCTTGGGGCGAATGCGTTGCGTGAGCTTCACGCGGCTACTTCTTGCGCTTGCCGGACTTCTTCGCGGGGGCATCCTTCGCAGGCGACTTGTCCGTGATCTTCAGGCCGCCGACCGCGGTGGTGCCGTCGACGAACGCGAGGTCCCAGCCGATCCGATCGCCCTTCTTCAGGCCCAGCCGCTTGATGGTGCCGGAGGCGAACTCCACAAAGTGGCGGCTGGTGGCGGTCCCGCCGTAGTTCGGGCAGTCTTCGCCGCGCATGGGGGAGCAGGGCGGGCAGTGCTCGGCGGTCTCGACGATGGTGCCCTCGGCATCGATCCACACCACGTCCAGGCTGATGAGGCAGTTCTTCATCCAGATGGGACGGGGCGCGCTCTCGGAGTAGAGGAAGAACATCGCGCGATCGGGTTTGAAGGTCTGGCGGAACATCAGGCCGCGGGCCTGCTCCTGGGGCGTACGGGCCACCTCGGTCAGGAACTTCTTGCCTTTGGCGAGGACGAGGCCACCGTCAGCACCGGGGGTGGTCTGGGAGACGCTCAGAAGCAGGGCGGCAAGCAGGTTCAGCATCGGGATACCTCTGCCGTTCATGTTAGCCGAGCGCCGCGAGGCCGAGGCGGTTGGTGCATCACATTGCGTGGTATAGTTCCGGCTTCGAGGCACCATGCGTTCCCCCCTGATCCTTCTCTCACTGCTCTCCTGTTCCCTTGCCGCGGGGCGGCCCGACGGGATCGAGGCATTCCGGACCGCGGCAATGATCCGTCTGGACGGTCGGCTGGACGAGGAGGCCTGGACCAAGGCGCCTGTGGCGAAGGGTTTCACCAGCCAGTGGCCGAACTTTGGTGCGCCGGCAACGCTTCCCACCGAAGTGAAGGTTCTCTATGACGACCGATTCCTATACGTGGGCGCGCGGATGCAGCATCCCGGCGACCGCGAGGGGGTGGTGCGCCGCCTGCACCGCCGGGACCAGGACAGCGTGTCTGACTGGTTCGGCGTCGTGGTGGACAGCCTGCGCGATCGGCAGACCGCCTGGTCCTTCATGGTGAATGCCGGCGGCATTCAGCGGGATGTGCTGCACTACGCGGACACCAACCAGGACTCGAGCTGGGATGGCGTCTGGGAAAGCGCGGTGCAGGTGGATGAGGACGGCTGGACCGCCGAACTGAAGATCCCCCTCGCCCTGATGCGCATCCGGAAAGGCGATGGCCCCCAGACCTGGGGCATCAACTTCTTCCGCAGCGACCAGGGGCGCTTTCGCGAACGGTCCGCGTGGTCCGTGGCGCCCCGGGGCACGAGCGGTTACGTGAGCCTCTTCCCCGAACTGCGAGGCATTGAAGGCGTCATGCCCCAGCCCCGCCGGGAGTGGCTGCCCTACCTGAGCCTGCAGAAGAAGGTGGCTACCGCCCAGCCCTACGATGACCTCGGATTCAAGCCCCGGGTCGGGCTCGACCTGCACATGAGCGTGAACACCTCCGCCCAGTTCGACGCCACCCTGCGGCCCGACTTCGGTCAGGTGGAAGTGGACGAGGCGGTGATCAACCTCGGTACCGTGGAGACCTTTTTCCCCGAGAAGCGGCCCTTCTTCCTGGAGGGCATGGAGCTCTTCCAGTTTCCGGAGGCGCAACTCTTCTACAGCCGCCGCATCGGCAAGGGGCTCAACGCGCCCTCACCCCGCACCGGCGAGACGCTGGTGGATGCGCCCCAGGCGGCGGAAATCCAGGCCGCAGGAAAATACACCGCCAAGCTCTCCAGTGGCCTCAACCTGGCCTTCCTCGGGGCGAATGTGGCCTCTGCCCGTGTGGAGCTGGACACCCCCTCGGGACACATTTGGCGGGAGCTGGCCCCCATGACGAATGTCGGCGTGGCGCGCCTCCAACAGCGGCTCGACACCCGCGGTTCCTATGTCGGCGGTTTCGCCACGTGGATGCATCAAGCGGGCGGACGGACGGCCACGGTCACCGCTGCGGACGCGGTCTGGAAAGAGCCGGAGCAGGGCTTCAGTGGAACGTTGACCGCCGCTCACAGCGAGACGGGCACCCGCGGGAACCAGATCGAGGGGCACCGGGAATACCTGCGTCTAGACAAAGCTTGGCGGGGGGGGTGGTCCGCAAGCCTCAGCAGCAGCAACGCCAGTCGGTCCTATGATCCCAACGACCTGGGCTACCTCTCCCGGGCGGATCAGCGCACGACCGCCTTTTCCGTGTCCCGAATGCACGACGCCTCCTGGGCGATCTTCCGTAACTGGAACTGGAGCCTCAGCCATAGTCAGGCGTGGGATACCACGGGGCGACGCATCAGCCGCGGGGTCTCCGGCAACCTGATGACGGACACGCCCTGGTTCTGGGCCATCTGGACCAGCGCGGGTGTGAGCCTTCCGGCCCACGAGGACCGCGAGCTGCGCACCTTCAATGCACCGGTGAAGTCCTACCTGCTCACCCGGCGGGTGCCGTGGATCAACCTGGGCTTCGACACCGCGGGCAACCGGCCGCTTTACGTGCGGGTCAGCCTGAACCGCGAGTGGCAGGAGGGCGGGCCCTCCATGGACCTCAGCCTCACCCAGAACATCAAGCTGGGGGACGCCACTGAATTGCAATTGAGCACCGCCAGCACCCATGACGAGGGCGAGCGGAAGTTCATCACGAGTCAGGCGGGCGTTCCCATCACGGGCCTGCGTCACTACAGCCTCTTCAACCAGACGGTGCGAATCTCCCACGCCTTCGGCCCCAGGTTCACGCTCCAGGCCTTCAGTCAGTGGCTGGCGGGGAACTGGTCCTACCGGGACCCCAAGGCCTATGTCGACGATGACCACCTCGCGCCCGCCCAGGCCCCAGGGAAGCTGGCCGCCAGCACCCGGCTCTGGAACGTGAACCTCATCGCCCGATGGGAGTTCCGCCCAGGCAGCGCCGCCTTCGTGGTCTACAGCCACGGCGCGAACACGGATGCCCTCATCAACACCCGCGGCACCCTGAGCCCCCGGCTGGACCTGCCCATGGTGAGCGCCCTGCCGAGCGACGACACCGTGCAGGTGAAGGTGAGCTGGCTGTTTCGCTAGCTCAGGCCTTTTCCGCGGCCATGAGGGCCTGCAGGCTGGCAGGGAAGAGGGGTTCCACCAACTCTCGCACCGCCTGGGCGTACTGCTGGATCTCCCACTGGGCGTGGCTGTCGAGGCGCAGGTGGAGGAAGTGGGCGACGGCCTGGAGGCTGGCGGTCCAGTAGACCTCGGAGTAGAGGCCGAGGGGCAGCACGCACCGCGCCTGCTCGCGGCAGACGCCGAGTTCGATCAGCTGTTTGTACTGGGCCACGCTGTTCCGGCAGGCCTGGAGGTAGGTCTCCATGGCCTTCTCGCGGTTCGCTTCCGCGATCTCACCCTCGGAGCCCTGCTTGTTGATCTTGGCCTGCTGGCGGAAGGTGGCGGGCACGAAGAACTCGTCCTCCTTGAATTCCACGTAGCGGCCCGAGATCTCGTTGAAGTCCGAGGCGATGCGGTGCTTCATCCACTGCCGGAAGACGAAGATGGGCGCCTTCACGTGGAAGGTCAGGT
>CAYQAS010000122.1:0-12397 GCA_964415525.1 uncultured Solibacteraceae bacterium
CCGGTCCAGGCCGAAGGCCTTCTTGTTGCCCGCCCCGGCGCTCACCATGCAGAGGCGGCCGTTGTAGTCGAGGTTCTTGGTCTGGAGTCCGAGACGCGCGAACTTGCCCACGAGGTAGCTCTTCTCGTTGGTGAGCGAGACGCCGGAGAGCACGGCGAAGGCATCCCTGCCATGCTCGCCCTGCACCTGGCGGATGCCCGCCACCACGCGGTCCAGGGCCTCGCTCCAGTCCATGGGCACGAAGCCCTGTTCCGTGCGTTTCATGGCGTGGAGCAGGCGGTCCGGGTGGTTGCCCTGCAGGTAACGCTTCACACCCTTGGGGCAGAGCTTGCCCTGGTTGAAGGGGAAGTCCTCCCAGGGCTCGAAGCCGATGACCTTGTTGTCCTTCACCTTGAGCTGGATGCCGCACTGCTGGCCGCAGAAACAGCAATGGGTCTTCACGAGGCGGTCGGGTTCGGGATCGGCGGTCCAACCCCCCGGCGGGGCGAGGTTGAGGTGCGGGCCGAACTGCTGGCGCAACGCTTCTGGGGTCTGGGGCAGGGTGGCCATGGTCAGCTCCGCAGCGTGGTGGGATCGGGGATGGATTCGACAGGCAATGGCACGTCGGCGAAGGGATCGAAGGCCCCGTGGAGCCTCACACTGTGGGCCTTCATCACCACCCGCCGCTTGCAGCGGGGGCAGAGGTCCAGGTGGTGCGTGCCGGTGCCGTGCCGGGCGCCATCCAGGTCGAGCTCCTTCCACAGCCGCTCCAGGTCCTGGCGCTGGTTGGGACGGATGAAAGGCGTGCCGCAGCCGTGGCAGGGCAGGAGGCCCTCCGCGTCCCCTTCGGCCTTGTACAGGGACACGCCCGCCTGGGCCGGCCGCTGCACGATGTGGAAGAGCTTGCCGAAGGGCAGGCTGAGGAGCAGCACGATGACCGTGAGCTCATGGAGGAAGGCGAGGGTGCCGAAGTTGCGCCCCTGGAGCCACTTCACGGAGGCGGTCAGCATCAGGCCCGTGACGGAGACGGCCAGAAGGATGAGCAGGGGCCAGAGGTCCAGGCCGAAGCGCTGGGTGCTCGCGTCGCCCTCATCG
Source organism: uncultured Solibacteraceae bacterium (assembly GCA_964415525.1). Taxonomy (GTDB): domain Bacteria; phylum Acidobacteriota; class Holophagae; order Holophagales; family Holophagaceae; genus CAZPUI01. The sequence continues at coordinate 1,075 of CAYQAS010000122.1, forward strand.
TGGAAGCGGCGCCAGAAAGCCAGGATGACGCCCGCCACCACCATGAAGGCCGCTACGTCCAGGATGTGGAAGGCCAGGAAGGCCACTGGGCCGCCCAAAGGAAACGTGCCGCCGGGGAAGCCGAGGAGCCAGGCCTGGGAGCGGTCCGCGTCCAGACCGGCCGAGGTGAAGCGCACCCAGCCGAAGACCAGGGGGAAGGTCACGGCGAAGGCCAGCACGCAGCCCCAGGCGATCAGCGCGTGGGCCATCCACCGCCGGGGGCTGCGCCGACCGATGAAGCGCTGCATGACCATCTGATCCACCAAGGCCGCGCCCATCCGGGGCAGGCGCCCCCAGTGCCGCGGGTTCAGGAGCCCCTTCACGGTCCAGCGCCAGTACATGGCCGTGGCGGGCCGCTCCAGCCACGCGAAATAGCGATAGGCGATGCCGAAGCAGGCGAAGAGGGCTGCCAGCAGGTAGCCCAGCAAGGCGGGATCCAGCCAGCGTCCCCCGCGGCTGCCGCCATAGACGAAGGCAACCAGCACGAGGGTGGTCATCGAGGCTCGCACCAGGGGGCGGAGATCCAATTCCAGGGATTGGGTAAGACGCATGCGACCTCCGGAGCGGGTGCCGGGAATCCAGAAACACAGGACTGAAGAAGGAACGGTGACCGGAAAGGATGGGTGGAAACCAAGGGCCGGTCCTTGACGGGAATCAAGAACCGGCCCGGAGATTGGACAGCTGTATCGATATCGAGCTGGCAGACACCAAACACGAATGACGAGGATGGAAGGGCAGGCAACGCGTGCTTGCAGTTATCCCCTTTATCCCTTGTATCCATGTTGAATTGTCTTTAAAAAACAACAAACAGGGATGAGTGAGATGAAATAGATAAAAGAAAACGCCTCTCTTCTGGGGAAAATCTCCGGGTAGAGTCTTATATGTGCGCTGGTTTGAGAAGGTCAAAATGCCAAGGTGCGTCCTTGCCGCGAATCAAGAACTAAGACTGATTACGCGATAGATCGCGTCAGTGTTTGGCGGTTTCTTTGAGATGCGCCTCGATGCGCGTCTTGAAGTCCTTCAGCAGCGGGTTGGGAATGGGCACGCCCAGGTTGTACTGGAGCAGTTTCCAGGTGCCCTTCCGCTTTACCAGCAGACCGCTGCCGCGACAGGGGCCCATGTGGTCGCTGGCGAGATCCTCGTCGAACCAGGCGATGGTGCCGTTTGCCGCAAAGGCGATGGCGCGGCGCACGGGCTTGAAAGTCCAGCCCTTGCCCTTCGAGAAGTAGGGCAGCGCAAAGGCCTCGAAGGCCCGCTTGTCCCAACGTTCCGTGGCGTCCGAGCCGAGGAAGACCGACTCCGGCGCCATGTGGCCGAAATAGCGCGGTCCATCCGCCATGGAGGCCGCTTGGTGCCAGTCGTCGAGGACGGCCGCCACCGCGGCCTCCGGTGCGGCGGGTGGTGCGGCGAAGCACGCGGCGAGGGCCAGGGGGAGCAGGGGCGCGAAGGGCATGGTGACTCCTGAAGGGGCGGGGATTACTCAGGTGATACCGGGTGTTCACGCAGAAGTCACCCCAAGCCGTTAATTTCCCCATGGACCCCTCCCAGGACGACTCGATACCGATGCTCCCGCAGACCCTTCCACGACCGGATGCCGCCACCCGCAAGGCCTTTCCCCTGCGCCTTGGGGGCATCGATGTCGGCTCCAATGCCATCCGCCTCCTCGTGGCGGAATTCCGCGGTCCCGGCCAGTACCGCGTGCTCGAGGCGCAGCGGATGCCCATCCGCCTGGGGCACGATGTCTTTCTGAGCGGTCGGCTCACGGAATCCGCCATGGACGCGGCTTGCCGGGCGTTGAAGGCCTTTCGCGAGGTGATGGAGGTCCAGGGGGCGACCCTGCATCGTGCCGTGGCCACCAGTGCCGTGCGGGAATCCCGCAACGGCGATGCCTTCGTGGCGCGGGTCCGGGCGGAGGCCGGCCTCGAGCTGGATGTCATCCACGGCGGCGAGGAGGCCCGGTTGGTCCATACCGCCATCCGCAGCCGCATTCCCATGGGCCGCAACCGCTGGGTTTCCGCGGACCTCGGCGGCGGCAGTGTGGAGGTCTCCCTGGTGGATGCCGACGGCATCCTCTGGAGCGAGTCCCATGCCATGGGTTCGGTGCGTCTGCTGGAGGAGCTTCAGGATGCCGGTCACGAGCCGGGCCGCTTCCGGCGCCTGCTGGCGGAATACCTTGGCGCCCTTCGCCTGCCCTTGATTACCGAGCGATTCCGGCCTGCCGGCTTCATCGCCACGGGCGGCAACATCGAGACTTTGGCCAAGTTGGCGGGCGTCGCGACGGACGCCGCCGGCGTGGCCACCCTCGGCCTCGGCGTGCTGCGCACGCTCATCGATACGCTCACGCGGCTGCCCTACCACCAACGCGTGGATCAGCTGGGGCTGCGGGAGGACCGGGCGGACGTCATCCTTCCTGCGGCCATGGTCTACGAGAAGCTCGCCACCCTGGCGGGGGTGGAGGAGTTGCTGGTGCCCTTCGTGGGGGTACGGGATGGGCTGGTGCTGGACCTCTTCGAGCAGCGGGTAAGCCCGGAGGAACGGGACCGGCGGCGGGAAAACCAAGTGGTCTCTGCCTGCCTCACCCTTCTGCGCCGCTACCTCGGGGACGAGGCCCACGCCAATCAGGTGATGGAGCTGTCCCTCAGCCTCTTCGATCAGCTCAAGGGCATCCACGAGATGGGCGAGTCGGAGCGGCGCATCCTGACTGCGGCGGCCCTTCTGCACGACATCGGCGGATTCATCAGCGACAAGCGGCACCACAAGCACAGCCAATACCTCATCCAAAACGCCGAGATCCCTGGTCTTGAGCGGCAGGAGCAGCTGGTGGCCTCGCTGGTGGCTCGGTATCACCGCAAGAGCGAACCCTCCCTGCGACACCCGGAGTTTGCGGTGCTTCCGCCCCTGGAGCAGACGCGGGTGACCCGACTGGCGGGTCTCCTGCGGGTGGCGGACGCGCTGGATCGCGAACACCTGCAGCGGGTGCGCACCATCCGGACGCGCCAGAAGGGCCGGACCCTGACGTTGGAACTCGATGCCGGCGGGGACCTGACTCTGGAGCGCTGGGCCGTGGCCCAGAAGGCACAACTGCTGCTCAGGACCTTCAACCTCGCGCTCGCCCTGAAAGAGGCCCGCTGACGAGGCATCAACGGCATTCGCTTTGACTGGAGAAGCCCATGACTGACCCCAAAGCACCCAAGGACACCGCCATCGAACGACCCAGGAAGCATGTTCACGCTCCCAAGGGCCCGCTGAAGGGGAAGGGGGCCGCCCCGGTGACTCGGCGGAAGGAGGCCCTGAAGCGACTGGAGGGCGAGCTCGCCGCCCTGGGCTCGGATCTGGACCTGATCCTGGATCAGCTCCGCATTAAGCTTCACGGTCGCCTCGCCACCCTGCAGGAGCGGGTTGCGGGAAAGGGCGAGGCGCCCGCCGTGCTCACCCTGGCTGCCGCCGAGAAGGCGCTGGCCCACCTATCAGGGCTTAAGGTTCGGCCCCCCAAGGGGCGCCTGAAGGATCTGCACCGCGTGGCGGATCTGCTGGACGCCCTGCGCAAGGGCCTGCTCCGGTGACGGAGGGACCGACCTGGCGCGGGCTGGCCCTCTCGATCCTGGGGCGGCAGGCGGAGCGCATCCATCTGCACGTTCCCGGCGTCCTGGAGGACGCGGGGCCCAAGCCGCTTCGGGAAGTCCGGGTGGCGCTGCGCCGCACGGCGCTGGTGCTGCGGGCCTTCGCACCCGCCTTGGGGCGGAAACCGGCGGAGGAACTGCGGGAACGCCTCCAGGGCATGCGCCGTTCCCTGGGGCCGCTCCGGGAGTTGGACCTGCTGATTCCGAAGCTGGAGGCCCAGCTCCAGGCGTTGGAAGCGCCTCTTGAGGTCTCGGTCCCGATCCTCTCTCAGCTCGCGGTGCGGCGGGTGCTCTGTCGGCAGGAGGTCATCGCGCAGTTGCTCAAACCCTCGGTGGTGGCCGACATGGGGGGCCTGGATGCTCCTTCCAGGTGGCCGTCCAAAGGCAAAGGGGACCGCCTCCTGGAACCGGCCGCTCCGGGCTTGGTGTGGGTCCATGCCCAGCCCCTGCACCGGATCCGGAAGGTGGCCATCCTGGATCTCAGCGACGAGGAGCGCCACGACATCCGTCTGCAGGTGAAACGGCTGCGGGATCTGCTGCTCTTTCTCTACGGACTGACTCCAGCCGCCGAGGACGATGCGCTGGTCCTGCTGAAGGAACTCCAGGATCGCTTTGGGCGGTTGGAGGATCTTGGCAATGGCATCCGGATCATCAAGGGCTTGGCGGACGGTTTGTCCAAACCCGCGCGCCGGAATCTGAAACAGGTCCTCCTGGCGGAACGCCAAGAGAGGCGAGCCCTGCTTCAGGATCTCGACGCGCTCTGGCGGGAGCAGCGGCGGTTCTGGTCGCGGTTCAGGACACCGGACGCGACAATTTGAGGAGGGCATCGGAAAGGTTGATGCCGCTGGCCTGAGCATTCCGATGGTGGAGCAGGATGCCGACGGTGCGGCCCTCACGCACCAGGGCAAGGCTGGCGCCTTCTCGCAGCAGCCGTTCTTCCCCGACGATCACGCACTTGCCTTCCTGGGCGAAGGCCCTGACCTGTTCAGGGGTGGCGGCCCAGGCGGCTTGGGACCGGGCATCCAGGGAGACGCCTTCCTTCTTCAGAGCGAAAGCCATGTCCGCATCGCGGCAGGCGAGCCGACCTGGGGTTCCGGCCTGGGTGCAGATCATCTTGAGGATGGGAGCCAGTTCCGCGACGGTGGGCGGGGCAGGGGACGCAACACAGACCAGGGCGGCGAGGGGTGTCAGCACCGGGAACCTCCGAGAGGTTTCAAGGTCCCTTGCCGGGGAAACGGGGGGATGACGGGGGAGGAACGCCTGGGCGAATTCGTCGAACGGCCTCGTCATGGTTTTCGAAGGCGAGAAAAAAATATTTTCTTGAGGAAAAAATCTGCCTTTCATTCAGCTTATGTAAGGTTGTGGATTCATGTTGGATTTGTTCAAGCTGTTTGTTGCTTTGTGAACGCGATACATCCAAGCCCCATTGCGCTGGTTTCGTTTGGAAGTGGCGCGCCTGAAATGGAATTGTGTTCATGATTTATTGTTTAATTAAGCCCTCGCGTGCTTGGAACGGTTTCCAGAAAGGGCGTTGGATGGGCACATGCCCGTCGCATCTGCACGGCATGGTGGTGATAGCCTTTTCCCGCTTGCATGAGAGGACTTCACCCATGTCGACCCCGTGGAATGATGCGCTATATCCTGGTGCCCGGTTCCAGGATGCGTGTTCGCGGAATAATCCAATGCAGACAGAAGTCGAGTAACGCATTTGTTTTCTAGGTAGTTAAACCTCAAATGAGTCCACCGACACCGTGAGTGTCGGCCACCTCCGCACCCCCACACACGCAACCCCTGGAGGCAACCTTGAACAGCATCCATCCCCTGGCATCCCGCCTGATCCCCTTCATCGCCGTAGCGGCGCTGCCGCTCGCTGCCCAGGGTGTGTCAGGGCAGCTCAATGGAACCGTCCTCACCAAGGCTGGCAAGCCCGTTGTTGAGGCAAAGGTCGTGATTCGCAACGCAGAAACCGGTCTTCTGCGCACGGGCCGCACGGATGCGAGCGGCCGCTTCTCTGCGCCGTTCCTGCCGGTGGGCCCATACACCCTGACGATCGAAAAGGAGGGATTCCAGACCTCCACCAACATCCGCACCAATCTGAACCTGGGCGAGACCGTTCCCGTCACAGTGTGGATGGTGCCGGTCGCCGCCGTCACGGTGGAAGTGACTGCCAACACGGTGGGGGTGATCGACACCGAGCGCACTTCCACGGCCACCCTGCTGACCACGGAAAACCTGGCCTCGCTGCCTGTCTCTGGCCGTCGATGGGAGAGCTACGCATTCCTGGCGCCCCAGGTCACGACGTCCTCCCAGCGCGGTGATATCGCGATCGCTGGCCAGCGCGGTATCAACACGGCCATCAATGTGGACGGTGGCAACTACAGTTCCTCCTTCTTCGGCGGCACTCTGGGCAATCAGGCGGAGGGTACGCCCTTCACACTGTCGGCCGAGGCCATTCGCGAGTTCCAGGTCATCACCGACGGTGCCTCCACCGAGTTCGGCCGCATGGGCGGTGGCTACGTGAACGCCATCACCAAGACCGGCACGAACGATTTCACGGGCAGCATCTTCTATTACGAGAAGCCCAAGAGCACGGTCGCCAAGTCCCACTTCAACGGCCAGGAGGTCAGCGAGTTCACGAATCGCCAGTACGGGGCGACGGTGGGTGGCCCGATCATCAAGGACAAGCTGTTCTACTTCGTCTCCGTCGATCTTCAGCGCGATGCAAGGCCCAATCCCGTGATCTACGGCGTCGGCCCGCTCAACCCCGCCACCTTCGATCCGACCAATAAGGCCGATCAGACCTTCCTCGCTCGGAGCGCTGGCTACACCGCCCACAAGGATGCGAACACCCTTCTGGCGCGCGTGGATTGGAACGTCACGCCGGAGCACCTCGTGTCGCTGCGCGTGAACCGCTCCTCGTTCTCGGGCGATTACAGCACTGGCTTTAACGTGGCTTACGAGAACACCGGGAGTGAAGAGGGCAAAACCGTCTCCATCGTCGGTCAGTGGAACTGGACCATCGGCAGCAACTGGCTGAACGAAGTGAGTATCAACAGCCTCTCTGAGGACCTCCCGCGTGGCTTGCGTGCCTCCAAGCCGCAGATCCAGGTCAACCAGGTGGGGCGCTTTGGTGCGGGTTGGTATGAGCGCGCCTACGAGGCGAAGCAGACGCAGATCAGCGAGAAGATCACCTATTACACCGGCAACCTGACCCTCCGGGCAGGCTTTGACGTGAACAAGCACAACATCTTCGAGACCTTCATGGCGAAGGCCCAGGGCAGCTACTTCTTCAAGAGCCTCGCGGATTACCGTCTTGGCAATTGGGAGGACTACACCCAGTGGTTTAGCCTCCGCCCTGGCGTCAGCGCTGCTCAGGCCGGCACCATGGACGTTTCGGAGAAGGAATACTCAGCGTTTCTTTGGGCCGAATGGAAGCCAAATGCCCAGTGGCGCCTGGCGGGTGGCTTCCGCTACGACCGCCAGGAGCACCCCCAGGACGGCATCCTCGACTACAGCGGTGGTGTAGCCAGCCTGGGCCGTCCCGGCCCCCTGACGAGCAAGATGCCCAGTGACAGCGCCATCTCGCCTCGCGCGAGCTTCACCTGGACCCCCGACTTCGACAAGGGGAGCACGGTGGTGCGCGGCTCCGCCGGCATGTTCGTAAGCCGTACGCCATCCGTGTTCATCTATCCCGTGCTCACGTCCAACGGGATCGTGTCCGGCGAGATCATCTTCAAGTCCTCGGCCCTGACCCCTGCAATGAAAGCCGCCTTCCCCGACTTCGTTCGCGGCGCAGCGTTTAACTACGATAATCCGTTCACGTTCACCTCCTATAATCCAGCGACCTTCCCTGCGGGTAATCCTCCGGCGGTCAATACTTTCAGCCCTGACTTCAAGAACACCCGCACCAACCGCATGAGCCTCTCTGTGGAGAAGGCCCTGCCCAACGGTCTCGTCGTGGAAGCCAAAGGTACTTATTCCCGCTCGTGGAACCTGGAGCGTGTGACAGACCTCAACCTGACCTCCACCGGCACCACGTCATCCTTCGGGCGTCCACTCTACAGCACCACACGGCCCAACAAGAACTACAACTCCTTCTGGGTCTTCATGAGCGATGCCGAGGCCAAGTACCAGGCCCTGACGCTCTCCGCGAAGTACCTCAAACCCGAGAGTCCCCTGCAGTTCCAGTTGGCATACACCTACGCCAGGGAGCGTGATACGGACTCCAACGAGCGCTCCTACACCTCCACCAACGCCCAGGATGTCAACCGCTTGGGCGACGAGTGGGGCTACAGCGCCAACGACCGGCGTCACGTGGTGACCGGCTTCGTCTCCTACCACGAACGCCGGTTCACGGGCCTGCTCTTCGGCTTCAATGTCCGCTACCAGAGTGGAGTGCCCTACAACGTCCAGTTCAGCAGCGACCTCAACGGGGACAGCTACCGCAATGACCGCGTCTGGGGCAGCGAGCGCAATGCCTACCGCGAGTGCGGAAAGACCAACGTGGATCTGAAGATCAGCCGCGACTGGAAGCTTTTCGGCAAGACGAAGCTTTCGGCCAGCGCCGAGATCTTTAACCTCTTCAACAAGACCGCCCGTTACGACAGGGTCCGTCTGGATTCCAAGAGCACCGAAGCGGCTCCCATCTATGCGACGTCGCTCTACACGGTGTCCACGGAGCGTCAGGCCCAGTTCGGCGTCCGTCTCTCCTTCTAGTTCGGTACCTGCTGTCGAAAAGGGGCCTGTAAGGGCTAATGCCGCTCAGTTCGCGCTGAGCGGCATTTTTCTATGTACATGCCAACAGGGATGTTGTAAGGGGCGCAAATGACTGACACGTCCCTCTTCGAATGCGAACTCGATGCTGCTTGCAGCGTTTCCCCACGGACGGGCTCGGTCGTCTGGGGGCACATTTGCCTCTGGCGTGGATCGAGGAGTCCTTGGCCTGTACGGGTACGGCGAGCATCCGACGCCGTCGGTTGCCTGCGGAGCAGGTCGTATGGCTGGTGATTGCCCTCGCGCTGTACCGCGGTACGTCCATGTCCGAGGTGCTGGAGTCCCTCGGTCTGGGCGCTCCCGAACGGGAGTTCCCCCGCCGTCATGCGGGCGGGTATTTCCCAGGCTCGCCAACGCCTCGGGGCTGAGCCGCTGTCGGTGCTGTTCGAGCGCACGGCCCAGGCCTGGTGTGCTCTAGATGCGGCCTCCTATGCCTGGAAGGGGCTGTCGCTTTGGGGCATGGACAGGACGACCTTTCGGATGCCCGACAGCCCCGATAACCGTGCATTTTTTGGGGTCCAGGGCTACGCCAGCGGGAAGGCCGCGAGCTATCCGCAGGTACGCGGCGTCAGTCTGATGGCCCTGTCTACGCGTCTTGTGGCTGACATGGCCTTAAGGGAATACGACACGAACGAGATGCGCTACGCCGAGGAACTCGTTCCGCGCATCCTGTTGACTTCACTGATGGATCAACGGAAGTTCAAAGCGTCCGAGATCGCCGTCTCAGCAGATCCAACGCCCAGCTGGCTGCCCGCAGCTGGATATCCCCCCGGGAGCCCGGGAAGCTGTAGCTGAAGGCGGTCGTACCACCCGGTCCGGCGACGGCCATGTGCACCACGCCGACCTCAGCGGTGCCGTTCGGGTCCGCATCCGGTCCTGCGTTGCCCGTGATGCCGATGCCCCAGGTCGTCCCGAGCTTGACCCGGATGCCCTCGGCGAGGGCGCGGGTGGTGGCTTCGGAGACCGTGCCATGGGTGGCGATGACTGCAGGATCTACACCCGCTAAGGTGATCTTGGCGTCCTGGGCATACACGACTGCGCCCCCCGCGAAGACGGTGGAAGCGCCTGGCTGAGCCGTGAAACGTGCGGCCAGCAGACCGCCGGTCATGCTCTCGGCGGCGGCAAAGGTCTCGCCTCGGGCCTGCAGATTTGCCAACACCGTCGACTCGATACTCCCTTCACCGACGCAGACCAGGTCCTCACCGAGCTCCGCCCGGAAATCCGCCTCCGCCGCATCCAGGGCGGCCTGATCCCGGTTCCTCGCCTGCAGTTCCACATGGGTGTGGCTGGAGAGGATGGTCCAGTCCAGGTGCCCATGGACTTCACGCAGCGCCCGGGTGCGGTCATCCAGCGTGCTCTCGGGGATTCGGCAGGTGACCATCCGCAGGGTGTGGACCGCCGCACCGGCCTTCGCCGCGAGGCGCGGCTCCACGACCGTTTCCCAGATGCCCTTCATCTCCCGGGGCACGCCGGGCATGAGCACGATGGTGCGGCCGGGGAAGCCCTCCGGATCCTTCCAGAGGATGCCTGGCGCGGTGCCGTTCGCGTTGGGCAGCATTTCGGCGCGCTCCGGCAGCATCACCTGCTTGTAGTTGCTGGGACTCGGTGTGCGCCCGCGCCGGGCGAAGAAGGCTTCGAGCGTGGCCTTGGCGTCGGCATGCTCCAGCAGGGCGTCTCCAAGCACCTCCGCCCAACATTCCTTGGTGAGGTCGTCGAAAGTGGGCCCGAGCCCGCCGGTGCAGAGGATCAGTTCGGAGCGATCGAGGGCTTCCCTGAACAATTCCCGCAGGTCCGCCGGATTGTCGCCCGTGCAAGTCTTTCGCGTGAAGGCGAGCCCGAGGCGCGCCAAGCGCTGGGCCAGCCAGAGGCTGTTGGTGTCCAGCCGCTCCGTGGTGAGCAGTTCGGTTCCGATGGCGATGCATTCAATGCGCATGGATCGAGCATGGCATGGACGGGCGCAACCGGACCGGGCTCAAGGGCAGAGTGTCCTGGGCCGACCCATCCACTGCGTCCGCTGGAACAAGGTCATAACTCAGGCACCAGATACCCATAACAATCAATGGAGGCGCCCATGGACTTCGCCCTTCCCGACCACGTGCAGGCCCTGCGCGAGGAGGTGCGTCGCTTCGCCGAACGGGAGATCCGTCCCCATGTGATGGATTGGGACGCGCACAAGACCTTTCCGCACGCCGCCATCGCCAAATTGGGCGAGATGGGACTGATGGGTACGCTCGTGCCGGAGGACCTCGGCGGGGCGGGCATGGGCTACCTGGAGTATGTGGTGGCGGTGGAAGAACTGAGCCGGGTGGACGGCAGCGTGGGCCTCACGGTGGCGGCCCACAACAGCCTCTGCACCAACCACATCCTGGCCATGGGCAACGCCGATCAGCATTCCCGATTTCTTCCGCGACTGGCCTCCGGCGAAACCCTCGGTGCCTGGGCTCTCACGGAACCCGGCGCGGGAAGCGACGCGGGCGCCCTGCGAACCACGGGGCGGCTGGAAGGCGACCACTGGGTGCTTAACGGTACCAAGACCTTCTGCACCCACGGCACCGTGGGGCAGGTCGCCGTCGTCATGGCCCGCACCCGGCCCGGGCACGGCACCGATGGCATCAGCGCCTTCATCCTTGAAAAGGGCATGGCAGGATTCCGGGCGGGCAAGCAGGAGGACAAGCTCGGCATGCGCGCCAGCGATACCTCAGAGCTGATCCTGGAGGACGTGCAGGTGCCCGTGGCCAACCTCCTCGGCGAGGAGGGCGTGGGCTTCAAGCAGGCCATGAAGACGCTGGACGGTGGGCGCATCAGCATCGCGGCCCTTGCCCTTGGCATGGCCCAGGGGGCCTTCGAGGCCAGCGTGGCCTACGCGAAGCAGCGCACGACCTTCGGCAAGC
>CAYQAS010000123.1:0-12395 GCA_964415525.1 uncultured Solibacteraceae bacterium
GGTGTAGGGGTTGAAGGTGGCGTGGGCCAGACGAACGGGGCGCCCCAGGGCCGCGGAGAGTCGTTTGGGAATCTGGGATTCCAGCACCTTGGGCACCACCACGAACCCCACCAGGGCGTGCAAGGCCGCACCTCCCGCCACCAGGCAGAGCCACACCCTGGGGCGGCGGAGCCCGCGCAGGGGCGCGGCCAGAATGCGGGGCAGGGGCATGGAGCCTCCGGGTTGGGTTCCGTACCATCCTGACGCAGGTGCGCATATGGAGTCACCCAGGACGCCTGTGCGGCGGGGGTTCGGTGGCCCTGGCACAGGCTGGGCTTCATGGGGGCCTGCATACGGGGGCAGAATCCGGGAATGTATGCACTCCGGATGCGCTGCAAGTAAACATTTGATTGAGGTTGGACTTGATCTTGGGCGCGGGGATCCGCTAGGCTCAGGGGTGCCGGGATTCCCTGGCCCAACCTGCCACCACTTTTCCTTAAGGGAGCTTGCCGATGTCCAACCCGACCCGTGTCCTCATCCTTGGCGCCGCTGGCCGAGACTTCCACAACTTCAACACCTACTATCGCGACAACGCCGCCTACAACGTTGTGGCCTTCACCGCCACCCAGATCCCCGACATCGCCGGCCGCGCCTATCCTGCGGAACTGGCGGGCAGCCTGTACCCGGCCGGCATCCCCATCTTCGACGAGAGCGAAGTGGTGAACATCATCAAGCGCGAGAACGTGGACGAGTGCGTCTTCGCATACTCCGACGTGACCCACGAGCACGTGATGCACCTCGCCAGCCTCTGCATGGCCGCGGGCGCCGACTTCAAGCTCCTGGGCTGCGACCACACCATGGTCAAGTGCGCCAAGCCCGTCATCGCCATCACCGCTGTGCGCACCGGCGCCGGCAAGAGCCAGACCACCCGCTACATCAGCAACATCCTGAAGGCCATGGGCAAGAAGGTGGTCGCCATCCGCCACCCGATGCCCTATGGCGATCTGGCGGCCCAGGCCTGCCAGCGCTTCGAGACCTACGCTGACCTCGACTTCCACAAGTGCACCATCGAGGAGCGTGAGGAGTACGAGCCGCACATCGACAACGGCTTCGTCGTCTACGCCGGCGTCGACTACGAGCAGATCATCCGTCAGGCCGAGCAGGAGGCGGATGTCGTCCTCTGGGACGGCGGCAACAACGATCTGCCCTTCTACGAGTGCGCCATGCACATCGTGATTGCCGATCCCCTCCGCCCCGGCCACGAGATGATCTACCACCCCGGTGAGACCAACTTCCGTCGCGCCGACGTCATCATCATCAACAAATGCGACAGCGCCAAGGAATCCGACATCCAGGCGATCGAAGCCAACGCCAAGCTCTACAACCCCAAGGCCATCGTGATCCGCGCCAACAGCCCGGTCACCACGGAGAAGCCTGAGCTGGTCAAGGGCAAGAACGTCCTGGTCATCGAGGACGGGCCGACCCTCACCCACGGCTCCATGACCTACGGCGCCGGTGTCGTCGCCGCCAAGAACGTGGGCGTGGCCTCCATCGTTGATCCCACCCCCTACGCCGTGGCCTCCATCGCCGCGACCTACAAGAAGTACCCCAACGCCCAGGGCATCCTGCCCGCCATGGGTTACGGCGATGCGCAGGTCAAGGATCTGGAAGCCACCATCGACGCCACCCCCTGCGACATCGTGATCAGCGCCACGCCCATCGACATCACCCGCGTTCTCAAGGTGAACAAGCCGATGGTGCGCGCCACCTACGCCCTGGCCGAGGTCAAGGAAGGCCAGCTGGCCGCCGAAGTCACCAAGGCCCTGAACGTGGGCTGCGGCTGCGGTTGCAACTAAGGTTCGACAGTCACTGACAGAAGCGGCGCCGAAAGGCGCCGTTTCTGTCAGTGAGGCGCCCGGTAGGGGCAGGAAGTGTCCTGATGGGGCATCCCGTGGGTGTCGGGGCATTGCTCTTAATGGGGTCCGCACCGGGGGGTGGATGGGCCATCGCTCCAATCCAGGAGGCCCAGGGCGGGCTAAGCCTCACCTGGGGTGTGCTGTTGGTAACGGCTCCCTGATGGCCGAGGACGGTCGCCGCGTCCGTGTTGATGCCCCGGAAGATCCCAAGGCCTGCCCCGTGTGCGCACCGAGGACGGATCCTGGGCCGGACCCCGAAGCAGACCGCGGCGCCTCCTGGCGCCGTTTCTTGAAAATTCATCGGGAAGGCATGCGCAAGGTGTTGTGGAAATGCGTACCTGGTTATCGGTCAAATTCAGCCAGAGCAGACCATTCATTGAGACAGAGGAACCGCGACTGACGCGAATGTTCGCAAATAGGGTGGCGCTTGCTCGGCCACCCATTTCGCGGACAGGGGCCAGAGTGGCCTCCAAAGACGTCCTGGCCTCCGTCCGCGAAAAACATTTGCCTTGGCGGCTGTCGGCCTTTGGCCCAGGTGGCCTGGGTCCACTGCAGCTGGATTCATTCGCGCGGCCGAAGGCCGGATTCGCGTCATTAGCGGTTCCATTGCTTTCGCAACGGCGACGGTAGGCTCATCGAGGCGGAACCTTCCCGATAATCAGGAAGGTGTATATACGGCTAGTTCTGTTGAGTGGCGATTTGACTGTCGCGGCAGGCAGGGCTGTTGGGCTGAAGTGAAAAGATGCTTGGCTTCATCGAAAGGCTGGTTCGGGTGGTGACATTTCACTAGCATGAGAAAAACAAATACATTTCATGCAGGAGTCGACGTGAAATCCGCTTTGATGCTTGGTTTTGTGTGCTTCATTGCGTGTTCATGGATGCCGCTGTGTGCAGAATCCACAGCCAGTCGCCCCCTGGCCTTCAAGGCCGAGGCGAAGGCCGCAGGGATGGCGGTGAAGAACCTCGAGTGGAGCATTGGAAGGGCTCGATTCCGTCTTGAGGATGGAGAGGCGGTCGGGCTCCAGGTCGAGGCCAAGCCTGTCGGTCTCTATTTCCAGGGCAAGGGTGTTCTGGAATACACCTCGGACGATCCGGCGGAGCTGTCCATCCTGAGAACCAATCTGGGTTCCCTCGGCGGTCGGTTCTCTTTCACGAAGCATGAGGGAAATCAGGTGCGTGTGGAGTTCAAGCGGCTGGCCCTGTTCGGTCTGAACGCGCAGCTCCCGGCCCTGGACGAGCGCGCACCCCTGGACCTGTCGGACGGATTCAACAAGCTTTCCGCCCGCCACAACCACACGGGGGGGCTGACCCGGGGGCACGCCATGCTGCTGGCAGGCCGCTCCGGCGATGCTCAGCCTGCCGTCTGGGCTGAGATGGACGGTGGCGACGGTCCGTGGACCTACCAGTACGATCCCGCGTATGACCGCATGGAGAGGCTCTGTTCGTTCAGGGCGAACGCGGAAGGCATCTGGCCCTCGGACCAAGTGGTCATCTCCGAACTGCCCCTTGGATGGAGCTGGAAGGATGGGCAGCCATTGCCATACACGCTCACCCATGCGCGGGTGAACCTGGAGACGGACGACCATCGGAACGTGCGCGTGACGGTGGAGGAGGAACTGGCGGTCCGAGAGGCGGGCCAGGCCAGCCTACGCTTTCATTTGCTCTCCTTCGAGGCGGATCGCGGGGTCGCGCGCAAGTGGAACGTCATGAGCATCACGGATGAGCAGGGGCGGCAACTGAGCCACCACCACGACCACCACCAGCTGCTCGTCTGCTTCCCCGAGCCCCTGCCCGTGGGAAAGAAGGTCCGTGTGCGCTTCGAGCTGGCGGGGGATGTCCTCGTGGCGCCCGCGGGGGCCAGCTACTGGAAGCTGGGCACAGGCGCTTGGTTCCCGCAGCCGAGCCTCGGAGGGCAGTACTTCACGTACGAATGCCGCATGCGGGTCAAGAAAACCTATGTCCCATTCTCGTGCGGGAACATCGTGTCTCGCCGTGAAGAGGGGGACTACGCGGTGCTGGAGACCCGGAGCGACAAGCCCATCCAGTTTCCGGTGGTCATCGCCGGGAAATACAACCTCTTCGAGGATTCCCAGGACGGCCTCACAATCCGCCTCGCCACCTACGCCCTCCAGGGCGGCAACGAGGAAAAGCTGCTGAAGCTGACCCGTGAGTTCATCCGGTACTACCAGCCGTTCCTGGGGCCCTTCCCATTCAAGGACTACACGATCATCCAGATCCCTTCCTGGGGGTTTGGCCAGGCTCCCGCCAACCTGATGTTTCTCACGCACGAGGCCTTCGACAAGAGCTCGTCTCTCTACAAGCAGATCTTCTCCCCCGGCATCAACGCCCGCATCGCGCACGAAATCGCTCATGCCTACTGGGGACATGTCGTCAAGATGCCCTCCTACGAGGAACAGTGGCTGACCGAGAGCTTCTCCGAGTACTGCTCTGCGCTGGCGATCCGCTTCGCGCGGGGCGAGGCCTACTACAAGGCCATGGTGGCGGGCTGGAAGTTCCGGGCCGGGGGAGAGGCGCAGAAGTCGTGCATTCCTTTCGCGCACCGGGCGGCCACCGGCGACTGGATCGCCGACTCACGGCTCCGCACCTCCCTGGTCTACGACAAGGGCGCCTACCTGCTCTACTGCCTCCACCGGGAGATCGGCGAGAAGGCCTTCGCCACGTTCCTCAAGTCCTACCAGGCCAGCTTCCGGTGGAAGTTCGGCAGCTCAGCGGACGTGATCGGCCTGCTCCAGGCAATTACGCAGAAGGACTACAGCGGCCAAATCAACCCCATCCTATGGGGAACGGCGATGCCGGAGCCCCCCAAGGAGTAGCTGCACAGGATGATCGACCATTGTTGACTCCAAGCGGCGCCGCGAGGCGCCGCTTTCCTTTGGAGGGCTCCTGCTGCGGGGAACCAGACTGGATCAAGCCGCCCCGCCTGCCGACAAGAGGGCGGGACCGCCATGGACACCTCTTCCCTCATCGCCTGCCCGGACTGCGATCTGCTGCACCGGATCTCGCCGCTGCCCGAGGGCGGGGAGGCGCGCTGTGTCCGCTGCGGGGCCACGCTCTATGAGCAGAAACCTGGGACGCTCGAGCGCAGCCTCGCCCTGAGCCTCGCGGGGCTGATCTGCTTCCTTCTGGCCCTGGCGGCGCCCTTGGTCCGGGTCAACCTGCAGGGCAACATCCAGGAGGCAGGGCTCGTGAGCGGGGTCATGGTGCTGGTGGGCCAGGGGCGGCTGGTGCTGGGGCTGACGGTTCTGATCCCCTGCGTGCTCCTGCCGCTGATGCATCTGGCGGGGCTGGTGTACGTCCTCTTGCCCCTGCGCCTGGGGCTGCAGCCGCCCCGTGGGGGGATCGTCTTCCGGTTCGTCCTGACCTGTCAGGCCTGGGCGATGATGGAGGTCTTCCTGCTGGGCATCCTGGTGGCCTACGTCAAGCTCGTGAAGCTGGCGGGGGTTTCCTTCGGCGGTTCGTTGGTGGCGTTGGGGGCCTTCATTCTCCTGGAATCGGCGGTGGTGGCGGCGCTGGAACCGCATGAAATTTGGGAGCGGCTGGCATGAAGGGCACCCGCGGGGGATGGACCCATGCGCTTCCCGCCGTCCATTTTCGGTGGCGAGGTCCCGCGCCGCGGCAGAGGCGACATTTGGGGGCGCTGACCGCCACCCGGGCGGGGCTCATCACCTGTCTGGTGTGTCGGCGGTTGGCGGACGCGATGGTCCCGGTCTGTGCCCGATGCGGGGCGGCCCTGCATCCCCGGCGTCCGGACAGCCTGCGGCGCACCTGGGCGCTCGTGATCGCGGCTGCGCTGCTCTACATCCCGGCGAACCTCCTGCCGGTCATGCGCGTCACCTACATGGGCCGGGTCCAGGCGGACACGATCCTGGGGGGCGTCGTCTATTTCGTCCAGACCGGGGCTTGGCATCTGGCGACGGTGATCTTCGTGGCGAGTGTGGTGGTGCCCCTCGCGAAGATCGCCATCCTCGTGTTCCTGCTGGTCTCGGTGCATCGCCGCGTGCGTTGGCGGCCCGAGGATCGGACGCTGCTCTATCGCCTGATGGAGCTCATGGGGCGCTGGTCCATGGTGGACATCTTCGTCGTAACCCTCATGGCGGCCCTGGTCGCATTCGGTTCGCTGGCCACCACCGAGGCGGGGCCCGGCGCGCTGCCCTTTGCCGGTGTGGTGCTGCTCACCATGCTGGCCGCCATGACCTTCGACCCGCGGCTGATCTGGGATGCCATGGAGACTGACCATGCCTGAGATTGACCTGCCCACTCCCGAGATCCGGGCCAAGCGCTCCATCTCCATCGTTTGGATCGTGCCCGCCGTTGCGGCCCTCATCGGTCTCTGGCTGGGTGTGAAGGCCTGGATGGAGAAGGGACCGACGGTGGTCATCGCCTTCCAGACGGCGGAGGGCCTGGAGGCGGGCAAGACGCGCATCCGCTACAAGGATGTGGAGATCGGCAAGGTGGAGGCCATTCAGCTGAGTTCCGACCTCTCCCAGGTGCTGGTGCGGGCCCAGCTCGTGAAAGACGCCGAGAATTACGTATCTGAATCCAGCCGTTTCTGGGTGGTCCGGGCGCGGGTGAGTGCGGCTCAGGTGAGCGCCCTGGGCACATTGCTCAGCGGGGCCTACATCGGCATGGATCCTGGCAAACCGGGAAAATACCGCACGACCTTCAAGGGACTCGAAAAGGCGCCCAACGTGATCACGGGTCAGCCGGGCAGGCTCTTCGTGCTCAAGGCGGAGCGCCTGGGCAGCCTGGATGCGGGTTCGCCGATCTACCACCGCCAGGTCAAGGTGGGCGAGGTCGTGGGGTGTGAGCTGGACAAGGACAGTCAGGCGGTGAGCATCCAGGTCTTCGTCCTGGAACCCCACAGCCGGTTGGTGCGCAGGGACACGCGGTTCTGGAACGCGGGTGGTATCTCCATGAAGGTGGACACCGAGGGCGTCAAGGTGGCCGCCGAATCCCTGTCCGCCCTGGTGCTGGGCGGCATCGCCTTCGAGAACCCCGTGAGCCTGGATCCCAGCCCAGGTGCTGCCGAAGGCACCGTGTTTCCGCTCTTTGAGAACCGCGACAAGATCTTCGAGAAGACCTACTTGGAGAAGCACTACTACGTGCTGTCCTTCCGCGATTCCGTGCGCGGCCTGCGCCGCGGTGCACCGGTGGAGTTCCGGGGCATCCCCGTGGGTGAAGTGGCGGACATCCGGCTGGAATTCCACACGGATCGCATGGAGGCCCGGATTCCCGTGCTTATCGCCCTAGAGCCCGAGCGGATGGCGCTGCTGGGCACCCGCACCACCACGGTGGAGCAGGCCATGGAACGTCTGGTGGCGCGGGGGCTGCGGGCTCAGTTGAAGACCGGTTCCCTGCTGACGGGCAAGCTCTTCGTGGACCTCGATTTCCATCCAGAGGCGCCGCCGCGCCGGGTGGACCATCGCGGCACTTACCCCGAACTTCCCACGGCGCCAAAGGCCCTGGAATCCGTCATGGCTAATCTGAACGCCTTTCTTGACCGCCTGCGCAGGCTGCCGCTGGAGTCGCTGGTGCAGGAGCTGAGGGCCACCGTGCCGACCCTGCGCACCACCCTGGAACAGGCGCGCGTGACCCTGGCACGTGCGGATGCGGAGACCCTGCCCAGGGCCCAAGCGACCCTGGAACAGGCACAGAAGACGCTGCAGGCTCTGGAACAGGGAATCGTCGCCGACGCCCCCGTGCCTCATGACTTGCGCAAGGCCCTGGAGGCCTTCCAAAAGGCCGCGGCTTCCGTCCAGGCGCTGACGGACTACCTGGCGGAACATCCGAACGCCCTGATCTTCGGGAAGAAGAGGGTGAAGCGGTAGCTGGTGTGCCGATGTGGAGTAGACAGTCACTGGCGTGATGGATGATCCAGAAGTAGGCCCTGGTTGCACGGGAGGAGACTCTGTGCTTGCGGAGTCAAGCCTGGCGCGGTTCCGACGTATTCCAATCACTTGGACCGTATGCCTGCTCGGCCTTTCCTGTGCAAGTCGGAGTGCCCATGATCCGCATGTCTCTCATTAGCTGCCTCCTGGTGTCGCCTCTGGCCTACCGGCATGTCGGCCTGTTCGCATCTCGAGACACGGGATGGACCGTCCTGGTTGCGACTGGAGATGCGCACCCTCCGGGCGGCGCTCCAGGCCGCGGGCAAATTACGCCGGGTCGCCGTGCGCTGTTTCCGAAGGGGGCTGCGGGAGAAGTCGCCCTAGAAATGGCAGAGGGACTCGCGGAATACACGGGCGCGCGGGTGGCCCTGGCGCCGGGTGCGGCCCTGGAGCGTGCTGTGACGCGGTTGCGGGAGGCCGAATTGAAGGAACGCCAAGCCCGGTCCTTTGCCTACGTCACGGGGCCGGCCCTGGGCTTGCTGCTGGATGAAGCCAACCCTCAATGGCGGAAGGCACTGAAGGGGAATTCGGACCTTGCCGCCCTTCTGGGCCAGGGCCGACCCGAGGCCGCTGAAGCCGCGGCGAGTCGATATGACGCGTTGGCCATTCGACAGGAAGAGGAGGCCCGAGAGGCCAAGCGCGTGCCGCGAGTGACCGACCTGCGTCGCCGGTTCGTGGACGGCCCGGTGCTCACCGTGCCCATGGGCAGCATCAACTTCAACCCCAGCCTGCAGGAGGCTCCTGAGGGCCTGGGCATCTACAACCCCACCCTCCGCCTCGTCGGAGCTTGGGGCATCCTCACCGTGACGGACGGATCGCTGATGGCGGAGAACTGGAGCACGGTTCGCGTGCCTGCCCCGGCCGATCCGGCGGCGAAATCGATCACAGGGCCGGGCTGGTCCCTGGAGTTCAAGGAGGGCTGGAGCCTCGTTCCAGGCAAGCGCACGGGTGACTGGACCGTGGGTCGGGTGACCCGCTGAGGCCTATCGCAGCAGGGTGAGGAGGCTCTGCTGGTTCTGGTTGGCCTGGGAGAGGGCATTGGTGCCGCTCTGGTTCAGGATCTGGAACTTAGTAAGGGAGACGACCTCGTCGGCGATGTTTGCGTCCCGGATCTGACTGAAGGCGGCGGTGAAATTCTCGGTCTGGATGCCCAGGGTGTTGGAGACGGCCGTGAGCTGCTGCATCCCGGCGCCGAGGTTCGCGCGCATATTGCTGACCTGCTCGATGGCGTCCTTCAGCTTGGGCGCCACGAGCTGGGCGTTGATCTGGGTTCCGATGTTGTCGGTGCCCATGGTCATGGAACCCGGTGGAGGCTGGAAGCCCGTGGCGACGCCTGCGCCATAGACTGAGCTGTACGCCGCAAAACTGCCGTTGTCCGTGGGGGTCCAGCCTGGGGGCGGGCTGAACCAGCCATTGCCCGGTCCGGCCCATCCCAGACTCGACGCCCATCCAGGCACGGCGCTGTAGTCCACGGTGGTGGGATTCCCGTCCTGGTCGTCGTAGCCTACCCAGTACTGAGTGAGGATGGAGTGCTGCACGAACACGTCCACGCCAGGTGGGTGGTACCCGCCTGCGCCATCGGGCAGCCATCCTGAGGGACCGCCTGGGTGCGGGGCAATGTCGATGCCCAGGGCTGCGGTCGCGGAGGTGCTGACGGTTCCGATGGTCACGTCGATCGAACCGAATTTATCGGCGGAGACCGAAAGACTCGTTCCGAAAAGGGGCTGTCCGTTGAACTTGGTGCTGAGCCCCAGGTCGATGATCGTCTTCATGATGTTCTGGAACTCGGCGTCCAGATTCACTCGGTTCAGGTCGCTGATGGTGCCGGTCTGGGCCTGTTCAGCCAATTCCACACCCCGGGTCAGCAGGCTCGTGACCTCGTCCAGGACCCCATCGGCCACCTGGAGCGTGCTCACCCCATCGTTCACGTTCCGGCGTCCCTGGACCCCCGTGCGGATGTCGGCCCCCAGGCGGTTGCTGATCCCGAGGCCTGCGGCATCGTCCGCAGCCTGGTTGATGCGCTTGCCCGAGGTCAGCCGCTGGATGCTGCGTTCGAGCCCCAGGTTGGAGGCTCCGAGCTGACGAGAGGCGCCAAGGGCGCTGGTGTTGGTGAGGATGGATACCATTTGCCTACCTGTAACCCTGCCAATGCAAGGGCGGTGCCAGCAGGGTTATGAGGTCATTCTTGGATGGACACTGGCTCGAGCGCTCATCTCCGTTGGTGATTACTCGTAAGGGGCAAACGGGGGTGTTGGCGGATCAGCATTCGCGTGCGCCCCAACCGAGTCGCGGGAACCAAAGCAAGTGGGTGGCTGAGTGCGTCGGCGGAATGGGCTCCGGGATTGAATCCAGTTGCCGCCCTTTCTACGCCAGAGGAAACGACCCGAGGCGGCCATGCCCGCCCGCGAAGAAGCCCGGGCGATGCTCGACGACGGGACACCTTCGGAGCCGGGTGTGGCGCTGAACCTCTTGGCGGACGCCCCGCTTTTGGCTGGAGGAGGGGGATGAGATCGGAGAGGGCTTCCTGCTGAAATAACATGCGGGCGCCCCGATGGGCGCCCGCATGGCTTCGTTTAGGTCGGGGTGTCAGGCCAGGCTGTCGAGCTCGGGATCCCCGGGCTTGAGGTGGTGGTGGGGCTGCCAGTCACGGTGGGGCTCCCAGGGAGCCAGCCACTTCTCACTGTGGATCTTCGCCTCGTTCCAGCGGATGGGCTGCTCGGGTACCTCTGCCGGTCGTCCCAACGGGATGAGGGCGAAGGGCATGACGCCCTCGGGGAGCTCAAAGAGCTTCCGCATGAAGTCCTCGCGGTCCTGCCGGGGATGCACGCCGATCCAGATGGAGCCGAGCCCATGGGCGTTGGCCGCGAGCATGAGGTTCTCCGTGGCGGCTGCAGACTCAGCGGGCCAGAAGGCGGGGTAGGGCAGGTCCCGAGTGTCGGCGCAGACGAGGATCGCCAGCGGCGCCTGGGAGGCGAAGGAGGCGAAGGGGTGGGATTCGGCGATGGCCTGCAGGGTCGCTTTGTCCTGGATGACGATGAAGTGCCAGGGCTCCTGGTCGCCTGCGGATGGGGCGAACATGGCGGCTTCGAGCACGAGCTTGAGGGTGTCGGCGTCCACGGGGTCGGGCCGGTACGCGCGGATGCTGCGTCGGGTGAAGAGATTCGTGATGGCGTCCATCAGTGGGCCTCCGCTGGTTTGGATCGGCAGGTGTCGGGGGGTGGGACAGTTTTTGGGGGGTTCATGTCGGGATGATAGGTTGGAGGCTCTCAACCTGCGGAATGTGCCATGACAAACCCACGACGGCTGCTGATTCTCCTCGCCAGCATCAACATGCTCAATTACCTGGACCGCTACGTGGTCCCGGCGGTGTCGGTACAGATGGGTCAGGCGTTCAGCCTCAGCCACGCCCAGATTGGCAGTCTCACGAGCGTCTTCCTCATCGTCTACATGGTGGCCAGCCCGCTCTTCGGCTTCCTGGGGGACCGCTACTCCCGTCCGAAGCTGGTGGCCATCGGCATCGCCCTCTGGAGCGTCGCGACGGCGGCAGGGGCCTTCACCGTGGGCTACAAATCGCTGCTCTTCACGCGGGCCCTGGTGGGGATTGGTGAGGCGGCCTACGTCACCCTGGGGCCCGCCATGCTCTCGGACCTCTATCCGGAGCGCGAACGGGCACGGGTCTTTACCTGGTTTTTCCTCGCCATCCCGGTGGGATCGGCATTGGGCTTTGCCCTCAGCGGCCTGATCTCCGTGCACTTCGGCTGGCGGGCGGCCTTCCTCATCGCGGGCGTTCCGGGGCTCTTCTTCGCGTGGCGCATGACCCGCATGGCGGATCCCGAGCGCGGCGCGATGGACGAGGGCCCGGATCCCGGCGCAGGCCTGTCTTATGGGGCGCGGCTGAAGGTGATCCTGAAGAACCGCATCTGGATCGCCGCCACCGTGAGCTACATGGCCTATACGTTCGCCATGGGGGCGCTCTCCGCGTGGTCCCCCGCCATGATGCAGCTCCGGTTCACCATCGATGAGAGCAAGGCCGGGATGATCTTCGGCGCGCTGGCGGTGGTGATGGGCATCCTGGGCACCTTTGCGGGGGGGAAGGCCACGGACCTCCTCCAGCGCCGCTGGCTCAATGCGGGTCTCTGGATTTCGGGGCTCAGCCTGCTGGGTGCCGCCCCGGCGGTGCTGCTGGCCCTTGGGGCCTCCAACCTGCCGATGGCCGTCGGGCTCTACGCCGTGGGCATGTTGCTGCTCTTCATCAACACCAGCCCCGTGAATGCGGTGATCGTGAGCTGCCTGCCCGCGAGCGTCCGGGCCAGCGGGGTGGCGCTGAATGTCTTCTTCATTCATCTGCTGGGAGATGCCCTCAGCCCCTGGTGGGTGGGAAGGCAGGCTGATGTGCTGAAGGCGGGAGGGTTGGCGGAAGGCCTGGCGCTCTCCCAGGCCCTGTTGGTGGTGGTGCCGGCCATTCTGGTTTCGGGACTTGCCCTGTGGTGGGCGCGACGGAAGGCCAACTTCTCAGCGTGACCGACATCTCGGAGCCGATCTGTTGCTTCCGGCTACATTCCGGGGGCTGGACATCGGGTGTCTAGGAGCC
>CAYQAS010000124.1:0-12366 GCA_964415525.1 uncultured Solibacteraceae bacterium
ATGGCGTTGGCGGCGTACTTCGTGAGTTCGGAACTCGGGGGATCCATCACGAAGAAGTGGCCGGAATCGGCTTTGCGGGCCTGGGCGTGATCCAGCAGCGGCTGGTAGAGGCCGCGCATCACGGTTTCCGCATGGGGTGTGGTCACGCCCACCACCACGCGGTCCGGGAAGAGGAAGTCGTCGATGGCACAGCCTTCCCGCAGGAATTCCGGATTGGAGACCACCTCGAAGGGGCGGTCCGTCTCCGCAGCGATGGCGGCGGTCACTCGGGCAGCGGTTCCCACGGGCACGGTGCTCTTGTCCACCACGATCAGGGGCTTGGCGTCCATGGATCGCAGGGACATGGCCTTGCCGATCTCCCTGCCCACCGCCAACACGAACTGCAGGTCTGCGCTGCCATCTTCGCTCTGGGGCGTCCCCACACAGATGAACGCGGCGTCGGCCTGGGCGATGCCCTCCTTCATTTCGAGGGAAAAGACGAGGGTGCCGTTTTTCTGGTGCTTCAGGAGAAGTTCGTCCAAGCCTGGCTCGAAGATCGGACTGATGCCTTGGCGCAGCTTTTCGATCTTGGCGGGGTCGACGTCGATGCCCAGCACGGTATGCCCAGCCTCGGCAAATCCCACCGCGGCCACCAGCCCCACGTAGCCCGAACCAATCACCAGCACATGCATCCTGAGCCTCCCTTTCCACATCCGACTACACGCCCCATGGCCGCCGAACGGTCGCCATGCAGTGTAGACAAAGGTTTCGCGCGTGACGAGGTCGGGTACCATTGCATGTCACGGAGGCAAGATGCTCCACGCAGCACTGATCGAAGGCCAAGGCATGAACCTGTGGGAAGTCGTACTCCACGGCGGCTTTGTTTCCAAGGTGGTTCTCGGCCTGCTCGGCGTGTTCTCCCTGGTCTCCTGGGTGATCATTTTCAAGAAAGGTGTGCTGCTGAAACGCAGCGCCACGGTGTCGGAATCCTTCCGGGGAACCTTCCGGAAGGCCACCGATTGGAGGGAACTCAAGCAGCAGCTGGAGCCCTACCAGTTGAGCCCGATGGTAGGGCTCTTCGTCGCGGGCTACAGCGAGGTCACCTACCAGCTGCGGGTAGGACAGACCGGCGGCGCGAAGCCCACTCTGCGGAACATGGAGGCGGTGGAGCGCAGCCTTCAGCGTGCCTCCGTGGTGGAGATGGGTCGCATGGAACGGCATTTGGGCATCCTGGCCACCATCGCAGCCGTCAGCCCCTTCGTCGGCCTCTTCGGCACGGTGTGGGGCATCATCGACGCCTTCAATGGCATCGGCCAGACCGGTCAAGCGAACCTCGCCACCGTCGCGGTGCCGATCTCGGAAGCCCTCGTGGCCACCGCCATCGGCCTCGTCGCAGCGGTACCGGCGCTCATGGCCTACAACTACTTCCAGGGCCGCATCAAGGCTTGGCAGACGGAACTCGATGACTTCGCCCTGGAGTTCATCAGCCTCTCCGAGCGCAATTTCACCTGATGAGCACCTGCACGGACGAGAAGCGTCCCATCCTCTGGCAGCAGCAGCCGCGCATTCCCATCAGCGCTCAGCGCTGTCTGCGTCAGTGGCTCGAAGCCGCGCTGGAGGATCCCCGAGACCGGGGGCTGCTCGTCTGGCCGGTGCTGCTCGGGGCACCGCGATTTCTCGCCGAACACCCCGAGGGCATCCCCTTGGCGCTGTTGCTGGAAAAAGCGGCTCCCATGCTGCGTTCCCTGGACGATGCCACGGATGTCAATGCCGCCTTTCGTGCCTGCCTGAACCGGTTCCCGACCACCGCGATCAAGGGCGCTTCCGGCTGGCTGCCCCATCCCGAATGGGTGGCATACGGGGATTGGCTGAGCCTACGCTCGGGTGTATTGCTGATGGCCCTCATGGGGCTTCCCTTGGATGAACGTTACCGTCTTCATGCAGGCGTTGCGCTCTTCAACGAGGCTCTCTTTCACGAGTGTCATGACGCCCTTGAAGGCCTCTGGAAGGTCAGCCGGGGTCGGCTGCGTTCCGGCCTTCAGGGGCTTATCTTCATGGCCGGTGGTTATCACCACCAGCAGATGCAGAATCCGTCCGGGATGCAGTCCCTGTGGCGTTCCGCCCTGGAGTCTCTCCTTCCCCTGGACGGGCAGTTGAATACGCCCTGGGGCCTGGTGGCCATCGGAGACGCCCTGGAGACCTGTGCGACCCGCCTCGCCTGGCTTGACGAACAGGCGGCGGAGACGGACCTGGAGGGGCTCTGGCGCCTTCCCAGGCCAATCCTCGAGGTGAGCTGTGACGCCTGACATTCTGGTTCTGGGAGCAGGGATTGCCGGCTGCACCGCAGCCCTCCGGGCAGCAGAACTGGGCGCTGATGTGCTCCTGGTGTCCAAGGATCCTCTAGGTACGGGCAACACCTCTTGGGCGCAAGGGGGTATCGCGGGGCTTTCCGCTTCAGGCATGGATTCCCCTGAACGTTTGGCGGCGGATGTTGAGGCGGCGGGTGCAGGACTCTGCAATCCCAGCGCCGTGCGACTGCTGGCAGAGGAGGGCCCGAGGCTCCTCAAGGATTACCTCTGGAAGCACGTGGGCGTGCCCTTCGACCTCGGAGCGGACGGCACGCCCCAGCCCACCCGGGAGGCGGCCCACAGCGAGCACCGCATCTACCACGTGCGGGACGAGACGGGGCGCGCGATCCAGGACAGCCTCAGTGCCGCAGTGCGCAACCATCCCCGCATCAAACTGCGTGAAGGCGCGGTCCTGGCGGATCTCGTGACCATTCCCCACCACGCCTCGGACCCTTGCCGGGTCTACGATCCCATCCAGGTCCGGGGCGCTTACCTGCTCGATGCCGCTACGGGTCGGGTAGAGCGCACCCTGGCGCGGCGGACGGTCCTCGCCACCGGCGGCCTGGGCTATCTCTATCTGCACACGAGCAACCCGCCTGGGGCCACGGGAGACGGGTTGGCGGCGGCCTTTCGCGCCAGTGCCCGCATCCTCAACTGCGAGTACATCCAGTTCCATCCCACGACCCTCTTCATCCCCGGACAGCCCCGCACTCTGCTGACGGAGGCCCTGCGCGGAGAGGGGGCTCACCTCATCAACCGCAAGGGCGAGCGTTTCATGAGCCGGTACGCCCCGGAGCAGATGGAACTGGCCCCCCGGGATGTGGTCAGCCGCGCCATCTTCACGGAGATGGCCAGCACGGGCGACCTCTGCGTCTATCTCGACCTGAAGCCGCTTTTGACGGAACTCGATGTGGAGCAACGTTTCCCCAAAGTCCTGGACACCTGCCGCTCCCACGGGATCGAACCCACCCGACAACCCATCCCGGTCGTTCCCGCCGCCCACTACTTCTGTGGGGGTGTCGGCGTGGACCTAGAGGGTCGCACCAGCCTGCCGGGGCTCTTCGCCGCGGGGGAAGTGGCCTGTACGGGCGTCCACGGCGCGAATCGCCTAGCATCGACCTCCCTGCTTGAGGGCCTCGTGTGGGGGCATCGGGCGGCTGAAGCAGCGGTGTCGGAGCTCCCCGGCGCCGAATTGTCGAATCCCGAAGACATCCGCCCCTGGCTGCCCGCCCAGGATTCCGCGGAACCAGATCCGCTCCTCATCGAGCAGGACTGGAACAACATCCGGACCACGCTCTGGAACTACGCCGGCATCATCCGAACCCGGGCCCGACTGCACCGGGCCCGGGCCGACATGGGCTACCTCTTCCACCGCATCGATGCGTTCTACCGGTCGGCACCCTTGAACCGCAACCTGCTGGAGCTGCGCAACGCGATCATATGCGCCAAGTTGATCCTGAAGGCCGCCGCCCAGAACCCCGAGAGCCGGGGCTGCCACTTCCGGTTGGACTGACCATGTTCACCCTCTCCCACGCCCTCGAGACCTCCGCCACTCCGGAACAGGTCTGGAAGCTGCTCGAAGAACCGCGCCGCTGGCCGGAGTGGATGACCGGGCTCCTCGCCGTCAGCCTGCCGGGCCCGGCTTCGTTGGGGGCCACGGGCAAGCTCCGCTTTGATGGCCAGGGCACCCGCACGTTCAGGTTGGAGAAGCTCCAGTCCCTCACCGAACTGCAGTGGGTGGTGCTTGGGTTCGGTCGAGTGGCCCGCTTCCGAATCTCCCTGATCGCCAGCCCCATGGGGACACGCCTCACGCAGCGGGTGGAGGTGCAAGGCGCTGGGGCATGGATGGATCTACTCTTTAGGCGAAAGAGGCTCGCCCAGCGGCTTCCAGACAGCACTCGAGCCCTGGCTCGAGTGGCATCCACCCAGTAGTTCAGATCCGACCACGCTCCCGCAGCAGCGCTTCCACTTCGGCCACGTCCCCAGGAACGTCCACGCCCAGGCTCAGGTGCGCGCTGCGGGCAACACCGATGGCCATGCCCGCCGCCAGGGCGCGGAGCTGTTCCAGCATCTCGAAGCGCTCCAGGGGATGGGGCGCAAGTTTCGTAAAGGCTCGAAGCGCCTCAGGCCGGTAGGCGTAGATGCCGAGGTGCCGCTGGAACATGGGCAACTGATCGGGGGTCATCCAAGGGCGGAAGTCCGCCTCGAAGATCTGGCCGTGGCGCAGATACGGAATGGGGCTGCGGCTGAAGTAGAGTGCGCGGCCGCGGTCGTCCGTGACCACCTTCACGGCATTGGGATTGAAGACCTCATCCATGGAGGCAAAAGGGCAAGCGGCGGTGCCCATGGGCAGATCCGGCTGATCCGCCATCAGGCGCACCAGGGCCGCGATGGTCTCGGGATGCATGGCGGGTTCGTCGCCCTGGATGTTGACGACCACGTCGAAGGTCTCGTCCAGCTGATCCAGAGCCGCTGCGGCGCGATCGGTGCCGGAGGGCAGGGCGGGATCCGTCATCACCACCTCGCCCCCAAAGCCCTCCACTGTGGCCTGGATCCGGGCGTCATCCGTGGCGACCACCACGTGGTCGATGCCCGCCGCAAGGCGCGCCGATTCCCAGACCCACTGGATCATGGGACGGCCTGCGATGAGCGTGAGGGGCTTTCCGGGGAAGCGGGTGGCGGCGAATCGGGAAGGCAGAACGGCGAGGGTACGCATATGAGGCATGACTCCATCCGCCAGTATCCAGGGCGTTTCCCGGCCATGGCAAGGCTGCAGCCGCGTGGCATGCAGGAACCGTCATGGCATTCACAGGCTCCTTGGCTCAAAATGGACGGCTGCCCTGCTGCGGATCACGCACGCGGATGGCGAAGGAGGTTCCATTGACTCGTCGGTTCTCTGTACCTGTGGGCATCACTGCGACTGGGCAGTTCTATCCCGAGCGCGTGGTCACCAACGAGGATCTGGCGCAGTTCATGGACACGACGGACGAATGGATCACGTCGCGCACGGGCATCAAGAGCCGTCGCTGGGTTGAGCCCGGAGTCGCCTCCTCGGATCTCGGCGCGAAGGCGCTGCAGATGGCCCTCGAGCGGCGCGGCATCGGCCCCGACGACCTGGACGCGATCATCGTGTGCACCGTGACTCCGGACCACATGTTCCCCACCACGGCCGCTCTCGTCGCGCACAAGATCGGCGCGACCAAGGTCTACGGCTTCGATCTCAACGGCGCCTGCAGCGGCTTCCTCTTCGGACTCACCAACGCCTGCGGCATGGTCGCCAGTGGCGCGGTGAAGCGTGTGGCTGTCGTCGGTTGCGAGGTCATGACCTCCATCATCAACAAGACGGATAGGAACACCGCCGTGCTCTTCGGGGATGGTGCTGGTGCTGCCATCATCGAGCAGGTGGAGGAAGGCTTTGGCGTGCTGGACTTCGAACAGCGCGTGAACGCCGTGGGCCAGGATCTGCTGAAGATGCCCGCCGGTGGCTCCGCACTGCCCGCCAGTAAAGAGACCGTAGAGCAGGGGCTGCACTATGTCCACCAGCAGGGACAGGAGGTCTACAAGCACGCCGTGCGTGAGATGTGCGACTTCAGCCGCCTCATGGTGGAGCGCAACGGGCTCCAGGGCGACGACATCAAGCTGCTCGTGCCGCACCAGGCCAACATCCGCATCATGGAGGCCGTGGCCAAACGGCTCGAAATGGGACCGGAGCGCATGGCCAACAACATCTCGGAGTACGCCAACACCACGGCGGCCACCATCCCAACGGCGATTCACCAGTGCCGAGAGGCCGGGCGGATCCAGAAGGGCGACACCATCGTCATCACGGCCTTCGGCGCCGGATTCACCTTTGGCGCGGCACTGATGCGCTGGGCCGTGGACTGATGCGCATCATCGCGGGACAGATCAAGGGCCGCGCCCTCGCCACGCCGGGCAAGGGCACCCACGACATCCGGCCTACGTCGGATATGACGCGGGAGGCCCTGTTCTCCATCCTCGGTCGATGGCCGCAGGGTGCCTTCGTCGACCTCTTCGCCGGCACGGGCGCCGTGGGGCTGGAGGCCTGGTCTCGGGGCTACAGCCCCGTAAGCGCAGTCGAACAGCCTGGTAGGGCGCTCGACCTGCTCAAGACCAACAGCCGAGGGACGGACCTGAAGGTGCTGGCCAAGGATGCCCGTCGGCTGGCGGCGGACACCTTTCAGGACGTGGCCGTGGTTTTTGCGGATCCACCCTATCCCGTCTCCGTGGAACTCTGGTCCCTGCTGGCTCCGGTGATCCGCGCCTGGATGTCTCCCGATGGGATTCTGGTCTGGGAATCGGAACGGCGCACGGACCTGCCCGCGGTGGCGGGTTGGGAACGAATCGACGAGCGTGCCTACGGCAGGGCGCACCTCGCGTTTTTTGGCCCCTGCTGATGCGGTCAACCCGGTAGCGACCGGGTAAACTCGCCTCATGCCACGCCTCTCCATCAAGACCAAGCTCAGCGGCATGATCACGGTGCTGGTGCTGAGCTTCATCGCCTTCATCGTGGTCTACAATCCCCGGCGGGTGCAGAACCTCGTCCAGGGACGTTCTGAGATCCATGCCCGGCAGATGGCCGAGACCGTCGCCAATGCCATCGCCCGGCCCATGGGGGCTGCGGACATGGACGACATCGCCTTCCAGCTGCGAGGGGTGAAGAACATCCCCTCGTTTCGCTTTTCGGCCGTCTTCGATGACACCGGGAAACTGCTGGAGAGCACGCCCACCATGCCTGCCTGGGCGGTGGACTACAACAAGACAGGGTCTGTCTCCATCGCCCGGACGCGGAAGGAAGATGGCATCCTGGTGGCCACCTCGCCGGTCTACTACCAGCATCGGGGCGCCTACAAAGCAGGGACCCTGGTCCTCGGATTCAACACCGACGATCAGCGCCTCGCCGCCCGGGAGGACATCCGGCTCGGTCTATGGGTGGGCGGCGCCGCCCTCATCCTCGGCATCGCCGCCTCCTTCTTCATCGCGAATGCTTACATCAATCCGGTGATCCAGTTGACAGAGGCCGCCCACCAGGTGGCTCAGGGCCACTTCGAGGGGCTCACGGTGCGGGTGCGCTCCCACGACGAGCTGGAGGACCTCAGCCGCAGCTTCGAGGTGATGACCAACAAGCTGCGGATCAGTCGCGACGAGATTGAGCGCCAGAACCGGTTGCTGGAATTCCGGGTGCAGGAACGCACCCGGCAGCTCATGGAGACCATCTGGGAGTTGGAGGAGATTCGCGCCAACCTGGAGCATCTCGTCCAGGAACGCACCCGCGGTCTGGAGCAGAGCCAGTTGGAGCTGCGTGCCTGGGCGAGCACCCTGGAGGAGAAGGTCCAGGAGAAGACCCTTGAACTCACGGAACTCAACCACAGCCTGATGGCGTCGTTCGAGCAACTGCAGGCCGTAGACCGCATGAAAGACGAGTTCCTGGCAAACATGAGCCACGAGCTGCGCACCCCGCTCAACGCCGTGATCGGCTTCAGCGGTCTGCTGCTACAGGAGGACCCGGAGCGTCTCCCATTGGACGTGCGCGAAGACCTCAACATCATCCTGGAGAACGGCAGGAGTCTGCTTGCGATGATCGATTCGATCCTGGATCTGTCCAAGATCGAGGCAGGGCGGTTCGAGCTTGAACTGGAGACCATCCGACCGATCGCCATCCTGCGAGACATCAAGCCCCTGGCTCTGGCCCTCATCCTGGATCGGCCGATCCAGTTTGAATGCGATCTTCCGGATTGGCAGGACGAGGTGCTGGGGGATCCTGTGCGATTCAAGCAGGTGCTTAACAACATCATCGGGAACGCCATCAAGTTCACGGAGCGCGGTAGCGTCAAGGTCAGCGTGGACCGCAAGAGCGACATCCTGCGCATCGCCGTGCGGGACACGGGCATTGGCATGTCACCGGAGGAGCGGGAGCGCCTCTTTCGGCCCTTCCAGCAGGTGGATGGCAGCATCACCCGCCGCTTCGGCGGCACGGGGCTGGGGCTCGCCTTGGCAAAGCGTCTGATCGAAATGATGCAGGGACAGATTCAGGTCGATAGCACCAAGGGTGTGGGCAGCACCTTTACGCTCTTGCTGCCTGTCATCAGGGGGGCTGTGCGCTCATGAACGCTCCGCGGGTGCTCTGCATCGAGGACAATCCGGTCAACTGGCGTCTCGTCCAACGGCTGCTGACCCAGGCAGGATTCGAGATGCACTGGGCCGAGGAAGGCATGCGCGGCTTCCAGATGGCCCTGGAGCTGAAGCCCGACCTCATCCTGCTCGACATCAACCTGCCCGGGCTGTCGGGATTCGAGCTCGCCACGAAATTCCGTGCTCATCCGGAGTTGAAGACCCTCAAGGTCGTCGCCCTTACGGCCAAATCTCTCAAGTCGGATCGGGAAACGGCGCTGGTGGCGGGTTGCGACGGCTTCATCCCGAAGCCCATAGATCCTTTCACCTTTGTTCAGCAGGTGCGCGGGTACCTCGGAGGCCAGAAGGACGAAGTGGAGCAGGGGCGGGAGCAGGTGGCGCTGCGCAGTCTCAATGTCCAAGTGCTTGAACATCTGGAGCAGCAGCTCAAGGAGGCCACCGAGGCCAACGCCAAGCTTCTGGCGGTTCAGATTGCGTTAGAGGGGCGCAACCAGAGTCTCTCGCGCCTGCTTGCGCTGAGCCAGATGGTGGTGCAAGAGCATGATCCCCAGCGGCTTCTGGAGCGGATCCTAGATGAGGTGCGCGGGGCATTCAAGCTGAGCCACCTCAGTGCCTACCGTCGGCACTCCAGTGGCGGCTATTGGGAAGGACTCCGGACCCAAGGGGACACCCTCGTTCGAATCCAGGCAGTTCCCATCGACCATCCGTTGGGACGGCGTCTGCAGGGCCTCCTGCCGCAGCCGACTCCCCTCGTGGGCGACGCCCTGAGGCACCACAAGGCCTACGATGAAGGGCTGGCAGCCGGCGTCTGGGACATGAGCGGGGAACCCGGTCTGGTGCTCATGCCCGACCACCAGAACAACCTGGAGCTATGGGGGTTCTGGGCCCTGACCCGCTCCAAGGGCGACCCATGGAGCCACGGCGATCTCGACGCCCTCTCGCTGTATGCCCGAATGGCCCTGACGAGCATCGAGAACGCGGAACTGATCGTCTCCCTGGATGCCAGCGGCAGGGCCCTCGCCTCCAGCTATGAACGCATGGAGGCCGCCTACCAGGATCTGCAGCAGACCCGGGACCAGATCCTTCAGCGGGAGCGCCACCAGCGGCTGGAGAAACTCTTCCACAAGATCGCCGAACGCCTTCAGGCGCCTGTGGGGGCATTGAAGGAGTTGATGGCCACCCTTGAGCCTCAGCATGATTCGACCGGGGACCTGAAGCATGAGGTCGGTCGGATCGACGGCATCCTCAAGGCCCTGACCCGTCGAACGCAGAAATCGGATGCCGGCGTGCCGGAGTGGCTAGATCTCAATGACCTCATCGCCCAGGAGATGGAACTCATCGCGGCGGAATGGGGACTGGACGGAGATCAGGCTCCTCGCATGAGTTTCACCACCGAAGAGGCCAGTACCTTCGGCATATACCGGGACTTCGCGGAGATCCTGCAGCACATGTTGCAGCACAGCACCCCCCCCATCGAAGGGCGCGGATCCCTTGAGCTGCGAACCTGGCGGAAGGAGGAGGAGTTCCACCTCGAGGTGCGGGACGAGGCCGGGGTCATTCCGCCTCATGCCCTGGAAGTGGCCTTTGAGCCTTTCAATACGCTGCACGAATCCCCCGTCATGGGGGTTCGGATGCCAGGCAAAGACTTGGCCCTGCTGCGACAAATCCTGCTTTCCTATCACGGGCAGTGCGAGCTTGCGAACACCGAGGAAGGCACGCGACTCCATGTCTGGTTCCCCCTGAACTAAACGTGCCCCGGCGAGCCGGGGCACGTTTAGTTCAGGGAGCGACTCTCGGTCAATCGGCATTCGGCGAGAAGTCCGAAACCAGGGCCTCCATGGCTGCCCAGATCTGGCTGGTGTCATTGGCCAGCACCATCAGGTCTCGCTTTGTGCCGCAGAGATCCATCACATGGTGGGGAAGTACCGCCTCCTTGTGGAAGCCGAGCCGTTCGAAGGTGCGACGGGCACCGACCTGGTTCTCCACCACCTGCACGATCATCTTCTCGATGCCAAGATCCGTCGCGACCTGGACCAAGGCCTTGGCGATCTCGGTGCCGAGGTGCTTGCGCCGGAAGTCCTTGGACACGGACAGGCGAATTTCGCCGACGTGACGGGTCCAGCCATAGAGCGCCCGGTAGAGAGAGCCCTCTCCGACGATCTTGGAGCCCTGCTTGGCGACGAGGGAGATGACCTCGCGACTCTCGACCTTCTTCAGAAAACGCTCGCACCAGCCTTCGGTGGTGACATCGTCCCGGAGGACCTGACGCTCCTCCTCGGCCATGCCTTTATAAAAGTCCCTGAGCAGTTTCCCCTGCTCGGGGTCCAAGGGCACGAGGGTGATGTGTGAACCATCCTTGAGCGTGACTTGATGAGGAAATCCTTCCAGACCCATGAGGCTGTCTCCGTTAGCGGGTGGCGTGTTCCCGTCCGAATTCAAAGCCCTTCTTGAGCGCCCGAAGATTCAACTCCTCGGTTCCCTTGGGCACAGAATCCAGTACGGCTTTCTCCACGGCTTCGAAGGATAGCAGACCCGTGACACCTGCAAAGAAACCGACCATGACAATGTTCAATACGAGGCGACGTCCCAGTTCCTCCGCGAAGCGGGTGGCGGGGATGCCCAGCGCCTTTGTACCTTCTGGAAGCTTGTCGTCGACGCTTACCAATTCCTGTTCGTAGAGCAAGAGCCCCCCGGGCTTCAGGGTCGGCGCAAACTGCGTGTAGGCATCCTGGCTCATCAGCACAAGGACATCGGGGTTCTTGACGTAGGGATAACCGATCACCTCATCAGCCACGCTGACCTGGGCGGAGCAGGCGCTGCCGCGGGCTTCTGGACCGAAGGCCTGCAGGAGGGTGGCGTGCTTGCCTTCAAAGATGCTGGCGGCCTTGCCAATGATGGAAGCACAGAGGATGACACCCTGGCCGCCCAGGCCGCCTACGCGGATTTGCGACTTAGCCATGCTGAACTCCATAAGGCGTGAACTTGTCGCCAAGCACCTTGCTGTAGTGTTCGTTCATGGAATCGAGCCAAGTGGGGCGCTCGCGATCTACGAATTTGCCCACAACGATCTCACCCTGGAAGTCGAGACCCACTTCCTTGGTGTCGGCACCGTTCTTCACGACGCTCGATTCCTTGTAGTACTTCACCTGATCCACGCCATCTCCCAGTCGATTTCGGCGGGAATACAGGGTCGGGCAGGGGGAGAGCACTTCGATGAACCGGAATCCCCGCTTGCCCATGGCCTCCTTCATGGCCTTGGCGAGCTGGCGGACGTGGTAGACGCTCCAGCGGGCGACATACACGGCGCCGCAGGCGTCGGCGATGAAGGGCAGGTTGAAGGGGTTCTCAAAGTTGCCGAGGGGCATGGTGGTCTGGGTGGGACCGATGGGCGTCGTGGGCGCGACTTGGCCCCCCGTCATGCCATACGTGAAGTTGTTCACGCAAATGACGAGGATGTCCATGTTGCGGCGGGCAGCATGGAAGAAGTGGTTGCCGCCAATGGCAAAGAGATCGCCGTCGCCGGAGTAGACCACCACGTTCATCTCGGGATTGGCCAGCTTCAGGCCCGTAGCGAAGGGAATAGCTCGGCCATGAGTGGTGTGAAAGCTGTCCAGGTTGAGGTAGCCCGCCACGCGGCCCGTGCAGCCGATGCCGGAGACGATGGCCAGCTTGTCCAGGTCCTGTCCGCTGTCCGTCAGAGCTCGGCAGAAGCAGTTGACGGAGGTGCCGATGCCGCAGCCAGGGCACCAGATGTGGGGAATGCGGTCCTGGCGAAGATAGGGCAGAACAGGGTTCTCGATGCCGAAACTGTCAGGGTGCGGCGTGTCGAAAACATGGCTCATCGGGCGGCCTCCAGGATCTTCTCGAGAATGACTTCGGGCTCGTGGAC
>CAYQAS010000125.1:0-12240 GCA_964415525.1 uncultured Solibacteraceae bacterium
ACGACGGCGAGAACGGCTTCGCCATCGGCAACGGCGAGATCCACGCCAACCAGGAGATCCAGGATCAGCGCGACTGCGAGGCCCTCTTCCGGCTGCTGGAAGACGAGATCGTGCCGATGTACTACGACCGCGACGCGAATGGCGTGCCGCGTCGCTGGATTGAGCGCGTGAAGCGCTCCATGCGCACCCTGGCTTGGCGCTTCAACGCCGACCGCATGGTGATGGACTACGTGCGCAACAGCTACCTGCCCGCCGCCACAGCCAGCAGCTGCCAGATGCCCCCTCCCTGAGGTTTCTCCTGGATCTCCCGATGCCCTGCAGTGGCATCGATCTCACCTGCCCTCTCGCGGACCTCGTGTCCCGAGAGGGCCGGTTCGTTATGCCACGCAACCACCAGCTTTGCGCGGACCTGCTCCGAGCCTGAGCCGCTTCAGCGTCCCAGTTCCTCCTCCAGGGCGGCGAGGAAGGATCTCAGCGTCTCCGTCCGCCGTCGCGCAAGGATGCGCCCGCTGTCTGTCCGGAAGGTGGCCTCGAGCTTCAACAGCTTCTGGAAGAAGTGATCCAGGCTCCAGCGCTTGTCATCCAGGGACCGTGCCGTGGCCCAGGGATCGTCCGGCTGCCAGAGCCCGGCTCCCATGGCGCCACCGGTGGCGAAACAGCGGGCGATCCCAATGGCCCCCAGGGCCTCCAAGCGATCCGCGTCCTGGACCACGGCCCCTTCGAGGGACTCGGGCACCAACCCCCCGGAAAAGCTGTGCGTACGGATGGCCCCGCAGATGACATCCGCACGGGCTTCCAGGTCCGGGAATCCCACGCACCAGCCGACGGCCTCCTCCGCCGCCAGGGCCGCGGTGCGAGCACTATCGGGATGGTTCTTGGGCAGGTAGACGAGGTCGTGGAGCAGTGCCGCCGCGAGGCAGGTCTGGGCATCCGCGCCCTCCTCATCCGCGAGGCGGACCGCCATGCGGGCGACCCGAAGGGCGTGAGCAAGGTCGTGGGCGCCATCCCGACACTCGTTTGCAAACCGCTCGCGAAGGCGCTTCAGCAGTGGGCTCGTCCATGGAAAGGCGGGGAGTTCCGCCGTCATGCGGGGCCCAGGGACCGGTAGAGCGCCATGTAGCGCTCGGCGGACGGCTTCCAGCCAAAATCCTGTTTCATGGCGCGTCGCATCACATCCTGCCAACGGCGCGGCCACTCGGTGTAGAGCTGAACCGTCCGGTCCAGGGCGTCGCCCAGGGCCTCCGGCGTGGCCTTCTCGAAGACGACACCCGTGGCGTCCTCGCCCCGTTCTAGATCAAGCACGGTATCCGCCAGACCGCCTGTGCGGCGCACCACCGGCAGGGTTCCGAACGCGAGGGCATAGAGCTGGGTCAGGCCGCAAGGCTCGAAACGGCTCGGTACCACCAAGGCGTCCGCTCCGGCAAAGATGCGCCGGGAAAGCGCCTCGTCGTAGCCGATGTGCACGGCGATGCGACCCCGATGTTTCTTGGCTGCGGCCCTGAAGCCCTTCTCCAGTGCCGGTTCGCCGGACCCCAGCACCAGAAGCTGCGCCCCCTGAGCCACCAGCCGATCCAGGTTGGCCACCAGCAGATCGAGCCCTTTCTGGTGGGTGAGCCGACTCACCACCGCGAAGAGCGGCGATTGCAGTGCCTCATCCAGGCCTGTCTCCTGTTGCAGCGCGTTCTTGCAGACCTTCTTTCCGCTGGGATGGACCGGGCCGTAGTGCATGGCCAACCCTTCCGCCGTGGTGGGCGACCAAAGCGCCTTGTCGACACCGTTCAGAATGCCCATCAGCTCGCCGGAACGATGCGCCAGCAGGCCCTCCAATCGCTCGCCGAAGGCCGGGGTCTGAATCTCACGGGCGTAGGTCGGGCTCACGGTGGTGAGGCGGTCCGCATGCTGAAGGCCGGCCTTCAGGAAGCTCAGGAAGCCATGGAATTCCACCCCGAACATGTGGAAGACCTCGGGGGGCAGCCAAAGCGGGGCGCGCAGCTCCGCGGGGTAGATGCCTTGGAATGCCAGGTTATGGATCGTGAAGACCGTGCGCACATCGGGGCGATTCGCCAGCTTCACGTGCACCGGCGCGAGAGCCGTCTGCCAGTCATGAAGATGCAGGATCTCGGGGCGCCAGCCACCGCCGTCCCCATCCAGCCCCATCCGGGCGATGAGCCAGGAGAAGGCGCCGAACTTCAGGGCGCTGTCGCCCAATTCGTCGTAGGGGCCACCGGGACGGTTGAAGAGGGGATGGTCCGCCAAGTAGATCGGTATGCCCTGATCGGTGCGCCCACGCAGGAGCGTCATGGGCCCCTGTCCCATCAGGTCTGTCCACCGGGCCATCGGCTCCAGACTGCGGATGCCCTTCAGCAGGGCGGGATAGCCAGGCAGCAAGAGACGCACGTCGGCCCCAGCCTCCCCCAGCGCCCGGGGCAACGCGCTCATCACATCGCCCAGACCTCCGACCTTCACGTACGGAAACAGCTCTGTCGCTGCGTGCAGCACCCGCATCCTTCAGTCCTCCAGCCGGTCCAGCATGCGCTGGGAGACCAGCGTGACACCAGCAGGTGTGCGGTAGAAACGACGCGCATCCGCCTCGGGGTCCT
This sequence comes from uncultured Solibacteraceae bacterium, assembly GCA_964415525.1. GTDB lineage: Bacteria > Acidobacteriota > Holophagae > Holophagales > Holophagaceae > CAZPUI01. The sequence goes on from CAYQAS010000125.1 coordinate 2,601, forward strand.
CCCCCACGACCAATCCGCGGGGAATATGCGTGCCCCGGGCCACCACGCAGCGCCGAAGGCGGGCATAGCCGCCCACATCCACTTCGGGTAGCAGGATGGACTCATGCACGTAGGCATGGCTGTGCACGTGGACCCGCGAGGACAGAAGGGTCTGGAAGATCGTGGCGCCGGAGACGATGCAGCCGCCGCTCACGACGCTCGCGATGGCCACGCCGCTACGGTGGGGGCCGCTATGCACGAACTTGGCGCCTGGCAACTGCTCCTGATGCGTGAAGATCGGCCAGTGGTCGTCATAGAGATTCAGGGCCGGATCCGTGTAGGTCAGATCCATGCTCGCTTCCCAATAGGCGTCCACCGTTCCGACGTCCCGCCAGTAGGGCTCCTTGTCCAGGTTCGGGATGCAACTGCGCTCGAAACGATGGGCATAGACCTTGGCCCGCGGAATCAGGTAAGGAATCAGGTCGTGGCCGAAATCGTGGCTGGAGCCGGGCGTTGCTGCGTCACGAATCAGTTCGTCGTAGAGGAACTTCGCCTTGAACAGGTAGATGCCCATGCTGGCGAAGCAGGTGTCGGGACGATCCGGCAACCCGGGAGGATCCGCGGGCTTCTCCACGAAATCCACAATGCGGTTGGTGTCGTCGACCTGGGCGATGCCGAAACCTCGAGCTTCGGCCTTGGGCACTTCAAGGCACGCGATGGTCATGTCGGCGTCGTTCCGGATGTGATCCTCCATGAACAACCGGTAGTCCATCTTGTAGATGTGATCGCCCGCCAGGATCATCACGTGGCTCGGGTCGTGCTCCCGGATGTTGGCGATGTTCTGGAAGACCGCATCCGCCGTGCCGCTGTACCAGTTATCCCCCTCCAGGCTCTGCTGTGCGGGACACACATGCACAAATTCCTTCATATGGGGGGAGAGGAAGGTCCACGCGAACTGAAGGTGCTCCAGAAGCCGATGGGAGTTGTACTGGGTCAACACCAGGATCTTGCGGAAGCCAGAATTGACACAGTTTGAGAGCGTGAAGTCGATGATGCGGTACTTGCCCCCGAAATCGAGACCAGGCTTGGAAAGCTGGCTGGTCAGGTCCATGAGTCGGGTGCCCTTGCCCCCCGCCAGAATGACGGCCACGGTGCGGCTCGGCGCCATGAACACATCGTGCTGCGACATCCCACCCCCTCCGGACTTATTTACATGAATGGTTGCCTGATGCATCGTTCGGGAAGCTGGTTTTCATGAATACATGCATCCAGGAAAAAAGCAGCAACCATTCGACTTCTCTCCGCGGGGTACGCCGCCCAGGACAAGTCGTAGACTGAAATCAGCCCCCTATCCGGAGTCTCCATGCCCGCAGTTGCCTTCCCGCTGAACGGTCGCCCCCAACGCATCGAAGCCTCGGCACCCCCGCACCACCGGTGACGCCCTTCGTCCTCCACGCCTTCGCTGCCGCCTGTGGCAAGCGCATCCGCACCCTCCCCCTTGGTCCGGCGGTCCGACATGCCTCTATCCCACTTTCGTCCCCTGCTTGAGAAGATCCTGGCCACCACCGAGCCTGCGGTGCTCGCCACCCTCGTGGAGGTTCAAGGCAGTTCATACCGCCGCCCTGGCACGCGGATGCTGATGCCCGCCAAGGGAGAACCCCAGGGCATCATCAGCGCCGGCTGCCTCGAGCAGGACCTCTCCGAGCGCATGGCTGCAGTTCTGGAATCCGATCGGCCCAGCCTGGTGCGCTACGACATGGGCACGGACCTCGACCTGATCTGGGGCACCGGCATGGGCTGCCAGGGACAGGCGGCCATCCTGCTCATGCCCGTCTGCCACAAGCACAATCCCCTGGTCTGGGCCGAACGTGCCCTCCAGGCCCTGGAGGAGCGCCGCCCCGGCGTGCTCCTCACCTGCTATGCCTCTGACACCCCTGCCCGGGTCGGGGCCATGACCTGGTGGGATCCCACCCAGCCCCATCCGCATCTGCATCCCGACACGTTGGAGGTCGCCCGGCGTGCCCTCGCCTCCCGCCGCCCGGAGAGCCTGCGACTCGGGGAGGATGTGATCCTGGCGGAGCCGGTGATTCCACCCCCTGCCCTCTGGATCATCGGCGCCGGCGAGCCGACTCGGCCGTTGGCGGCGCTTGCCACAGTCCTGGGCTGGGAGGTGGGCATCCTGGACCATCGCCCTGCCCTGGCCACGGAGGCACGTTTTCCTGGAGCGCGCCGCGTGATCGTCGACGCCCCGGAACAGTTGAGCTCGCACATCCACTCCACAGAGGGCACCGCGGTGGTGGTGATGAGCCACGTCTTCGAAGTGGACAAGGCTGCCCTGCGACAGCTGATGTCCAAGCCGCTGCCCTACCTCGGCCTCCAGGGGAACCGCCGACGCACGGAGAAGCTGCTCCGCACCCTCGCGGAAGAGGGTTTCGTGGCTGATGGGGATGCCCTGGCTCGCCTCCGCGCCCCCATGGGACTGGACTTGGGCGCCGAGACGCCGGAGGCCATCGCTCTTTCGACCATGGCCGAGATTCATGCCGTCCTCCATGGACGCAGCGGCATGCCCCTGAGTGGCGGAATCGGTCCCATCCACCCCTGAGCAGCCAAAGCGAATCCATCGGCGCCCTATTCAAAAGAAACCTTTGCCTGCCCCCGGGACGGCCTGAAACCGTCACAGCCCTGGGCCGGTAAATGGCAAAACGGCACCAGGGTGGGAACCCCCGATGGGGAGGGCCATCGGCAAGGACTTGACGAATACTGGCGATACAGTACTTTGTACACGTTGACCGTTCTCGAACGGCCCCTGATCGGCCGCCTTGGGATGCGTCTACCCGGAGTCTCCCCATGCTGCCTGTCTTAGCCACCAACGCCCTTGAGGACCACCGCCTCGTCACGGGCCTCTTTCTCTCCACCTGCCTCCTCTCCATCGTCAGCTGGTACACCACCTGGCAGGGCATGGCGCTCTACCTGAACGGCTGGTTCGCCTTCCTGGCCTCCCTCGGGGTGCAGTCTGCGTTGGTGCTTGTGGCGTGGCTCGTGGGGCAGGCCCGCACGGGGCGCGCGCTGCTCGTGGGGGTCTACGCCATCACCGCGATCGTCTCCATCGCCTTCAGCTACGCCAGCCTTCACACATGGTTTGCGGCGAAGGAACGCCCCGCCCTGGTGCAGCGTGGGCTCTACGACACGCTTCAGGACGCTGCCGGAAAAGCGGAGCAGCTGCTGGCGGCGGCGGAAGCCGAACAGCAGAAGCACGTGCTGGCCCTGGAGGCTCTGACTGCCAGCGAGAAGACCCAAGGGCACGCCTCCCTCGGCCAGGACAGCGATCCCTATCTTGCGAAGACCCGCGAGGCGATCGCTCAGGAAGCCCGAAGCCTGGGCAGCGGATTCAAGGAAGCTGCCGGAGCTGGGGTTCGTCACGCCGCCTTCGAGCGCCACACCGGCATCGCCCGCCGGGAGCTGGAGCAGTTGCAGGCCTCCCGAAAAGCCCTCGCAGCCTTCAAAACCAACCTGAAGCCCCTGGAGGCTTCCGAGCAGCAGATCCGCGCCTACCGCGAGGTCTTCGATGCCATCCCCTGGTCCCTGGCGGAAGGCGCGCTCCACGCCGCCAAATTCGAACGCCCGGCCGTGCCCACCTTGGCGGAGCACCTGGACCGCACATCCTCCGGCCAGGAAGACCTGCTACTGGCCTTCCAGGAGCTGGTGACGGCCCCAACCTCCCGCCACCTTCTCGCATTCCTCCTGGCCGCCTTCATCGATCTCATCGTCTTCCTCGTGGCTTCCGCCTCGGCGCCGCACCTGGCGGGCCCACCGGAGCGCCGCTGGGTGGCCGCAGGTGCCGCCCTCGATGGCACGGATGCCCAGCTGTTCGTGCGAGGCCTGCTGCGCAAGCTGGAAGCCGATGGCAGAGGCCTCGCACGTCTCTCCGATGCGAGCCTCACCGCGGGAGAACGGGCCCTCTGCCTCCTGCTCTGCGCCCACAAACGGGCGCAGCTGGATGGCGGCGGCGCCTTCCTCCTGGACGAAGCACTCCACGAGACCCTGGTGGAAGGCCTCGCGGTGCCGAATCTGGCCCTGCGCATCGCCTCGGCGGAAGCTTCGCATTGACGATTACGCCTTAGTCAGTACTTAATCACCGTATCGATCGGGAGCCCTCCATGATCCTTGCCAAGCCCACGGATGGCGAACTCGCCATTCTCCACATCCTCTGGGACCTCGGGTCCGCCACCGTGAAGGACATCCACCGTGTCCTCGCCGACGGCCGCGATCTGCCCTACACGACGGTGCTGAGCGCCCTCCAGGCCATGCACGAGAAGGGCCTCGTCCAGCGCGACACCAGCAGCCGCCAGCACATCTACACCGCGGTGATGGAGGAGACCGCCGCCCGGCGCAGCCTCGTGGACGATCTCGTGGAGAAGGCCTTCCGGGGCAGCGCCCTGGAACTCGTCGCCCACGCCCTGGAGTCCGAACGCACCTCCCTGGAGGATCTCGAGACCCTGCGACGCCTCATCGCGGAGAAACGGCGGGCCGGAAAATGAGCGCGAGCCTGACCTTCACCTTCGGCTGGACCCTGCTCCATTTCCTCTGGCAGGGCACCGCCCTCGCCCTCGGGGTCTGGATTGCCCTCGCCCTGGCCCGTCGGGCGCGTCCAGAATTGCGCTACCTCGTCGCCTGGGCTGGCCTCGCCCTGATGGCGGTCGCACCGCTCACCACCTTCGTCGTACTGCGCCGCACGGAACCGCGGGTGTTCTCAACCGCACCCAACACCGCATGGGTCATGGATCCGGAAGCGGGGCTCGGGCTGAGGGAAGGCACCCACCGAGCCGAGATCGCCGGGTTGGCCGCTCCCTCTGCCCGTCCTACCTGGCGGGGTCGCCTGGATCGCGTGGCCCCGAACCTGCTGCCGATCTGGGGCCTGGGGGTGCTGATCCTGGCCCTGCGCCATGCGGGAGGCCTGAGCTGGCTGGCCCGGGCGCGCCGCCGCAGCCGTTCGCTGGAGGATGCCCTCTGGGCGGAACGCCTGGACATCCTCCGCCGCCACTTCGGCGTGGCGCGCACCGTTGCCCTGCGGGTGCTGGATGAGCTGGAAGGCCCTGTAATGGCCGGCATCCTCAAGCCCGTGATCCTGGTGCCAACATCGGTGCTGACCGGCCTGCCCGCCGCCCAGGTGGAACTGCTGCTTGCCCACGAACTCGCCCATGTGGTGAGGCACGACGCCCTGGCGAACCTGCTTCAGCGCATCCTCGAGACGCTGCTCTTCTTCCATCCGGCGGTGTGGTGGCTTGGCCGCCGCGTGCGCCAGGAGCGGGAACGCTGCTGCGACGCTCTGGCGGCGGACGTCCTGGGGGACCCCTGCGGCATGGCGGAGGCCCTGACGTCCCTCGAAAATATGCGCCATATCTCCGCCCTGCCAGCATTTGCACTGGGCGCCACAGGGGGTTCGCTGAAGGAGCGTGTCCAGGCACTGCTGGATTTCCACACGCCCGTGAACCGATGGCGCATCCTGGGTGCGGCTGGTCTCGTGCTGGTCTGCATCGGCTCGGGATGGGGCCTCTGGAAGTTCCGGGCCCGTCGGCTCGCCAGGTACCAGCCCCATGCGATGGAGGAGCCACCAGCTCGCGGGGGGCAACTCACCATCCATGCGTACCCCTGGGGTGAAATCCGGATTGATGTCCGTTTGAACCAGTCCACGCCCGAGGCGGTCCTCGCAGCCTTCGCAAAGGCGGAAGCCAGCATGAAGCGCGGCTCTCTCAACGAGACTCATGAGACCATCGTCGCGCCTTCTGCTCAGGACTCCGCTCAGACCTACACCATTCAGTGGGGAGGCCTGTCTCGACCGGAGTTCATGGAGTATTGGCACCGCCTCAAAGCCCGCCCGGCTCTGGAATGCCCGCCGGATGCCATCGTCGTGTGCCGGGACAATCTCGGCCTGCCCTGGGATAACGCCGAGGATCTGCCCCTGGATGTCTGGGTGCCCAAGCACGCGGACCGCTTCAATCCCGAGGCCGCACGTCTGCTGCGCGAGGCACTTCTGGAACTGCGAGCACTCGCTCCCACCGCCGGACGGCTCCAGGAAGTGCGCCGGAAGCTGCCCGAGACCATCCTCGCGACTCTGAAATCACCCGAACCCGGCACCCCCATCCTCCGCGGCTGGCAGATGAGCCAGGAGGAGGCGCTGATCCAGCGCTGCCAGGAGGAACCCTACGAACCCAAGGAGGGCTTCCACTACGAACTCAATCGGCTCGTGGTGGACCTGAAGGCACCGGGCGAAGCCGATGTGCGCGCATTGAAGGCCGCCGAGGAATTACTCTCGCGGCACAACACCACGGGCCGCGGAGCCAGCCTGTGGCAGGAGGAGGTCCGACTCAAGCGTCTTGGCCGGAATGCCAACCTCAAGCGCAACGCCAAACGGCTCACACCGCAGGAGCAGGAAGAGGTGCGACGCTGGCGGGAGGAGGGCGCCAAGCTCTCCAAACGCATCGAGGAATTGGATAACGCCCTCTGGCAGAAGGGGATGGAAAATGCGCGGAGCCTGATCCAGAAGCGACTGGCGGAATTGGGCGCCAAGGACAGCCTTCCCGGACCGGCCCCAACCCGCAAGAGCCCGCTCAGGCTCGATATCCTGAACCCATCTAGGGAGCAACCGAACCGTCAGCCTCAACTCGTCGTGAAGAGCATCCATTCCGATCCTGCGCTGCTCAAGCAAGCCCCCGCCCGGGAAGCGGAACTGCTTCAGCAAGTCGCCGCCCAAATCCTGTCTCGCCTCGGGAAGATCCAGGCCTCCAAGGGCGCATCGCACACCTCCTGAGGACGTTTGCAGTCTGTTCCGGCCGGCCCCTCGACCAAGCATATGGACGGCGGCTGGCCGGGCTGCCAACATGGCCCCCCACCCGGGAGGCTGCGATGAACGTCCTGATCGTCTACGCCCACGAAGAGCCTCACTCCTTCAATTCGGCCATGAAAAAGACGGCCACACGGGCCTTCGAGGCGGCGGGCCATACGGTGGTGATCTCTGACCTCTACCGCATGGGATTCAAGGCCGTTGCGGATGCATCAGACTTCCTGGAACGCCAGGATCGGCATGTAATGAAACGGCAGAAGGAGGAGATGGCGGCCTTGCGCCTGGGCACCCTCTCCCACGACATCCTGGTGGAGCAGGACAAGCTCACCGCCTGCGATCTACTGGTTCTACAGTTTCCGCTCTGGTGGTTCGGCATGCCCGCCCTACTCAAAGGCTGGGTGGACCGCGTGATGACCATGGGCTTCGCCTATGGGGGCGGCGCCTGGTATGACCAGGGCGGCCTCAAGGGACGCAAGGCCATGCTCTCGCTCACCACCGGTGGCCCCGAACACGCCTACGCGCCACTGGGCCGCAACGGGCACATCGATCAGATCCTCTTTCCGATCCAGCACGGAATCCTCTATTTCTGCGGCTTCGAGGTGCTACCCCCCTTCGTGGCCTATGGCCCGGCCCATCTCGATGCGCTGCAGCGGGATCAAGTGCTTCTGGCTTACGAGAAGCATCTGGCTGGCATCGAAACCATGGACCCGCTCCCCTTCCACCCGCTTGCGCACTATGACGAGCGGTTGCAGCTGAAGCCGGAGCACCACTAGGACCCACCATGACGCACGCAGAACTGCTCCAGGCCCTCCATTGGCGCTACGCCACCAAGCAATTCGACCCCAACCGGAAGATCCCCCAGGAGATCTGGTCCGCCCTGGAAGAGGCCCTGGTGCTCACCCCCAGCAGTTTCGGGTTCCAGCCCTGGAAATTCCTGGTGATCACGAACGCCGAACTGCGAGCGCGCCTGCAGCCGGCCTGCTGGAACCAGGCTCAAGTCAAAGACTGCAGTCACCTCGTAGCCTTCCTTGCCCAGCAGGACGCCACGGCGGAGGACATTCAGCGCTACCTGTCCCGCATCGCCGAAGTCCGCGGTCAGCAGGTCGATGCCCTCGAGGGTTTCCGCAAGATGCTGGAGGGCTGCCTGCTCGGCGATGGCCCGATCGCCGAACGCATCCCGCAATGGGCCGCGAGTCAGCTGTACATCGCCCTTGGCAACTTCATGACCTCTGCCGCAGTGCTCGGGATCGACACCTGCCCCATGGAAGGTTTCGAGCCCACCCAGGTCGATGCCATCCTCGGGCTCGACGAAACCCGTTGGAAGACGGTGTTGCTCTGTCCCGCGGGCTACCGCGCGGAAGGTGACCGTTATTCGGCCCTTCCCAAGGTGCGCTACCCGCAAGCCTCCCTCATCGAACACCGCTGATACGCCTGCGCGGCAGCACCTCGGGCGCGAGGCCCGACTCGGGGATTGGCCGGTGGCCCATTCCCGAGCCGGGCGGCTCTGAACGCCCGGAGTGGGCACCTATTGCGATGAACGCAACCCGTATGAGTGGTCGCCAGGGCGCGCCCGCGCACGCGCTGCGCAAGGATGCCTGTCGCCCGCGAGGCCCCTTGTGACGAATCTGGCCCCATCCCTGACGGCCATCACAACCCACCGTAGACCGCTTGCTGCATCGGCATGCAAATCCGACAATCATCAGGTCTGTTTTGGAACAGGGTTCATGAACGCTCGTCGCCCCAACAACGCGCGCCACTGGTGCTCCTCGGCCAAGAGCCGGGAGGAGCTCCTGCCCCTGTATCCCGCCGACGAGCCCTGAGCTGCTGAAAGGACGTCTTCCCCGCACCTGAACTTCGGGTGGGCTGGGGGAGGACCTGCTGTACCTGCGTGAAACACCACGGCTGGGGGAAGCTCCAGCGACCTCTTTTCCATCCCTTGGCGTACAGACCGGGGACGGTCCTGTACCCGCACCTTTCTACCCTTTTTCCAAGGAGCCCACCATGGCCCGTACGATTGCCGAACCCTATCGCATCAAGATGGTCGAAGCCCTCAAGACCACGACCCGTGAACAGCGCGCCGCCGCCATCCAGGAAGCCGGCTACAACACGTTCCTGCTCCGGAGCGACGACATCTACATCGACCTGCTCACCGACTCCGGCACCACCGCCATGTCCGACGTGCAGTGGTCCAAGATGATGATCGGCGATGAAGCCTACGCCGGCGCCCGCTCCTTCTATGTCCTCGAGCAGGCGATGAAGGACATCTACGGCTTCAAGCACCTGATCCCCACCCACCAGGGCCGCGCTGCCGAGCACCTCACCAGCCAGATCCGCATCAAGCCCGGCCAGTACGTGCCCATGAACATGTATTTCACGACGACCCGCGCCCACGTGGAGCGCGCCGGGGGCGTCTTCTTTGACTGCATCATCGACGAGGCCAAGGACACCAAGGTCATCCACCCCTTCAAGGGCAACGTGGACATGGCCAAGCTCCAGAAGCTGGTCGATGAGGTCGGCGCCGAGCAGATCGCCTACCTGAACATCGCCCCCTGCGTGAACATGGCCGGCGGCCAGCCCTGCTCCATGGCCAACCTGCGCGAGGTCAAGGTCTTCGCCGACAAGTACAAGATCCCCGTGATCTACGACGCCACCCGCGCCTGCGAGAACGCCTACTTCATCCAGCAGCGCGAAGAGGGCTACGCCGACAAGACCATCAAGGAGATCTTCCGCGAGCTCATGAGCTACGCCGACGGCTGCACCGTGTCCTCCAAGAAGGACAACCTGGTGAACATCGGCGGCTTCCTGGCCACCAACGACGAC
>CAYQAS010000126.1:0-12118 GCA_964415525.1 uncultured Solibacteraceae bacterium
CGCCATGGTACTGATCATCGGCATCCTTTGGATCGTACGCCGGATGCCGGGCCACAAAGTCAATGTCGCCTTCCGCAAGCTCCAGCTGGTGTCCGCAGCCGCCATGGCCTTCACCCACGGGACCAACGATGCTCAGAAATCCATGGGCATCATCGCCCTTGCCCTGATCATCGCGGGCAAGCTCAGCGCGGTCGGCGTGAAGGTGCCGGTACCGCTTTGGGTGAAGCTCTCCTGCGCCGCAGCCATGGCCCTCGGCACCGCCGCCGGCGGCTGGAAGATCATCCGCACCATGGGCAGCAAGATCGTGAAACTGCGCCCCATCCACGGTTTTGCTGCGGAAACCGCCGCTGCCATCGTGCTCTTCAGCACCGCCCACTTCGGCATCCCTGTCAGCACAACCCACGTGATCAGCGGCGCCATCATGGGTGTCGGGGCTAGCATGAACGCCTCCATGGTCCGCTGGGGTGTGGCGGGCAACATCATCGTGGCCTGGGTTCTCACGATCCCCTGCTCCATGGCCGTCGCCGCCCTGGTGTTGAAACTGATCGAGCACTGAGCTCGATCTCCTTTCGCAAGAAGCGGCGCCTTACGGCGCCGCTTCTGTTTAGAGACAAAGAAGAAGGGCCTCCCAAAGGAGGCCCTTCTTCTGCCGATCGGTTGAAGCTTAGAGCTTCACCACGTTCAGCGCCTGGGGGCCCTTCTGGCCCTGGCCGACTTCGTAGCTCACCCGAGCGTTCTCGTCGAGGGTGCGGAAGCCGCGGCCCTGGATGGCGCTGTGGTGAACGAACAGATCGGAACCACCCTCATCGGGGGTGATGAAGCCGAAACCCTTTTCGGCGTTGAACCACTTGACGGTGCCCTGAGCCATGAAAGCTCCTTCTAGACTTTGACCTGGACTTCTTATTCGGTGTTCCTTCCAGGCAAAGGGGGCACGCGACTTGAGGTTGAGAAACCCGGAAACCCGGGGAAGGCACAGTTTGGCAGATGCCTGCACCGCGTCGACAGCCTTTTTTGCGCTCGGCAAAAGTTTCCATCGCCTGACGACCATCCTGATCCAGGTCAGTTCACACGGACGTTACACCGCTGCTCCAGCATGGTTGGATTGGTGTCCTGAAGACACCCCTGGAGGTTCCATGTCCATCAACGCCCTCATTCGCTGGCTGAAGCCTCGGGAAACCGTCTTCTTCGACCTGCTCGAAGGCAGTGCCGCCAACCTGGTGGACATGACCCGGGTCTTCTCAGAGGGTCTGGATAAGGGCGATCTCGCTTCCATCGCCGCCATGCGCAAGGAACTGAAGGCGCTCGAGCACAAGGGCGACGAGTTCACCCACGACACGGTGGATCACCTGGATCGCACCTTCGTCACCCCCATTGAACGGGAAGACATCCTGGCGCTCGCCCATGCCCTCGATGATGTGGCCGACTGCATCGACGCCGCCGCTGAGCGCCTCGTCCTCTACAAGCCCCCGACGATCACGCCCATCGCCAAGGAAATGGCCAAGCTGCTGGTGGAAGGGGCCGAGCAGCTCCAGCCCCTCGTGGGCACCCTGCGTTCCATGAACAATGTCGGCGGTATCCGCAAGCGCATCCAGGAACTGAACAGCCTGGAGAACCAGTCTGACGCCCTCTTCCACGCGGCCCTCGCGGAACTCTTCGAGAACCCCACGGACCCGATCTTCCTCATGAAGTGGAAGGAGATCTACAACCAGATGGAAGACGCCATGGACCACGTGGACCGCGTGGCCAAGGTCATCGGCTCCACCGTGATGCGTAACGCCTGAGTCCATCCGCCACCATGTTTGACGTTCCGTTCACTCTCATCGTCATCGTGGCCCTGGCCTGGGCCATCGACTACATCAATGGCTTCCATGACACCGCCAACTCCATCGCCACCGTGGTCAGCACGGGCGTTCTGCCGGGGCGCCACGCGGTGGCCATGGCCGCCGTCCTGAACTTCGCCGGCGCCATGGTGGGCACCAAGGTGGCCGCCACCATCGCCAAAGGCCTGGCGGACACCAGCATGATCGTGCCCAGCGTGATCATCGCCGCGGTCGTAGCCGCCATCGTCTGGGACCTGCTGACCTGGTGGTTCGCCATCCCGAGCTCCACGAGCCACACCCTGATGGGCGGCATCGCCGGTGCCGTGGTGGCCCATGCGGGCACCGGAGCCCTCAAGTGGGGCAAGCTCCGCGAGATCTTCATGTTCATCTTCATCAGCCCGGCCCTGGGCTTCCTGGTGGCCATGCTGATCATCATCGTGATGCTCTGGATCTTCAGACGAACCAGCACCCACAAGGTGAATGTCGGCTTCCGCAAGATGCAGCTGGTCTCCGCCGCCGCCATGTCCTTCAGCCACGGCCAGAACGATGCCCAGAAGGCCATGGGAGTGATCTGCATGGCCCTCATCCTCTTCGGCTACATGCACGTGGATCCAGGTTCCTCCAAGGTGCACATCCCCATGTGGGTGAAGGTCGGCAGCGCGACGTTCATGGGCCTGGGCACCGCCGCCGGCGGCTGGAAAATCATCAAGACCCTGGGCACCAAGATCGTGAAGCTGCGACCCATCCACGGTTTCGCCGCCGAGACCGCTGCGGCCGGTGTGCTGACCCTCGCCGCCGCCCTGGGCGTCCCCGTCTCCACCACCCACAGCATCACCGGCGCCATCATGGGCGTGGGTGCCACCATGAACGCGAACGCGGTGCGCTGGGGTCTTGCGGGCAACATCTTCGTGGCCTGGATCCTCACCATTCCCGTGAGCGCCGGCATCGCCGCCCTGGTCTACCACATGATTCATCCATTCATGAAATAGTCTGGACAGTTCCTGTCGCATTGAGACCGGCCCATTGCGGGCCGGTCTTCGTTTATCTCCCCAAAGGTTTCCACCTGGACTCCGTCCGTTCACGCCCCTATCACATCCGAGCGTACTCATGGAGGCCACGGAGGATGCCATGCTGCGCCTGCTGCGAGCCCTGCTTCTCCTCGGTTCCTGCGCCTTCACGGTGCTGGCCGGGGATGTTCCCAACACCATCCGCATGCGCGGATCGGATTCCATGGATCCGCTGCTGCGGCTCTGGATCACTGAATTCCAGAAACGGAATCCCGGCATCACTCTGGATATCGAGAGTCACGGCTCCGGCACCGCGCCCGCAGCCCTGCTGGGGGGACAGGCGGATCTCGGCCACATGAGCCGCACCATGAACGCCCAGGAGCACGATGCCTTCCTGGCACGCTTCGGCTACGCGCCCACCGGCCTCACCGTCGCCTACGATGCCCTTGCCATTTTCGTCCACAAGGACAATCCACTGAAGCGGCTCACCACCGAACAGTTGGACGCCATCTACAGCCTCACCCGCAAGGCGGGCTGGGAGGAACCCATCGTCCGCTGGGGCGATCTCTATGCACGCAAGCCTCTCAAGACCATGGATATCCACCCCTGGAGCCGGGATGAGATGAGCGGCACCCGCACCTTTTTCATGGAGAAAGTCCTGCTCAAGGACGGCGCGATGCGCGGATCGGTGCAGATCACCGACCAGCTCGGCATCCTCGATGCCGTGGCCAAGGACCCCGCCGCCATCGGGTACGGCCCCCTGACCTATGCCACCCCCCTCGTGCGCATGGTGCCCCTGGCGGGCCCCATGGACGGCCGTGCCTGGCTACCCACCGCCGAAACCATCCAGAGCGCCCGCTATCCCCTGGCGCGAAGGCTCTCCATTTATGTCAACAAGGCCCCGGGCCAGCCGCTCCCGGCCCCGACCCGTACCTTCCTGCAGTTCATCCTCAGCCCCGAGGGCCAGGAACTGGTGCAGCGCTATGGCTCCGTGAGCCTTCCCCCGGATGCCGCTGCGGCCGAAGCCGCCCGCATCCAGTGAGGTCCGCCATGCCCGACTACGCCCCCCTCGGCAACCTCCTCCTGGCGGAGTGCCTGGCGGAAGACCCCTTCGGCACCGTTCACAGGGGCCTCGAAAAGGATGGCACTCCCGCGGGCCGCGATGTGCTGGTGCGCCGCTACCACCCGGCCGTGCTGGAGGCCGGTCTCAAGTCCCAGGTGCCTTCCATCCGCCGCCTGCTGGTGCGCATGGGCAACCTGCGCGCCTTCCAGGGCTGCCACCTGCTCCTCGAAGGTGAGCCCCACCTGGTGTGGCCTCTGGCCCCCGGCCGCAGCCTCGCCCAGGTGCTCGAACGGGCGGAGCGAGACGGCATCCCCTTCGGCGCTGATCAGGCCCTCTTCCTGGGCTGGGCGCTCGCCCACCACATCAGCCAGCTCCACAAGGCCGAGCTGCCCCTGGGCTTCCTCACCCCCCACCGGGTCTGGGTGGGCTTCGACGGCTACATCCAGCTGCTGGATGCCCCCACGGTGCTCGCCTTGGCGGACCTCCTGCCCGCCCTCCCCGAGGCCGAACGGGCTGCGGCGCCCTACCGCCAGGGGCCGGAAAAGGAAGGCCTCGCCCATGACCTCTTCCAGCTGGGTGCCCTGCTCTTCGAGATGTTGACCCATCACCCGCTGCCCCTCGGGGAGGATCTGGACTGGGTGCTGGCGGAGGCCACCCTGCCCGGAATGGATGGGGACGAAACCCCCATGCCAGGGCCGATGATCGCTGTCCTGCGCCGCCTCATGGGCCTGGAACCGGGCTTCGAGTGCCTGGAACACCTGGAGGATGAAGTCGAAGGTTTCCTGTTCGATGGGGACTACAACCCCACCACCTTCGGCCTCGCCTTCACCATGCACACGCTCTTCCGGGAGGAGCGGGAGGCGGAGGCCCTCGCCATGCGCGAGGAGCGCGCGGACTCCGGTATCTTCCGCACCCTGGAGCACCTGGCGGCGGGCTCCCCGGCCCTGCCGCCCCCGCCGCGAAGGTCCCGGCTGCCCTGGGTCGCAGGTGGACTCGCCGTTGCAGGACTCGCGGGTTTCTTGGCGATAAAGCCCACCCCCCAGGCACCGGCCCCTCCGCCCCCAGCTCCCACCACCTACCAGGCGGCGACAGTGGCAGACATCCAACACCCGATGCCAACGCCTCCCGACCCTGAACCCGCCCGAACCGAGTCCAAGGCAGCGGCCACGACCACCGCGACGCGCACGGCTCCCACAACGGCACAACCCGCAGCGCCGGTTCCCCAGGCCGTGGCTCAGCCTGTCGTACGGGTCACGATTCCGACGGTACCCGTGGCCTCGCTCGCCACCACACTCCAGCCCCAAGTCCTGCCCAGTCCCACGCCCACTCCGTCCCCCGTGGCCCCGGCCCTGGAACCCCCGAAACTTCTCGGCATGGCGGGCGTTCCCGGCGGCCAGCCGCTGCGGGTGCGAGTCTTCGTGGACGAGACGGGCCGGGTGCGCCAGGCCATGGTGCTCCCAGGCCACGGCAAGGGTGCCGCCGCCGAGCAGCGCGCGTATGCCGCGGCGCTCCAGGCGCGCTTCACTCCAGCCCGCAAGGGTGGCCAGACCTGTCGCGAATGGACAGAGATCCCGGTCCTCATCCAGCCATGAGCGCCCTGCCTGCCCTCGATGACCTGGATCTGGCCATGCTCGAAACCCCGTCGCCCACCCTCCTCGAGCCCCTGGAGCGGAAGCTGCGAGACATCCTGCGCAGCGATCTGCTCACCCCGCACTTCCAGCCCATCCTGGACCTCCGCTCCGGGGAGGTGCATGGCTTCGAGGGGCTGATCCGCGGCCCCTCCGACACCCCCCTGCATAGCCCCATGACCCTATTCCGGGTAGCTCGCCACGTCGGACTCCAGGCGGAGCTGGAGGCCGCCTGCCTGAGGACGCTCCTGAAGGCATTCGCCCGGAGCGGCCAGAGCAGCCTGCTCTTTCTCAACGTCAGTCCCAGTTCCCTGGTGCGCGCCCTGGAAGTCCCAGTGATGCGGCGCTCGGACCTCTCGGATCTGGGCATCGCCCCCTGTCAGGTGGTGATCGAGCTGACGGAGAGCGAGCCCACCTTCGAGTGGGAGCCCCTGCTGGATGCGGCGGATCACTTCCGTTCCGCCGGCTTCGCCATCGCCATGGACGACCTGGGGGAGGGCTTCTCCAGCCTGCGGTTATGGAGTGCCCTGCGTCCGGATTACGTCAAGGTGGACAAACACTTCGTCCAAGGCGTGAGCTTCGACCCGGTGAAGCTCCAGTTCCTCCGCTCCATCCACGAGCTGGCCCGGCGCACCGGCGCCCTGACGGTGGCGGAAGGCATCGAGACGGACGCCGACCTCGCGACCCTCCATGAACTCGGGCTGGAGCTGGGCCAGGGCTACCACTTCGGTCGACCGGCTGGCGCCCCGGTGGCGCCCCCCCGCAGCCGTGCCGCGCCGGACCATGGCCCGGTCCGCCGCCTGGAGACGGGTTCTGGAAATCGTGCCACCGCGGGTCACCTGATGCGCCCGGTGGCTCCCGTCCTGCCGGAGACCTCCATCCTGGAAGTGGAGCGGCGCTTTGCCCACGACGGGGAGCTGATGAACCTGCCCGTGGTCCGAATCGGCCAGCCGGTGGGGCTTCTGAACCGCCATGCCTTTCAGGACGTGATGGCCCGGCCCTTCAGCCGCGAGCTCTACGGTAAGCGCCCCTGCGAGATCTTCATGGAGCGCCACCCGGTGGTGGTCGACCACCACACGACCCTGCACGAACTCAGCCAACGGCTCGTGGAATCGGACCCCCGCCACCTGCTCTTCGGCTTTGCCGTGACTCGTGGCGGCACCTACGTCGGCATGGGCAGCGGCGCCGCGCTCATGAAGGAGATCACGGAGCTGCAGATCCGCAGCGCACGCTATGCCAACCCCCTCACCCTGCTACCTGGCAACGTGCCCATCCATGAGCATCTGGACGACCTGATCGCCCAGCGCGAAGCCTTTGTCGTGGCCTACGCGGACCTCGACCATTTCAAGCCCTTCAATGACGTCTATGGCTACCGCCGAGGCGACGAGGTGATCCAGTGGACCGCCCGCATCCTCCAGAGCGCGTGCGATCCCGCACGGGACTTTCTGGGTCATGTCGGCGGCGACGATTTCATCCTCGTGCTGCGCGGCCCCGGATGGCGAGAACGCCTGGAGCAGGCCCTGCGGGACTTTACCGCGGAGCGGGCGGTCTTCTTCTCGCCCGAACACCTCGCCCTGGGCGGCTACAAGAGCGAGGACCGACAGGGCGCAACCGTGTTCCACCCCCTGGTCGGCCTTTCCATCGGCGTGCTCTCGGTGCTTCCAGGCCAGTTCCAGAGCCACCACGAAGTGAGCGCCGCCGCCACTCAGTGCAAGCATATGGCGAAGCGTATGCCGGGATGCAGCCTGTTCGTGGAGCGACGCGGCACGCGAGATTGACCCACATGCGATCTCCGACGCGAAGGCGTCGGGAGCCACTCAGCTCCCGGCGCTTGAGACTCCCCACACTGGGATCGCGTCAGTACCTCACTGTCGGCGTCCCGCCCCGGTTCACGGTGATGACGCTGATGGAACCTTCGGGATCCATGGAATCCGGTTGGCCATAGCTGTTGGGCTCCCCTTCATTGGCCACCAGCAGCTTGGTGCCATCGGGCGAGAACGTGAGCATGTCCGGCAGGGCGCACGCAAAGGGACCGCACCTACCGTCAGGCTCGGTCACCGGGCTCTGTTCAGCGCCGGGAGGATACCCGTAGGCTGGTCCTGCTTCAGACTGCGGTGGACGTGCTCCGCGGGCTGAGAGGTGGCGTCCCGACCGCGGGTGAAGCCCTGCTCCTGGACGAGAACACGGTAAGCCTTGTTCAGCTGCCAAGCCCGGGTCGGGCTGGGCAGGAGCAGCAGGGAGATGTCGTCCTGGAGGCAACGCAACTTTTCGGGCCGCGTCTTTCCATCAGAGGTGAAGAAGCGCGCCAGCACCTCGCGGTTGCCACGCAGCTCGTCCCCGGCACCATTGGTTTGGAGATAGAAGCCGTATTCGGGGACGACCCCGGCCCCCTCGATCTCCACCTTGGGTTCCGCCTGCCCTTTGAGGCCCTTCTGGGTCCAGTGGTACCAACCCCGGCGGAAGCCGTCGGCCTCCTGCTTGCGGGCGAAGGCGAAGGTCCCGTCGGTGGTGACGCCCAGGCCGCTGTGGCAGCCCATGCAGGAGGCGGTCTCCTCATAGGTCTGGGGACGCAACGCGCCCTTCCGGTCCTCGATGAAGGCCTGGTACACCCAGCCCTGGCCGTTACGGAGGCCCTGCTCCACATCGCCGAGAAAGGTCCGCAAGCGGTCCGGGAAGTCCCGCTTCTCCTTGACCTCCGCGCCGGCGGCGGCCCGAAGGTCGTAGTAGGTCTGCCAGGACCGCTTCTGGGCATACCGCAGTTCTTTGAGCCGGGGGGCCATGGCCACGGTGCCTTCGCGGGTCACATCGAGATAGCGCACGGTGTGCAGGAATTCCGTGCCCTCGGGAAAGAGGCCCGCCGCGAGGTGGACCTTGCCTTCCGTCTGCAGGCGCCCGGCCCGGCCCGCGTAGAGCATGGTGCGCCCCTTCACGGGATCCCAGTCGTAGCGGACCTTCCGCGCGGTGCCGAGGCGGCCGTCCTTGTCGAGGTCGAGCCCGAGCCGGACCTCATCCACGGGATCCAGAGGCACATCCCGGCGCTTCACCAGGGCCTCCACCAGGGCCAGGTTCACGCGGTAGATGTCCCGGTCGAAGTGGCCCTCGGCGGCCTGCTGAAAGGCCGGGGCCATGCGGATCAGCACATCGCCGGTGGAGCCGTTGGTGGGCCAGAAGGTGCCCGGGAAGGGCGCGTAGGCGAAGGCCCGCCAGCCGGTGAAGCCGCCCTCGGGGGTACGGTCAAAGCCCTCGTCGTCGAAGGCGAAACGGACATCCGGGATGTAGCCATCCCAGCGCCCATTCCCATCGAAGTCCCAGCCCTTGGGCACGGTCTTGAGCCGCGCGGCCAGCAGGTTCGTCCCGTCGCTGGCGAGGTAGTTGCTCCGGCGGATGTAGGCCTGGATCTCCGCATCCGGCATGGCCTCCACCCGGGCGGCGCGGGACTCAAACAGGTTGCGCCACGGGTTCGTCCGGGCCTGGGCCGGGAAGGCGTAGCTCAGCTGCAGGTCCGGGTCGTGGCGGTAGTTGGGCTCGGTGGAGGCGGTGTGGCAGGTGTAGCAGGGATTGTGCACGCGGCCCTTTGCCCCTTCGGTCTGCGTCCAGCACATGGGCGGAATGTAGGCCACCTCGTTGGACATCCGCTTGGAGCGCAGGTCCAGGGCGGCGCCATCCCCCGGATCGGCGGTCCCCACGGGGACCACCTGGCGGGGACGGCACCCGATCCCGAGGGCAAGCAGGAGTGACAGCACCCAGCCGCCCTGTCGCAGGCTTCGATTCATGAGGTCCTCTCCTGGCAAAAAGGGGGGACGCAGGCCGCTGCGTCCCCCGGGATGGCCATGCGAACGGCCGTTACTTCATGGCCGGGAAGGGGCCGATGTAGCCGGTGTAGGCGCGCTTGGCCTCGGCGGCGGGGAGCTTGCCCTGGTCCGACTCGCCGTAGGGGTGCTGGATCACGCTCATCAGGTAGGCCCAGCCGTTGATGTCGGGGTAGAAGTAGGGCGAGGTGGTCTCGGAGCCGAAGGGCGTGGTCTGGATGCGGGTGAGGGTCTTCTTGACCACGTCGTAGGCCCAGATCATGTCGTTCTGGTGGGTGCCCGTGTCCTCGCCGATGATCAGCACGCCGCGGCCAGGGATGAAGGTGAGGTTATCGGGCTCGGCGATGCCCTCCACGTCGCACTTGTTGGCGGCAAAGGGGCTGTCCGCCGGGTAGGTCTTGGGCGTGGCGCTCACCACGCCGTACATCTTGGTGGCGACGAAGTTCGCGTCCACCTCCAGGCCATAGACCGTGCCCCCGATGTTCTCCGGCAGGCGGATGTGGTTCGGGCCGCCCACGTCGTACTTCGCATCGGCGTCCTTCATGCCGCGACTCACCACGGACATGGCAAGGTAGAGCACCTTGCCGTCGGGATCGAAGGTGATGCCCTCCATCTTGTTGAACTCGGTGGTGCCGCCCTTCAGGGCCCCGTAGCGGCGGCTCTCCAGGCGGCTCGCGGCGAGCTCCATGCCGGGCTTCACCTTGAGCAGCTCCCGGCCGACGGTGGTGTTGATGGACATGAAGCCGGTGGGGACGCTGCCATCGGCGTTGAGGGTAGCGGTCTCGAAGATGTCCGAGAACTGGATCTTCCGGTCCATCAGCGTCTTCACTTGGGCGTCCGTGGCCTTGCCCAGGCTGATCCAGGTGAGGTTGGCGGTGCCGCCGCTGGTGGTGCCGGTCTGCTCCCACTTGGCGATGAAGAGCTCGCCGCTGCTGAGGTCCTCCGCCTTGTCCGCCTCGAAGCGGAAGAGGGCCACGTTGGCGCCGTCGTCCGAGATGTAGACGGTCTTGCGGTTGGGCATGACGTAGCCGAGCTCATGGGCCAGGCGCCCCATGGCGTAGTGCTTGGCGGCCGCCACGTCGCTGAAGGTGTTCACCTTCACCTCGATCTGCCAGCCGTAGTTGTAGGCATAGAGGCCGCCCGCGGCGAAGTAACCCGGGGCGGTCCCGGCGGGATCCAGCCCGAAATAGAGGGCCTGGCTGTTGCCGTAGCCGTCCTTCTCCAGGTAGCCAGAGGCTTTCACCTGGCGGGCATCGGGCTCGTATTCCTCGGAGCCCAGGTGGGAACCCCAGGGGGTCACGCTGCCGGCGCAGTGGATCCAGCCGCCGCCGAAGGCGCTGTGGTCGATGGGCCGCGTGCGCACGGGGCTCAGCTTGCCGTTGGCCTTGTCCTGGTTCAGCTCGGTGACGTACATGGCGCCGGGGCTGCACTCGAAGTGGCTGACCATGTAGACCTTCCCGTCGGTCTTCCCGATCAGGAGGGAGCTGAAGTCGTTGTCGTTGGAGATCCAGGGGGCGCCATCGGCCCCCACCAGGGCCTTCCCGTGCGTGTCGTAGATCTGGCCGAAGGCCTGGCCACCCACCACCTCCCCGCTACGCAGGATGGTGTGGAAGCCAATGGCGACCTCCTTGCCGTCCACCGTGGCCTTGGGGGAGGCCAGGATGGACATCTTCTCCGCGTCCGTCTCCGGGGCCTTCACCCCCGCGAACTGCAAGGTCTTGGGCATGGGCTGGCTCGGGTAGTCCTTGCTGCTCGAACAGCCGACGAGACCAAGCAGGACGGAGGCGGTCAGGGCCGCGACGAGGGTGACACGTGGCATCGGGATCTCCAGAGTGGGTTCACTACCTCTGGTGATTCGGATGTGACGGTTCATCGAACGCGTGGGTACAGGGCTTCAACTTCTCTGCGCCCATCCCTCGACAGCACGCGTCCCCCGCGCCTCAGGCGACAGGGGACGGAACAGGAATGGGGTCTATTTCCCGGCGGGCTTCAGCAGGGCCGGGCTGGGAGCGCCCCAGGCCCTGTGCATGACGTGGAAAAGATGGGTGTTGTCGATGGTGTTCTTGCCCCCGAAGGTGTACCAGCTGGCCTCGCACCCCTTGATCAGATCCAGGCAGAGGTTCGGACCCGTCGCGGCGAGGGTCACCAGTTCGTTGGTGTGGTTCGGGCTGCCGTAGGTCACTTCACCTCCGGCGTAGGTCCAAGGGCTCACATAACCCATTTCGTTCGTGCCCATGGCCCGCTCGCGTCCGTGGTGCACGAAGGCGATGGTCTCTGTCTCGTCCCGCCACACCAGAGCCTCGCGACGGATCCCCGGTGCCGTGGGTTTCTGTTCAGGCAGCTGGCCCTTGCCGAGCTTCTTGGCCTGGTTCAACTGCATGTAGCTGTTGCCGTGATCGGAGGTCACCAGGATCAGCGTGTTCTCCCGAGTCAGGTCATCCCCGGGCTGATCAAGATAGGCCAGGGTGGCCTTGATCGCCTCGTTGAGATCCCACATCGCGCCGATCATCCACTGGTAGTCGTTGGCGTGATTGGCCCAGTCGATATCCCCCTGCTCCACCATGAGGAAGAAGCCATTGCCGTTCTTCTTGAGCACCTTGAGGGCCGCCAACGTGGCGTCCTTCAGGAGGGGATTCTCAGGGGTGGCGGGGGTGCAAGAGGGGTTGGCAACGTTCTGATCGGGAATGGGAGGCTCGAAGTTGCCCCCCTTTCCTCCAAAGAGCCCGAAGAGCCGCTTGCCCTCCGCAGCGGCCTTGTCGGCTGCGGCGTTCAGGCTGGTGGTGCCATCCAC
>CAYQAS010000127.1:0-12091 GCA_964415525.1 uncultured Solibacteraceae bacterium
CTGGCTCGGACCCCACAGCCTGCGGCTGCGGGTCCGGTTAATTCAGTCGTTAGGTGTGATTTCACGTCAGCAAAAGATCGGTCGGGTTGACAGTCTTGAAGCTCTAAACCTGCTCGCCTCGCTGCACCAATCAAGCTCTTCGCGTCTTTGATCTTTGTCTTCATCCGTGGAATTGCCTTCGGTCCGATTCCCCGCGTTGGCAGGTCTGAATCGCAAACAGTGGTTGCGCAATGCACTGTTGAGTTGTGGCAAGATCAGGTAAAGCCGTTCATCGTCAAGTTCGACAACCTGGTTTCGGTTCTACGCGTTCTTTTGAAATGGTTGGTCTCGCCATCATCTGCCTTCGGCAGACCTAACCGCCGCTTGAACACCGCCCGCTTCGCGGGCTCGGACCCAACCGCCTGCGGCGGTCGGTCCGGTTAAGCACAGTCGTTAGGCGTCATGCACGCCATTAACATCACAACACCAATAGAGGTCAAAGTGCGCGATCCTAAAGCACACGTGGAACCTAAAAAATGTATCTGTTGCCTAAGCGAAAATTTATTATTCGAAAATACACCAACATCGCTTTTCCTCTCCAGGGGCGCGTGGGGAGGGTCGCCCGAGCAAACACAATTGATATATTGCAAAAGTTGTGGATTTAGAACTTACGAAAGAAAGTTGTCGGAGTCTGAATCAAAGCGATATTATTCAAGCTACAGGGGTAATAGCTATGTTGCAGAACGAAGTCGGGACGAATTATTTTACAGCCAAGCAAGATATGATCAAGATGAACAGTGGATGGCGTCGCCCCATCGTCAAAAGGAAATGCTTGCGCTCTTGCGCAAAACAGGGGATGACATCAGTCAATTTAGCATATTGGACTACGGAGGCGATAGCGGTAGATTTATTTTCGATTTAAAATGCATTCGGTTGGCGGTATATGATCTATCGGAAGGTCGAGCACTCTCTGGGGTGACTAAGTATTCAAATATTGATGATGTCCCGCGCAGTTGCTGGGATCTGGTTGTGTCAACCCAAACACTGGAACACATTTCACATCCGGAAGTCGCGATAGAGAGTATGATTGATATAGCAAAACAGGGTGGATTGATATATATAGAGTTGCCAAATCAGCCGTGGACAAGCTTTGCGGGTAGAGGCAAGATGCGCGATGCTCTGGTTAAAGCCGCGGTAAAAAATAGATTGCTACACAAGGTTATGGATCTATATAGCACGTTTTTCCGCGTTAAGTTCAATGTGCTCCCACCATTTGGCTTCGCTCCGATGCGTGAGCATGTTAACTTCTTCACAATTGATTCAATCAATAAACTAGGCGAGCGGCATTCGCTCAGGATAGAGTCATCCAGCATAAATCCATCTGTAGGCATTCAGGTTCTTTTTCGGAAATTAGCAGCCCAGGACTCCTCCCAACTGATGAATTAAGTGCCTACATATGCCGCCTAACCTATCCATCAACACCGCCCAGCTTCGCTGGGCTCGGACCCAACCGCTGCGCGGTTCGGCCGGTTATGTTGGTCGTTAGGCCTTAACGCATATGCAAACTCTATCCTTTCGAACCAATGACGAGAACGGGCTCTCATTCGAGTTGCTAATCGATTCAATACCAAATCAGCCTTTAGCTAACGACTCCACGAGCAGTCTGAACTTGCGGATGGGTTTTGCAGGGCCGACTACGTCCAGATGGATGCATGAGGGAAAGCGGGTTCGAGCGTCCGCCCTAAACCCCGGCCATGGACGGCGCAGGGACCATGGACAACCTGCGGTTGACCACAGCCCCTTGGAAAGCCCTACGGCCTTTCCAGACCGCCCACAGCCTCACAATCAGCAGCAGTGCTTTGACAGCCTTACGGATCTGGCCACACCGTACTTCCAACACCACTTGACGGGACACAGGCTCAAAAATCACGGGATTTCTACCGCGACCAACCTATCATCCCTGCACGGCCGCCAGGATGCGCTCCCAGGCGCCGGGGCGCAGGTTCCGCTTTAAGTGCTCCGCCCAGCGCTGGATGCGCAGTTCCAGAGGATCCGCGATGCGCATGGGCTCGGGTGCGAAGCCGCGATCAACCCGCACTCGGTTGAGGAAGGCCGCGCGCCAAGGATCGCAGGCAAGCAGGCCGTGGAGGTAGGCGCCCGCGGCGCGGTTCTGCACCCAACCGACTTCTGCGCCACCTTCTGCCAAGGCCTCGCCCGAGTCCACCGCCAGGGCTGTGCGGCCGTGATGGATCTCGTAGCCCGAGAGCCGGTGCCCGGATTCGGGCCAGAGGGTCTGCGCCTCTGTCTCCCGAGTGATCTTTTCGGCGACAAAGGTCGTGGCGGTGGGTAGGAAACCGAGGCCGGGGAAGGTGGATGGCCCGCCTTCGCTCCCCTCGGGATCGGACAGCGACTGTCCGAGCATCTGGTAGCCGCCACAAATGCCAAGGCACCATGCGCCACGGGCATGGGCGTCGCGGATGGCCTGGGCCATGCCACTGGCGGTGAGCTGGACGAGGTCGCCCACGGTGGCCTTGGAGCCGGGCAGCACCAGGAGGTCCATCTCACGTGCGAGGTTCGGATCCGTGACCCAGGTGAGGTGCAGATCCGGCTCCGCGAGCAGCGGCGCGAGGTCCTCGGTGTTGCTGACCCGCGGGTACAGCACGGCACCGACCTTGAGCTTGCCCTCGGGACCCCGCTGGTCCACAGGAATGCGGAAGGGGCGGTCCTCCTCGTCCAGGCCATGCTCCAGGTAGGGTACCAACGCCAGCACCGGCAACCCCGAGCGCTCCTCGAGCATCTGGATGCCGTCGTCGAAGAGGCTCGCGTCGCCTCGGAATCGGTTCACGACGAGGCCCACGA
The DNA here is from genome assembly GCA_964415525.1 of uncultured Solibacteraceae bacterium. Taxonomy (GTDB): domain Bacteria; phylum Acidobacteriota; class Holophagae; order Holophagales; family Holophagaceae; genus CAZPUI01. The sequence goes on from CAYQAS010000127.1 coordinate 2,839, forward strand.
CCCGGGCGCGATCCTCCGGCGGCAGGAGGTCTAAGGTGCCCAGGAGCTGGGCGAAGATGCCGCCGCGGTCGATGTCCCCCACCAGCACGATGCCCGCATTCGCGTGGCGTACCGGGGCGAGGTTCACGAAGTCCCGGGTCATGAGGTTGAGTTCCACGGGGCTTCCGGCACCCTCCATCACGATGACCTCGTGCTTCGCGGAGAGGCGGTCCAGCGCCTCCAGGGCCAGGGCGCGATAGGGGTTCTTGCCCGTGAAGTAATCCTTGGCCTCCTGGATCCCCAGCGCCTTGCCGAGGATGACGACCTGGGCACCCGTATGGGTCAGGGGCTTGAGGAGCACTGGTCCCATGTCCACGTGGGGCGCCTTGCGGGCCGCCGCCGCCTGGAGGATCTGCGCGCGGGGCATCTCCAGGCCATCAGGGGTCACGCCCGCCTGATTCGCCATGTTCTGGGCCTTGTAGGGGGCCACGTCGAAGCCCGCGTCCGAGATCAGGCGGCAGAGTCCTGCGGTCACAAGGCTCTTGCCCACATCTGACGCCGTTCCGAGGACGGAGAGGGCGCGGCTCATGATTGGCTCCCGGAGCCGTGGTTATTCGAAATGAGTGAAGGCTGGAGATGCATGAAACCTCGTTCGGGAATCAATTCAGGGAGTCTTCCGGCAGGGACCAGACGGGCTGTCCGTCCTGCAGGTGGAGGTGGCGCTGGCAGAGCCGCCGCAGCACGTGGGGTTCGTGAGAGACGACGATGAGGGAGGCCTCGAGCCGTTCCAGCAGTGCGAGTACCCGTTCCGATGCGGCCTCGTCCAAGCCCGCGGTGGGCTCGTCCAGCAGCAACACCTGGGGGCGCATGGCCAGGATCGTGGCGAGGCTCACGAGCCGCTTCTCGCCCCCCGAGAGGCGGTGGGTGATGCGGGGGCCAAAGCCTGCAAGGCCGAGTTCCTCCAGCACCTCTTCTGAACGGCGTACCGCTTCCACGGGAGCAAGGCCCAGGTTGAGGGAGCCGAAGGCCACATCCTCCAGCACCGTGGGGCAGAACAGCTGGTCCTCCGCATCCTGGAATAGCAGGCCCACTTCCTGGCGCACGAGGCGGAAGCTGGCCTCTTCTCCGAGGGGCTGACCGCGGTAGGAGAGCTTGCCGCCACTGGGCCGCAGGAGGCCCACCAACAGGTGGAGCAGGGTGGTCTTGACGCTGCCGTTGGTGCCATGGAGGGCAAGCCGGTCGCCCGCAGCGATGCTGAGATCCAGATCCCGCAGGACGACGCGGTTTCCGTCGTAGGAAAAGCCGCAGCCTTCGAGGTGAAAGAGCGTGTCCTTCAGTGCCATGCGAGCCATCCCAGTCCCATGAGCGCCGTGCCGCTGGCGAGGGCGAAGCGCACATCGGCGGCGCCCATGCGGAGGTCGTGGAGGAGGTGGAAGCGCCCCTCGAAGCCACGGCAGTGCATGGCGCCCAGGATGCGCTCGGAGCGATCGAAGGCGCGCACCAGCAGCATGCCCAGGGCGTGGCCGTAGGTGCGCAGGGTGCGCCGGTCCAGCCGCGGGCGGAAGCCACGCACCCGCAAGGCCGACAGCAGCCGCTGGCGCTCCTCATCCAGCAGATCCATGTAGCGCAGGGTGAAGACCAGCAACTGCACGAGCTTGTCGGAGACCCCCAGGAGGTGGAGGGCATGGCCGAGCCGTACCGGTTCGAGGGTGCTCAGGAGGGTGCTCATCATGAGGAAGATGGCGTTGGCTCGCAGGGCGATGCGCAGGGCCTGGCCGAATCCCGCCTGGGACCAGCCCGGAGACCAGGTTCCACCTTCCAGGGAGAGCGGCAGGAGCAGCACTAGCGAGAGCAGGACGGCATTGAGGGAAAGTAGGCGATGGGTCAGGGGGCGATGGGGCAGGCGGGCGTAGATGGCCGCCGCCAAGGCGAGGCCAAGACCCGCGAGAAGGGCCGTGGGGCGGGTGCAGGGCACCAGCACTCCTGCGAAGGCAAGGGCCACCGCCAGACGGATTCGCGGATCCAGCCGTCGGGGCCAAGCCTCGCCACTTGTCCAGTCCGGGCGCGACATGCCGAGCTACCGCCCCGCCTTTGCGCGGCCCGCGACGTAGAAGCCGACGCCTGCGAGACCCAGGATGTAGCCGATGCCGCCGAGGACGTCTCGCAGGCGATTCGCGTCCGCCTGCTTCTGGAGCAGCACTTCAACGGACTCCAGGCGCCGCGCTACGGCGGCCTCCACCACCGAGGACAAGGCCGAAGTATCGACGGTTCGGGCGGGCGCCGAGGCACCACCTCCGCCCCGAAGCGGCAGGCTGGAGGGGAAGGTGCTCTCCGGCAGAACCTTCTCGCCGCGATGAGAGCCCTCCGTGATGACCACACGCAGGGTGCAGCGCTCCTTTACAGGAAACGTGAAGGCGCCCTGGGCATCTGAGGTGACCTCGCCGAGGGCAACCCCATCCGGCGCCAGGAACCGGACCTGGGCGTTCACGACGGGATGGGCGCCATAACTGGCACTGCCGACGACAGCGCCCTGGGCGTCCACCCGCAGGGTGATCTTCATGCCGTGGGCGAGGAGCGGCAGTCCGGCGATGATCCACAGGAGACAGAGCCAGCAGAAGCGTCGGGTGCGGGTCATCATGGCCTTTCGGGACAGGGTTCAGATTGGAGGGTTTCGGGCCGAACCTGCCGCAGGAAGGAGACCGCCGCCGCAGTGATCAATCCCTCCGCCAGGGCGATGGGCAGATGGCTCAGCACGACCACTCCGGCGAAGACAGCAAAGTTCGGATCAGTGAGGCGCAGTTCCAGGGCGACGAGGCCGGAGATGAAGAACACCGGCAGGGCCCCCGCCAGGAAGGCCAACAGATGGGCGCGTCGACCTTCCGCGCGACGCAGCGGCCCCTGGAGCAGGGCGCCGCCGAGCATGGCTCCCAGGGCGATGTTGAAGGTGTTGATCCCAATGGTGGTGAGGCCGCCGTGTCCGAAGAAGACCGCCTGGAGTGTGATGCCCACCAGGATGGCGGGATAGGCGGACCAGCCTAGTAGGAGTCCCGCCAGTCCCATGAGGCCGAAGTGGGCGCTGGTGGGGCCGAGCTTGAGGGGGACGAGGGAGGCCACGAAGAAGACGCAGGCGACGACGGCGACCCGCGGGATCTGGTCGGGGTGGAGCCGCCGGAGGCCACGGGTGGTGCCCGCCAAGGCCAGCAAGCTGGTGACGGCCAAAAGGATCCGGCCGCTCTGGGACTCCGTTACCACGCCGTCACTGATGTGCAAGATCCACTTCCCTCCAGGAAAGATGATGGGGCAGCGGCTCGGGCCGTGGCCAGGGGATTCGGGTGGCGGGTCTGCTGCCCTTGCTACCCTGGCATATGCTCTCGCTGCCGCCGCTCTATCCCATCACTGACCCCCGATTGGATCTGTCCTTGTCCGAGCAGATCCGGCGTCTGGGCGCGGCGGGCTTTCCCCTGGTGCAATTCCGAGGCAAGCCACTGGACGCAAAGGCCCAGTGGAAGGAACTGCGGGAGGCCCTGGCGGCATCTGCCGCTGCGGGTGGCTGGCCGAACATCGTGGTGAACGACCGGGCGGATCTGGCGATTCTGGCGGCCCAAGAGGGCCTGGCGCCCTGGGGGCTGCACCTGGGACAGGACGACCTGCCGCCTTCCGAGGCCCGGCGTCTGCCGGGGCTGGGGGCGGTTCATATCGGTACGAGCACCCACGCCCTGGGGGAATGGGTGGAAATCGATCCCGCCTGCGATCACGCAGGCGTGGGCCCTTTCCGCGGCACGGCCTCCAAGGGGGACCATGCGGAACCGATTGGTTTGGAGGGACTGCGGGAGGGCTGTCGCCGCCTTCGTGAGCGGGATCTCGCACCGGTGGCCATCGGCGGTCTGACCCTGGCGGACCTGCCGGACATCTATGCCGCAGGTGCGGAATCCGCGGCGATGATCGGCGAAGTGGCTCGGGCGGAGAACCCATCCGAGCTGCTCTGGCAGGCCCAGGTGGCGCGCTGGCGGGTGCGCCCGTTGGTGCGATCGGGCCAGGGCATCGTCCTGGCCGGGGGGAGCGGTTCTGGCAAGAGCAGCCTGGGTGCGGTCTTGTCAGTCAAATCCGGTCTGCCGCTGGTGGATCTGGATGCGGCGATCGAGGCGGCGGAGGGGCGATTGATCCCGGAGATCTTCGCCTCGGATGGAGAATCCACCTTCCGGGAGCTGGAGGCCCGCCACGCTCGCGAGGCCTTGGGCGCGCCGTGCGTCCTGGCCCTCGGCGGAGGCGCCTGGGAGCGGGAGGAACTCCGCGATGCGGTGTTTGAATCCGGCTTTTCCGCCCTATGGCTTGCGGAGGTTCCGGAAAAGGCGTGGGCGCGGGTGGGGGGTGACCCTGCACGACCCTTGGCTCAGGAGCGTGCCACCTTCCTGTCGCGGTACCGGGCTCGGATGGCCCGCTGGAGCACTCTTCCGATGGTGCTTCCCCTGGGGCGGAACCTCGAGCAGCTGGCGAGCGCACTGCTTTTTCCAGAGGGACTCGATACGGGTTCCCAAGGGTCCTGAGGGTCCTGCCGATGGGCCCATGGTGCCCTTGGACCTGTGCCACACTGGAGCCTGCTCCCCATGGATCTCATCCTCTCCGACATTCACGCCAACCTGCCGGCCCTCAAGGTCGTCCTCAGGTATGCCAAGCGCCGAGCCATCCAGCGTTTCGTATTTCTGGGAGATCTGGTGGGCTACGGGGGTCAACCCAATCAGGTGTTGGACCTGATCATGCACCTGCGGCCCCGCTTCGTGGTTCGTGGAAACCATGATCGGGCCTGCGCCTTTCCGGGGACCGACCAGTTCTTCAGCATGCCGGCACGCATGGCGGCCTTCTGGACTCGGGAACACCTGACTCGGGAGCACCTGCGCTTCTTGCAGGAACTGCCGCAGGGCATGCAGGATGTGGAAGGTCAGTACGCCATCGCCCACGGGGCGCCCCGGGACGAGGACACCTACCTGCTGCATCCCCGGGAGGCCCTTGCGGCCTTCCATGGTTTCGAGGGGCATCTCTGCTTCTATGGGCACACGCATCTGCCGGGGATCTACGAACTGGATGAGGTTGCAGGTACCCTCACCTCGCGGGTTCCGGAGGCGGGCTCCTGGGTCAACTTGAAGGAGGGCTGCCGCTATCTCATCAATCCGGGAAGCGTGGGGCAACCACGGGACCGCGATCCGCGACTCAGCTTCATGACCTACGATCCGGATCGGCGGCGACTCCGGTTGCATCGGCTTGAATACGACATCGGCGCCGCCGCCAGGGGCATTCTTGAGGCTCACCTGCATCCCAATCTTGCCGAACGCCTTCGTCACGGCATCTGACGCTTCATTCGGGACCTCTCCATGACCGCTGCCTCCTCCATCGACCCCTCCTTTCTGGAAGCGCTGCTCCGGCAGGCCGAGCGGCTTCAATCCAGTGCGACCCTCCGTCAGGTGGGCTCCCGCAGGATTCTGGGGGATCTGCAAGTGGCGACCCTGGAAATACCGACGGCCGTGGTGCTCACCTGGGATAACGGCCGCGAGCAGGCACCGGCCCCGGGATCCGAGGTCATTCTCACCCTGGTGGTGGGCGATGAGGTCCACACGCTGCGAGCCGTCTTGGTGGAGGCCATCCAGCCTCACCTTCGCGTGACCTGGCCCTCCGAGTTGCTGGAGACCGGCGCGCGCACGCGCCTGCGGGTGGCGGCTCCGGACCAGACGCCCCTGGAGGCTCGGCTGTGCCAGGAGGGAGCCTGCCGAGAAGCCGAATTGCTGCATCTCACCGAATCGGGCATGGCGCTGGCGGTGGATGCGCCCTTCGTGACCGAAGTCGGAGACGAACTCCTGGTGGAAACGGAACTCCCCGGGGGGCGCCTCCTCGAAGTCGCCTGTCGGGTGATGCAGGTGACATTACCCACGTCTTCATCTAAGCGCTATCAGGTGGAACTGAGCTTTCACAGGCTGTTGCCGGAGGCCCGGGAAACCCTCCAGCGCTTCATCCAGGCTCGCCGGACCGACCGCTCCGAGATGCTGCGATCGGAGGGGCCACAGGTCGGCTAACGCGCCAACCAAACGTGCCCAGCTCCGCAAGCCGCAGGCGAGCGGGAGGACCGCACGGTGTGCGGTCCGATAGACTGGGGGAATGAGCACCGACATCAGCCTTCGCGTCGACGTGGACACCCTGGAGGGGAGTCTGAAAGGCATCCCTTCGCTGCTCAGGGCCCTGGATCGTCACCAGATGCAGGCCAGTTTCTATTTCTCGTTCGGCCCCGACAATTCCGGCAAGGCCATCCGCCGAATCTTCCGCAAGGGATTCCTGGACAAGATGCGCCGCACCAACGGGGCCAAGCTGTACGGCTTCAAGACCATGATGTACGGCGTCCTGCTTCCGGCCCCCATCATCCACAAGCGGGCGGCGGCGGAGATGCGAGCTGCTCGGGAGGCCGGGCACGAGGTGGCGATCCATGGTTGGGATCATGTTCAGTACCACGATCTGTTGGACCGCAAGAGTCGACAGTGGCTGTCGGACTGGTACGCCCGTGCTCATGAGGCCTTCGAAGGCGTCTTTGGAGAGAAGGCCAGGGGCGCGGTCAGCCCTGCTTGGCGGTGCAACGACACGACCCTGGAGCTGCAGGAGGCCTATGGTCTCGACTATGCCGGTGACTGCCGTGGTCATGCGCCGTTCTATCCCATCGTGAAGGGCAGGACTCTGCAAACGCTGCAGGTGCCCACGACGCTTCCGACCCTTGATGAGCTGGTGGGGCTGGACGGGCGCACACCGGACGACGTCGTTCGGGAAGTGCTGGATCTGCTGCGGCCCGAATCGCTGAACGTCTATGCCCTTCACACAGAGGTCGAGGGGGGGGCCCTGGCAGACACCTTTGAGGCCTTTCTCTCGGGGCTGACGGAGCGAGGCGTGCGGGCTCGCACCCATGCGGGCTGGGTGCCGGAATTGAAGGCGGCAAACCCACCGGCCAAGGTGATCGAACGGAAGGAAATTCCTGGCCGTGCGGGATGGGTGAGCCTGGAAGGCTGACAAGGTTTGCATTTTAAGTGTGAGGTAACAGGAACGATGAAAACTTCACTCCAGATCATCACCACTTGCAAAGGTCGACTCGATCACCTTGAACGGACCCTGCCGACTTGGCTGGCACACACGCCCTTTGATGTGATTGTCGTGGACTTCGACTGCCCTGATCGCTGTGCTGACTGGGCAGAGGCCCTCTCGCCTCGGGTTCATGTGGTGCGTGTGCCTGACCGGCCGGTCTTTAACGCCAGTGAGGCCCGAAATGCTGGCCTCCGTGTGGCTGAGTCGCAGTGGGTGTGCTTCATTGATGCCGATGTGCTGCTGACCCCCTGTTTCGCTGCTGCGGCTTCTACGCTGGACCGCGACTCCCATTTCTACCTCGTGGATCAAGCGGAAGGGGATCTTTACGGGACCATGGTCGCGCCCCTCGATGTGGTGCGGGGACTTGGCGGTTTCGATGAGGCCATCCTCGGATGGGGGTGCGAAGACATGGACATGCGGCGTCGGTTGGAAGGGCGCGGACTCCGTGCAGCGCATCTGCCACGGGCTTGCTTTGACTTCATCCCCCATGGGGATGACCGAAGATCCATCGTGCACACCTTGAAGGGCAGGGGGCTCTTGATCAACCAGCTCTACATTGATGCCAAGCAGGCTTCCATGGGCGCGCTCCGACGAGAGCTTTCGTTGGTTGAACGCAGGGCACTCTATGGGCAGGTGGCAAACATGGCCCATCGACTGTCGGGGACTGCCCTGCCAGAGCTGCATCTGGCAACCCCCTGGGACGGGTGGTGCCCTGGCATCGAGGCCCGGATCCGCTTGGATTTCGAGTTCCGGCCTGCTCGGGTCTGAGCCCATCCCGAGGGCAGCGCTGCCCTACACTGGAGGGATGGATGTCACCCGCGACCCGAACCACCCCCTGCTCCGCAACCTGAACCCTCCTCAGCGGGAGGCCGTGATGCACCGGGATGGGCCTCTCCTGATCCTTGCGGGTGCCGGTTCGGGAAAGACCACGGTGATCACCCGGAGGATCGCGTGGCTTGTGGAGGAGGAGGGCATCCACCCGTCTTCCATCCTGGCGGTGACCTTCACCAACAAGGCTTCTGAGGAGATGCGCGAGCGTGTCCAGAAGCTGGTGAGCGTGCCCACGGAGCAGCTCTGGGTGAGCACCTTCCACAGCTTCTGCACCCGTATCCTGCGTCGGGAGGGCGATCGCACCCCCGTGGGCCGGGACTTCGTCATCTTCGATCCCTCGGATCAGCGGGCCCTGGTCAAACAGGTCATCACCGAGCTGAAGCTGCCGGAGAAGCAGTTCCATCCGAATCGTGTATTGGAGTCCATCAGCGATTTCAAGAACCGCTGCCTCCTGCCTGAAGAGGCCAGGGAAGAGGCCCTGGATCCGTGGACCCGCAAGCTGGTGGAGGCCTACGCGCTCTATCAGCAGGGCCTGCGCAACCACCGCGCCTGCGATTTCGACGACCTGCTGCTTTATACCGAGCGGCTCTTCCGCGATTCGGTGATGCGGGAGGTGTACGGGAACCGCTTCCGCTACCTGCTGGTGGACGAATACCAGGACACGAACCGGGCCCAGTATCTGCTGGTCCTGCACCTCGCCCAGCAGCACCACAACCTCTGCGTGGTGGGCGACGAAGACCAGTCCATCTATGGCTGGCGCGGCGCGGACATCCGCAACATCCTCGACTTCCAGCGGGATTTCCCCGAGGCCATCCAGATCAAGCTGGAGCAGAACTACCGAAGCACCCAGCAGATTTTGGACGCCGCCTCCAAGGTCATCGAGAACAACAGTCAGCGATTGGGGAAGACCCTCTGGACGGATCTGGGGGAGGGCGAAAAGCTCACCTTCAAGCTGGTCGACGAGGGACGCGTTGAGGCCGAGTGGGTGGTGTCGCGCATCCGCGAGTTCCGTGCCCAGGATCCGAAGCAGCGCATCGCCGTGCTCTACCGCGCCAACTGGCAGAGTCGCCCCCTGGAAGAGGCCCTGCGGGCCGTGAACATGCCCTACAAGCTCGTGGGAGGCACCAAGTTCTATGAACGCCAGGAGGTCAAGGACCTGCTGGCCTACCTGCGATTGGCCTCCAATCCCTTCGATCTGGTGAGTTTCCGGCGCTCGGTGTCGAGCCCCACGCGCGGGGTCGGGCCCACGACGATGGCCAAGATCGAGGCGGCGATTCCCCCGGAAGGTACGCCGCTGGAGGGTGTGGTCGCGTTGCTAAGAAGTGGCGAGCTC
>CAYQAS010000128.1:0-11253 GCA_964415525.1 uncultured Solibacteraceae bacterium
AGACGCGCATGCCGCTGGTGCAGCGCTTCGTGCGCGACATCTTCAAGCGCGAACCCAATCGCAGCATCAACCCGGACGAGGTCGTGGCGCAGGGCGCGAGCATCCAGGGCGCGGTGCTCACCGGCGAGGTGAAAGATCTCGTGCTGCTGGACGTCACGCCGCTCTCGCTGGGCATCGAGACTCAGGGCGGCGGCTTCGTGCGCATCATCCCGCGCAACACGACGATTCCCTGCCGCGACAGCCGCATCTTCACCACCGTGGCGGACAACCAGGCGCGGGTGGAGATCCATGTGCGCCAGGGCGAGCGCGAACTGGCGGAACACAACCGCAGCCTGGGCCGCTTCGACCTCGTCAACCTGCCGCCGCTGCCCAAGGGCGTGCCCCAGATCGAGGTCACCTTCGACATCGACTCCAACGGCATTGTCAAGGTGGCCGCCAAGGACCTCATGACCGGTCTTGAGCAGGGCATGAACATCCGTCCGAGTTCGGGCCTGTCCGAACTGGAAATCCAGGGCATGATTCGCGAGGCCAGCACCAACGCCGAGCAGGATCTCAAGCGCCGAGACGAGCTGAAGTACATCGCCAGCGCCGAGGGGCTTGTCTTTAGCTGCGACAAGAGCTTCACCGAATGTGGCAAATACCTGCCTCCGGAACAGCAGCTTTCCGTGCGCGAGACCCTTAACGCCGCGCGGCAGGCGGTGGTGGGCAAGGATGCCGAAGCCCTCCGCGGCCTGGAAGGGCAGCTGCTCGATGCTCAGAAACAGCTCACCAACGCCGTCCTCGCCGCGAGCGAGGCGATGATGAGTCAGCTGGACGCGGATAACGTATAGCGGTTCTGCATCAACGGAATGCGGCGCCCCTGGGCGCCGCATTTCGTTGATCGGCGCTGCCTATGCGGGGCCGTATCTGAAGAACAGCACAGGCGGAAGCAGCAGCAGCAGACAGAGCACCAGCAGGATGCCCATGAGCGGGGCGAACCACTTGGCCCAGCGTTCCCAGGGCAGCTTGGCGGCGCCGAGTACGGCCATGGTGACGGCGCTGGTGGGCAGGATGGGGTTCACGAATTCGCAGAGCTGGAAGGCGTAGACCGCGGTCTGGCGCGTGATGCCGGTGAGGTCTGCGAGGGGCGCCATCACGGGCATGGTGAGCGCGGCCTGACTGGTGCCGGAGTGGATGAAGAAGTTCAGGGTCGCCTGGGTGAGGAACATCATCTGCGCGGTGACGGCCCGGGGCAGGTGGGAGACGCCGGTGGCCGCAGCCTGGAGCATGGTGTCCAGGATGTGGGCGTCCTTGGCGATGATCAGCAGCGCCTTGGCACAGGCCACCACGAGCGCCACGCTCACCATGTCCTTGGCGCCCGCGACGACGGCCTTGCTGATGCGCTCGGCCCCAAGCCCGCCGACGATCCCGAGCACGAGCCCCATGGCCAGGAAGAGGGCGGCGATCTCCGTGAAGAACCACTGGTGCTTCAGGATGCCCCACACCAACACCACCATGGTCAGCCCGAAGAGCGCTAGCACGACCTTCTGGCGGGGCGTGGGGTCGGCATCTCCGTGATCCGCTGCGGCCTCCGCCGCCGCTTCGAGATCCCGAATGGGGCTGAGGGACGGATCCCGTTTGATCCGCTTCGCATAGCGCATGACGAAGGCAATGACGACGGAGGTGCCGACCACCCAGGTGAAGAGCCGGTAGCCGATGCCGGAGAACGCCGGAAGACCCGACAGTTGCTGGGCGATGCCGACGGTGAAGGGGTTGAAGAAGGCCGCCGCGAAGCCCGCGGCTGCTCCCAGGAAGGGGATGGAGACCCCCACGATAGCGTCGTAGCCCAGTCGTCGAGAGAGGGGCACGAAGAGCAGGATGAAGGGAATGACTTCTTCCGACATGCCGAAGATGGCTCCCGCGAGACTGAAGACCGCCATCATCACGGGGATGAAAAGGCCTTCCAGGTGCGGGCGTTCGGCGAGGTAGGCCGCGAGCTTGCGGATGCCGGTCTCCACGGCGCCGGTCTCCGCCAGTATCTGGAAGGCGCCACCGATGACCAGCAGGAAGGCGATCAGCTCCGCGCCCTCTTGGAAGCCCTTCAAGGGAGCGATGAGCAGCATCTGCGGGCCCGGCGCGTGCTTCGGGACCGCATGGTAGGTGCCGGCCACCGCGATGCTGCGACCGTTCTGGAGCACCCGGTCAAAGGCGCCACTGGGAACGATCCAGGCCAGGATCATGGCCACCGCCACCAGCCCGAATACCAGGGCCAAGGTGGGCGGCATCCGGAATCCCCGGCGTTCAGATGCGTTCATAGGTACCTCGCGTCAGAAGCTGTCCAGCTTCCATCATGATGCGTCCGCGGGCGATGACGGTGTGGATGTCGAGACTGCCCTTCGTGAGCAGCACCACGTCGGCATCCGCCTCGGGAATCAGTCGACCCTTGCCGCTCAGCTGCAGGATGGCGGCGGGGGTGGATGTGATCACCGGCAGGGCCAGTTCCAGGGAGATGCCTTCCTGCAGCACAGATGCCCGCACGGCCTCGTGCAGTGTGGACATGCGACCCACATCGAGTCCACAGATGCAGCCCTGGGCATCGAAGGCGGGAAGGCTGCCCTGACCATCACTGGTGAAGGTGATGTGTCCCGGGGAGACCCCAGCTTCCAGCATGTGCCGAAGGCCCTGAGGGCAAGCCACTTCGCCCCCTGCGAGGAAGGCCGGCACCGTGCTCGTGGTGAAGTCCACGACGCCGCCCTGCTTTGCGAAGGCGATGCCCTGTTCGAAGAGGCGTGGGTTGCGGTTGATGTGGGTGGGCCAGAAGGTGCGGATGGGCAGGTCCATGGCCTCCAGCAACCGATGGATGGGCTGGAGCCCAGCCTTGCCATCTCCCAGGTGAATGTTCAGGATCCCCGCCTTGCCCGACAACAGGCCGCCACGGAGGGCCTCCGCCGCGAGGCGGGCCAGTTCTTCGAGGGTCGGCTGCGTGGAACGGTGGTCGCTGATGGCGACTTCCCCCACCCCGATGACCTTGTCGATGAGGATGAGGTCGCGCTCTACGGTGCCGGTGAGTGTGGGAGTCGGCACGGCGTAGGCTCCGGTGAGGATCCAAGCGGAGATGCCCTCAGCTTCGAGGGCCCGGGCCTTGGCGAGGAGGCCCGGCAGGGTGCGGGTGACGTGGTCCGTGCCCAGGCAGCCGACGACGCTCGTGACCCCGGCGCGGATCGCATCGCTGAGCATCACCTCGGGCGTGCGGGTCTGGAAGCCGCCTTCGCCTCCCGCACCCTGCAGGTGCACATGGCCGTCGATAAAGCCGGGGACTGCGAGGAGGTCGCGGCCATCCATTTCCCGGCACCAGCCCTCGGGAAGGCGAAGGTCACTGCCGATGCCGGCGATGCGGCCCCCTGCCAGGAGGAGATCCTGGCGGCCCAAGGGTGCCGGTGAAAAGAGTTCCGCGCCACGGATCAGCAGGAAAGGTGGCGGATTCGATGCAGTCGTCATGGTGTAAGGCTCTCGGAGGATGCAGACGGTGGGTGCGGATGCGCTACTCGGTGGGCTTTCGGCTCGTCAGGTCGAGCCCCTGGCCCTCGCCTAGGAGATGCAGACGGAGATCCTGGAAGGTGCCGCGAAGGGTCTTCATCGTCGCAGGATCGAAAACCAGTACCCGGCGCGCACCCACCACCCGGAGTTTCCCAGCCTTCACGACAGCAGCGGTCTCCTCGTCGATGCCCAGACCAAGGTGGTCGGGGTGCTCCATGAGCAGGCTGAGCAGGCGGTTATGACGCCCACGCCGGAGGAAATGCTGATCCACGATGCAGCCCGAGAGCAGGCCCAGCCCTTCGATGGTCTTGTAGGTGCCTGGGGCCGTCTCGCTGACATCCGCTTGGCCTTCCAGCATGAGGCGGGTCATCATCGCGGCCCCTGCGCTGGTGCCACCCACCGCAGCACCCTTGTCATGGGCCTGGAGGATGGCGCGGTGGAGGCCCGTGCCCACGAGGAGGTCATGGATGCGTTTCTGGTCGCCGCCTGTGAACCAGAAGCCCGTGCAGTCTTGGACCTCATTCGCGAAGGCCTCGGACTGCGCGCGGGTGCGGGGGTCGAGGACGATGGGCACGGCACCGAGGGTCTTCAGGCGGTCCACCATGGCGGCGGCGCTCTCTTTTGGCTCACCGGAGGCGGTGGGCAACACGGCGATGCGGGCACCCTTGCCGCCGGACGCCTCGACGAAGGTCTGGAAGATGCGCTCCGGGAGCTTGCCCCCGCCCGCGATGACCAGCGTTCCGGACTGGGCGAGAAGGGGCAGGGCGCCCAGGACCGACAGCAGATGGCGAAAGGACATGAGCACTCCACAAGGAACACGGGGAGCCCAGAGCAACGCCGGCAGCGGGTCCGGCGACGCCTCCCCCCACGGTGGGCTCCCCGCGATGGTACGGGGATGTTTCAGAAACGCAGCTTGAAGCCGACGCGCACGCGGCGGGGGTCCTCGGTGTAGATGGGGTTCTGATAGGAGGAGAGAGGCTTGCCGTCCTCGTAGGCGACGATCTCGTCCCAGGTGTAGGCCTTCCCGTCGTTGAGGAGGTTGAAGACATCGAGGAATACCTCGCCCTTCACGCGCTTCGTGAGGTGCAGGTCCTGGGCGATGCGCAGGTCGAACAGGCGACGGCCGGGATAGGTCGCGCTGCCCCTGGGGGCGGCGAAGATGGAGAGGGCGTTCTGGTTGAGTTCGAAGATGTTGCTCATGTCGATGATCGGCGTGTAGCGCTCACCGCTGAGGTAGGTGAAGGTCGCGGAGATACGCGTCTTCCAGCTCCAGGGCAGCTCATAGGTACCGCGCACCCTGAACTCGCGGTCGTTCACAAAGGGTAGGCGGCCATCGGCGTTGATCTGGGCATTCGGGTCATTGAAGTTGTCGAGGCTCTGGGCGGCGGAGGCGCTGTAGTTGCCCTCGGACTTGGCCCAAGTCACGGAGGCGGAAAGGCTCCATCCGTCCGCCAGCGCGCGCTCTGCGGAGAGCGTCAGCATCCGGTACTCGTTGCGGGCGGCGGAGCTGTTGGTGAGCAGGAAGGCATGGCCGTTGTTCGGGTCGCCCATGTCGATGTCGGAGATATAGGTCCGGTAGGTCTGTCCGGTGACGGGGCTCGTGACATCCAGGGTGTCTGCGACATATTGTGGGTCTCCCCAGGACGGGTCATTCTGCACCAGGATGTCCTTCTGGGTGCGTTTCACCGCCGTGAGCCCGATGAGCCAGTTCCTGTCCAGACGCCAGTCATAGCTCAGCATGAGTTCATCGGTGTAGGGCTGCTTGTGGTTCGGGTCCAGTTTGGAGACGTTGAAGTTGTAAGCGTAGGCGTAGTCGGGGCCGAAGACGGCGGTGTTCACGGGGATCAGGTTTGGTTTGTAGGGGTTCACCAGCTGGCTGCTGCTGCCCCAATAGAAGACGTTGGTGTTCTCATAGACTTTGGGGATGGCGCGCTGGAAAAGATCCGAGCTGAGGCCTGCGTAGTAGCGTCCGACGTGAGCCTTCAGGACCTGGGATTGATCCTCTTTCACGTTCCAGGTGAGTCCCAGCCGCGGGGCCACGGTGGAGGTGCTCCACAGGCCGGGGCCGCTCGAGGCGCCACCCTTGAAGGATTCGAAGCGTAGCCCTGGACGCAGCTGCAAGCGGGGGCTCACGGTCCAGGTGTCCTGCACGAAGAACATGGTCCGGTCCATGTCCGTTTTTACATCCCGTCCGCCGCCCGTGTAGGCGCGGTAGGGGCGAAGACCACCGCTGCGGATGCGGGCGCGGTAGGCGATGCCATCCGGGCTGGCGATCCAGCGCTTTTCCTCATTGCGGGAGCGCTCGGACTCCAGGCCCACGCGCAGGGCGTGCGCGTCCTGGCCGCCAAACAAACCCGATACGAAATGGTCGAAGGTGGCGGAAAAGGTGTCTCGCGCACGGACGTTTTCCCGCAGGAGGTTGCTTCGCCGCACGTTGCCCCAGTATCTCCTCCCGATGAGTTCTGGGACCGCCGTCTCGGACATGCCGAGGGCCGTATCGACACCGGCTGTCAAACCGCCCGTGCCCGAGACTTCCATGGTGTAGCCGCCAGGGGCATAGCTGTAGCGGTCGTCCCGCGCGTTCAGGCTCGAGAAACGCAGGGTGAACACGGAGCTGCTGCCGAGGGTCTGTTTGTACGACGTGGTGAACAGTCGGCTCGGGCTCTGCTGCTGCTGGGTGGCCTCCTTCGTGTAGTAACGGGTGGCGTAGCGGTTTTCGCGGTCCACGGCGTCGTATTCGAAGAAGACATCCCAGGTGATGGTGGGGCGAACCTGCCACGTGAGCTTGCCGAGCACGCGGGGGTTGTTGAGCTTCACCGGATAGTTCACGCCGATGGGACTGTCGGTGGCGTCATCCTTGTTGGCTTCCATGGACATGAAGTACCAGAGCCGATCCTTCAGGATCGGTCCGCCGAGGCTGGCGGAGACGCTCAGATACTGGCCATCGAAGAGCGGGCGCTCGCTGGAGGCCAGGCGTTCGTTGTTGCGCAGGGCTGCCCAGCTATTCTTTTGGAAATAGGTGGTGAAGGAGCCGCTGAGGTCGTTGCCACCGGACTTCACGACGCCGTTGATGAAGGCGCCCGTGAATCCGCCGTATTCGGCGGAGGCTCCGAGGCCGCCCACTTGCACCTCGCTGAACCAGTCTGGATTGGCGTACACCCACTTCTCGCCGCTCTTGGCGTCGCCCACGTTGAGGCCGTCGATGGTGTAGGCATTGGCCATCCCATCGCCACCCCAGGCCCGTACGGAGGCGCCACTGGTGGAATCGCTCACCGTGACACCGGGGGTCAGACCGGCCATCTGGGTGAGGTCTCGGCCCAGGGGGATCGCCTCGATCACTTGGGAGCTCAGGTTGGTGGAAACGCCGGTGGCAGATCCTTCCACAGAGGAGGCTGAGGCCGTCACATCCACGACGACGGCCGCTTCCTTCGGCAGGCGAATGGTCGCGGTGGTGGTCTGTCCAAGGGTCATCCGCTCTGTGATGCGGCGGGTGATATGACCCTTGGCCTCCACCGCGATGGTGTAGACGCCCGGGGGCAGAGAAGGAAAGCGGAAGCTGCCGTTCGAGGCTGCGGTGGTGAACCGCTCGCCTCCGATGAGAGCGTCGGACTTGATGCGCACCACGGCCCCGGCCACAGGCTGGCCGCCGGGATCCTGGATGTGACCCTGAAGGGCCGACGTGGTGGTGCCTTGAGCCAGGAGGGGCGCCGCGGTCAATACGAGCGCCAGAGGGGACAGCACGCGGAGGGTGTGCATGTGGGCTCCGGATGAAAGAGAGGAGGAGGCGCGGAGGGCCGCGCGAGAGGATGGACGAACTCTCACCGGCGCTGGGCACCGGGGCATGGGGTGGGGCCAGCGCAGCATCCGCCTGTCCGGACGGTGTCCGGAGCGCAAGATCGGCTGGGGGGTGAATGGCGACAGGGATCCCACCTCCCGCCTTGAGGCGGGGAAGCTCAGAGGGCTGAGCCCGGGATCAGGAGCGGAGGGGCTCCTTTCGACGAAGGGCCGCCACCAGTTCGTGACCGGCGGCGTCGATGTGGCTGCGGATGGCCTGCTCCACGGCATCGGGATCGTGGGATTCCAGGGCGGCGAGGATGGCCTCGTGTTCCCGGGTATCCGCGGTCTCCCGGCCGGGAACGGCCGTGTGGGCGGTGGCGGAGAAGGAGTTCCACAGCATGCGGGGGAAGGCGTTCCAGATTGTTCCCAGCAGCCGCGTCAGGAAGGGGCGTTCGCAGGCGTCGTAGAGCACCTGGTGGAAGCGGCGGTTCAGCTCGCGGTATTCCTCAAGCGAGTCAGCGGTGGTGCATCCGGCCATGCGCTGGTGGAGTCCCCGCATCTCCGTCAGTGCCGTGGCGCTGAGGCGCGTGGCGGCGTGACGGGCGGCTCGGCCCTCCACGAAGGCCCGGGACGCGTAGAGATCCTCCACGTCTTCGAGGCTGAAGCCAAGCACGCGCACGCCCTTGTACGGAACGTGCTCCAGCAGTCCTTCTGCGGCTAGGTGCTTGAGGGCTTCTCGCACGGGCATATGGCTCACGCCAAAGGACTGGGATAGGCGCTCCTGTCGGAGCCATTCCCCGGGAGCAAGGCGTCCCTCCAGGATGTCCTGCCGAAGGCGGTCCATCACCCACTGCTGCAGCTGGCGTGGACTCTCGGGGGCTTGAAGGTCGGTCATGGGCAGTCTCGATATTATATATAATCCTGGCGACCCCTCACAGTAGGCCTGCGTCACGGGACTGTCAAGGGGCATTCCACGCCTTGTTTTTCAAGGCCATGGGCATCCCCGTTTCACCACTTGAAGGCGACTGGGAGGGCCATATCGGATGCGGGACAGGGGGCGAGGAGGCGCTGGTTCTGCCCATTGGAGGTGAGGGAGGCCTGGGCTGGATGCCGATCGGTGGATGGGGCGGCCCGGCTCCTCAAACCACCGGCTCGCGGGGGGACAGCATGGTGTGCTGTCCGATAGACTAGAGGGATGAAGCGCGACTACTACGAAGTCCTCGGCGTCGGGAAAGACGCATCCGTCGAAGAGATCAAGAAGGCCTACCGCAAGCTGGCCATGCAGTTCCACCCGGACCAGAATCCCGGGAACAAGGAGGCGGAGGAGAAATTCAAGGAAGCGGCCGAAGCCTATGCCGTGCTGTCGGATGGCGAGAAACGCCAGCAGTACGACCAGTTCGGCCATGCCGGGCTCGGCGGCCAGCAAGGCGGGGGCTTCCAGTTCGATCCCGGCCAGTTCTCGGATTTCGAGGACATCCTTGGCAGCTTCTTCGGTGGCGGAATCTTCGGGGATCTCTTCGGGGGCGGGCGTCGCCGTTCCTCCAACGGGGCGGAACCGGGTTCGGATCTCGTCTACACCCTCCGTATCCCGTTCCGGGAAGCCATCTTCGGCTCGGATTCCCGGGAAGTGGATGTGCCTCGTCTTGAGCGTTGTGGGGATTGCAAGGGCTCCGGTGCTGCCAGTGGCACGAGTCCTCAGGCCTGCCCGCAGTGTCGGGGCGGAGGCCAGGTGGCGGTCCGCCAGGGCTTCCTGCAAATGCTGGTGGCGTGCCCCCGCTGTGAAGGCCGTGGTCGCGTGATCCTGAGCCCCTGCGGAAGCTGCCGTGGCGAAGGCCGGATCCACCGTCGGGCTAAGGTGAAGTTCAAGATCCCCGCTGGTGTGGACAACGGCCAGCGCCTGCGCCTGGAGGGCGAGGGGGAAGGGGGCCGCCTTGGCGGACCTAACGGCGACCTCTACATCAAGTTCGAGATCGAGCCCAGCGCCGACTATGAGCGCGATGGCGTGGACCTCCACCGCGCCTTCCCCGTGCCCTGGCCGGTGATGGTCCTGGGGGGCGAGGTGCCCGTGGACACGCTCTATGGGAAGGAGCGCATCCGCATCACTGGAGGCACCCAGGGCGATGCCATGGTGCGCATCCAGAACGCCGGTGTGCCGAGGCTCCGCGGCACGGGGCGAGGCGATCTCTTCCTCCATCTGAAAGTCGACGTGCCCCGCTCCCTGACCTCCGATCAGGAGGAGCTGGTGAAGGGGCTGCTCGAGTCCATGAACCCGGGCGAAGAAGGCGAAGAAGGTGGATTCTTTGCCAAGGTGTTCGGTTCCTCCGATAAGAAGGCCAAGAAGAAGAAAAAGAAGTGATCCCAGGCGGCCGTGCCGCCCTGCCTCCAGGAGTCCCCATGCGACGCTGGTCCTGCCTTCTGATGGCTCCCGCCCTTCTGGCGGCGGCTCCTGCCACTCGGGAGATGAGCCTCAAGACACCGGATGGCTACACGATCAAGGGCACCCTGACCCTTCCGGAAGGCAAGGGCCGCAAGCCCGTCGTGGTGCTGGCTCATCAGTTCCGCAGTGACCGCAATGGCTGGACCTCGCTGGCCACGGAGCTTCATGCCCGTGGCATCGCGACGCTGGCGCTGGATCTCCGGGGTCATGGGAGCAGCACGGACAAAGCGGGTCAGGCGGTGTCGGTCAGCGATGATTTCGTCGCTTCGGCCAAGGCCGTCGGCTTTGACCGGATTCCTGGAGACCTGGCACAGGCCGTGAAATGGGTGCGCACTCAGCCTGGGATTCATCCCCGCCGCCTGGGGCTCGCAGGCTCCTCCGTGGGCGGCTTCTCGGTCCTCCTGGCCGCGGCCAAGGTGCAGCCGGACGCCGTGCTGGCACTCTCACCCGCAGGCAGCATCGCCTTCGGGGACAAGGCCCGTGTCGAGCTGAAGGAGGCCGTGCAAAAGGCCTTCACCGCGACCTTCGTGATGAGCAGCGAGGAGGACGGCGACGCCGCCGAGAATCTCCAGGCGCTACGGGAACTGCCCGGCGTCTACGCCAAGCTGTTGAAGGGCAAGGACCATGGTTTCGCATACTTGCCTGAGCAAAAGGACACGATGGCAGTCTTCTTCGGGGAATACCTGAACCATCCCCATCGAATGGTGAAGCCTGCAGAGAGTCAGACTGGCAAGCCGGAGCCGAAAGCGGACTCGAAGGACTGAAATGCAAATTTCCCGCTGGAAACGTTGAGAATTTTTGGGCGGCATCCGTGCCGCCCGAGTTTTTTGTTCGTTGCTGTTTTGTCAAATTGGTATGCGCAATAACGTCATTCTTCTTGGCGACATGGGTCTGTGCGCCCTGTACTGGGCCAATTTATGTAAACTCACGCCGACGCCTGATGCGCGTTTGCGCCCCTTCTAGATTTGCGTCGCTGCTGGAAATTTGCAGGAAAGCCACCCTCAACCTCCCCAGCCCCCACAGGAGGACACTGGATATGGACACTCAGGCGAAAAAGGACATGCTGCAGAAAATGCGGCAGCAGTCGATGCTCGGCGGCGGGCAATCCCGCATCGATGCCCAGCATGCCAAAGGCAAGATGACCGCCCGTGAGCGCATCACCAAGCTGCTGGACAAGGGCAGCTTCCACGAGCTGGATGCCTTCGTCACGCACCGCACCACGGACTTCGGCATGGAGAAGACCACGGTCCTGGGCGATTCCGTCGTCACGGGCTACGGCACCATCGAAGGCCGCCGCGTCTACGTCTTCAGCCAGGATTTCACGGTGCTGGGCGGTTCCCTGGGCGAAGTCCACTCCCAGAAGGTCTGCAAGGTCATGGACCTGGCGGTGAAGAACGGCGTTCCGGTGATCGGCCTGAATGATTCCGGTGGCGCGCGCATCCAGGAGGGTGTGGTGAGCCTTGGGGCCTACTCCGACATCTTCCTGCGCAACACCCTCGCCTCCGGCGTCGTCCCCCAGATCA
>CAYQAS010000129.1:0-10763 GCA_964415525.1 uncultured Solibacteraceae bacterium
GTGTGTTCGGTTGGCGGATCGTGGAAGAGTCCGTGGGTGGCTCGCCCATGCACCTTATCTTCAACGGCGCCACCATGCTGGGTGATGTCATGGCCATGCCCCCGGAGGCCCCGGCGCCCTCCCACTGGCTTTCCTATGTCTGGGTGAAGGACATCGACGAGGTCGTCGCCAAGGCCGCCGCCCGCGGCGCCACGATCTTCGTCCCCGTCATGAACATCCCTGAAGTAGGTCGCATCGCCGTGTTTGCGGATCCCAAGGGGGCCGTCCTGGGCGTCTACGCCACGGAACAGGCGCCCGAAGAGCCTCAGCCCTTGGTTCCCGGTGGCTTCTGCTGGTACGAGTGCATGAGTCGAGATGTGGAAGCAGAGAAGGCCTTCTACGCCGATCTCTTCGGCTGGACCTCCAGCGCGCAGCCGATGGACGGAGGCTTCGTCTACCACCTTCAGAATCGGGGTGCCGATCAGGTGGCGGGCATGATGGCCATGGATGGCGACTGTTGGGAGGGCATCCCGGATCACTGGATGGCCTACGTGGCGGTGGCGGATATCGAGGCCACGGTGGCCAAGGTGGCCCCCCTGGGTGGCAAGGTCTGCGTTCCCGTGACGGACATCCACATCGGACGCTTTGCCGTCCTCCAGGATGCAGTGGGAGCGACCCTCAGCGTCTTCCAGGGAAAGGAGCAGCCATGCGAATGATCCTGGTCTGTGTCCTTGCGACGGCGGGCCTCCTGGCCCAGGAGATGCCGCTACCCAAGCCCACCTCCCACCATCAGGCCCTTCAGCGGTCCGAGGGCACCTGGGATGTCGTGGTGAAGGTGTTCGGCGCCCCCGGCAAGCCGCCCATGGTCTCCAAGGGCGTGGAAGTGAACAAGCTGGTGCCAGGCGGGCTCTGGCTCACCTCCGAGTTCAAATCCGATTTCATGGGAACCCCCTTCGAGGGGCGCGGGATCTTCGGCTACGACACCGCCACCAAGAAGCACGTGGGCACCTGGGTCGACTCCATGGTCACGGGCTTGGCCCTACCCGTGGGCACCTGCAAGGACGACTGCCGGGAAGTCACCATGACCTTTGAGGGCGCTGGCATGGACGGGAAGCTGACCTCCTACAAGGAGGTCACCGTCGAAAAGGGCGCCGACCAGCGCGTGATGACCATGTATATCAAGGGCAAGGACGGCGCGTTCAAACTGAACATGGAAATGGAATACACGCGGCGGAAATAGACGAAGCAGCTCGAGGGGCCGGGTCTCCGAAGGACCCGGCCCGCAAGGAGAGACACGATGGGCGTTCCCAACCACGGCATCCACTACCTCGAGATCGTCACGGCGGATGCCGAAGCGGCTCGCCGGTTCTACGCCGACGCGCACGGCTGGGTCTTTTCACCGGCGCAGCCCGAGCTGGGCTTCGCCTACGTGGCCGAACTTCCGGGGGGCTCCCGCTGCGGCATCCGCGCACCCTTGAGCCCCGAGGAGACGCCCGTCGTGCGCACCTACCTCCGGGTGCCCGACCTCAAGGCCGCCACCCAGGAGGCGGCACGCCTGGGAGCCACGTTGCTGCTGGATGTCATGGATCTCCCAGGCTGGGGCCAGATCGCCATTTTCGAGATCGGCGGCCTCCAGCAGGGACTGTGGCAGGTGCCGTAGCGCGCCTTCCGGACCGGCACGCAGGAAGGCGCCGCACAGGGACGCTTGGCACGGGCGTCTCTGTCCCACGCCTCTGGCAACCTTCGGTTGCTTTACGGGCTGGCGCGGGGGGCAGCCCTTGACCGTCTCGGGAGGCGATCGGAAGGAATCTCGCACTCCCCCTTGACGGATTCTGGATTTCTCTCAAACTAGCACTTGCGAGGTGCGAGTATGACGTCAGCGCTGTATGGAGCCGGGGCCGAGTACGCCCTTCACTCGCTGCTGATCCTCGCATCCGCCCAGGCGCCCGTCAGCGTGCGGGATTTGGCGAAGTATCAACAGCTTCCGGAACGTTTCCTCGCCAAGGTCTTCTCCCGACTCAAGGCGGCCCGAATCGTCCGGGGCACGGAAGGTGTCTCCGGGGGCTTCACCCTGGCGCGCCCGGCAAGCGAGATCCCCGTCCTGCAGGTGCTGGAGGCCGTGGATCCCCAGCGGGCGCTTTTCGCCTGCGCCGAGATCCGGCGCAACTGCGCGATCTACGGCGAAGCCCCCCCGGAGTGGGCCGTCTCCGGTCCCTGCCGCATCCACGCCTTCATGCTGGAAGCGGAGCAGAAGCTCAAGGAGGTGCTCGCCTCCAAGAGCATCGCGGACCTCGTGTGCGAACTCGGATGCAAAACCCCGGCGTCCTTCGTCGAGGACACCGCCCAGTGGTTCCAGGGACAGCGGCAGTCCCGGCGAAGCCCTGCCCAAGGCGGCGCTGACCGCTGATGTGACGCGCTGACGGCACGCCACCACCTCCCTTTCGCCACCGATCGAGATCGTTTCCCAACCGCCCGCCGGGCCGCCGCAAGTCGGCGGACGGTCGTCGACCGCTTGCGGTCACCACACCCATCTAGGAGTGATTCCATGCCTGACACGACGTCCGACCCCATGACCGCCAACCGGATGGCCAAAGCCCTTGGCGTCCCGGAGGGGAAGGTCAAAGCCACCCTGGAGCGGCTGGCCATCGAGCCCTGTGCCCGGAAGGGCTGCTGCCGCTACTACGACGCCCAGGACCTTCCTCGCATCCGCGAGGCTCTCCAGGACTGATACCCAACGCCGCTCGCGGAGCCGCGCTCCGCAGCCTGATTCCTTTACCCGCTCAACCCGTGGTGGGCCCTCGGCCTGCCCGCACCCAGGAGGATGCGCCATGCATCAGCGTCTCGACTACTTCGCCACGTCCGAGAAGTTCTTCAAGAGCTACCTCGACTTCAACAACCTCGTCCACGCGGACCCAACCCTCAAGGAATTCGCGGACCTGGTCACCATCCGGGCCTCCCAGCTCAATGCCTGCGCCTTCTGCGTAGACATGCACGTCAAGGAAGCCAAGATCCACGGCGAGCGCGAACTGCGCCTGCACCACCTGGCCATCTGGCGGGAATCGGGTCTCTTCACCCCCCGCGAGCGGGCCGCCCTGGCCTGGACCGAAGCCCTGACACACCTCAGCCCCCAGGGGGTTTCCCAGGACATCTACGACGCGGTCCATGCCCACCTGACCGAAAAGGAGATGTCCGACCTCGGCTTCCTGATCATCACCATCAACGGCTGGAATCGCCTGTGTGTGGCCTTCCAGACCACGCCCGGCTCCTGCGATGCCGCCTTCGGACTCGACAAGGCCGGTCTGAGCTGAGGCTCCCTCCCGGGGCGTCGGCGGTCCTGCCCTTCCTGGAGGACGGCCGGCCCCTCGGGTTCGGGATCCTTCCTCGCGAGGCCGCGGTGACCCTGTGAACGATCCGGCATCCAACGGGTGGCCCTGCCGCAGCTCGTCTCTAGGAGGCTCCATGGCAACCCACACCGTGACCCTGCACCGCGTCCTCCGCACGACGCCGGACCGCGCCTATCGCGCCTTCCTGGATCCCGACGCCCTGGCCAAGTGGCTCCCGCCCCACGGCTTCACGGGGCGGGTGCATCACCTGGAATCTTCTGTCGGGGGCAGCTACCGCATGTCCTTCACCAACTTCGGGACCGGCGAGAGCCACAGCTTCGGCGGCACCTACCTGGAGCTCATCCCAGGGGAACGCATCCGCCACACGGACCAGTTCGACGATCCCAACCTGCCCGGCGAGATGCAGGTCACGATCACCCTCCGGGCGGTGTCCTGCGGAACCGAGGTCCACATCGTGCAGGAAGGCATTCCCGAGATGATCCCGCCGGAGGCCTGCTACCTCGGCTGGCAGGAGTCCCTGGTGCTCCTGGCTCAGCTCTTGGAGGCGGACATCCCTGCGGCACCGTCCGAAGCCTAGCCCCTTCGCCCATGGAGCCCGAGATGTCGCTGTTCCGCACGACCCGCATCCTGCCCGCCACGCCCGAGGCGGTCTTCGCGGCCATCGAGGATCCTGAACGCCTGGCCCGCTGGTGGGGGCCCGAAGGCTTCAGGAATACGTTCCACACCTTCGCGTTCAAGCCCGGAGGCGCCTGGGTGTTCACCATGCACGGGCCCGACGGCACCGACTACGCCAACCAATCCGAGTTCATGGAAATCGTGCCGGGCGCCCTGGTTCGGATCCGACACGTGAACCTCCCCCATTTTGAGCTGTCCATAAGCCTGGAGGCTGTGGCGGGTGGAACCCTCCTCACCTGGGTGGGTGTCTTCGAGAACCACGCCTTTGCCGAACAGGCGCGCGCCTTTCTCGAAACCGCCAATGAGCAGAACCTCGATCGGTTGACGGTCGAGGTGGAGACCCCGACAGCAGCCACCGAATGAGGATCTCGCCACGGATGGGACCGAGTGCCCAGGGTCAGGCCTTGGCTCGCCCTTCGCACAGTGCCTTCAGCAACCCCAGCGCCTGAGGCCAGACCTTCGACATATGGTCGAGGTATTCCTCCAGCACGTCCTGATCCACGATCAGGCGGGTGCCCTCCGGAACGGCCTGGAACGTGTAGTTCTCGTAGGCGGGCGCCCAAGCGCGCACGGCCTCGCTTTCCGTGTCTTCCACGCCCTGGACGATGCATCCGAGGTGGCGGATCGAGATGTACTCGTTGGGCCGGAAGGCTGCGATTTCCGCCACCATGCCATCCCCCGAAGGAGACAGGAAGCGGAGACGCGCCCCCTCTTCCCACTGCCCCTCGTAATAGGAACCTTCACAGAAGGTCGAGGTCCAACGTCGGTAATTTTCCGGGTCATAGAAGGTCTGGAAGACGCGTTCCACGGGCGCCTCCATCGTGATGGTGTACTGCATGGGTCGGAGCAGGGACATCAGGAATCTCCATGGAAGGGGTACGTCAGCACCGCACGAGAGGTGAGATGCCGCACGGACTGATCGAGACCCCTCTTGTCTCAGCGTCGGGCGCGCGGGATGGTCAAAGGATGACCATCCGATCTGTCGCGCTGCTCCACTTCCACCCCCAGACTGGGGATCTGGATGGCAATCGACGACGCCTCGAATCGGGCGTGATTCGCGCGGCAATGGCCGGGGCGCACTGGATCCTCACCCCGGAACTCTGTTTGTCGGGGTACCAGTTCATGAAGGCGAGTGGCACGGCGTGGATCCAGGCCCAACCCGATGTCTGGATGGAGCGCCTTTTGGCGACAGTGCGGCGCCTGGGTGTGACCCTCTTCCTGGGGCACGCCGAGAAGGACACCATCACCGGTCAGTTGCACAACACCCTGTTCGCGCTGGGGCCGGACGGCATTCTCGGCCGCCACCGAAAGATCCATGTGATTCCGGGAGCGGAGGCCTGGGCATCGGCCGGGGATCGGCTGGAACCGATCCGCGTGGACGGGTGTGCCGTGGGGCTGCTGGTCTGTGCAGATGCCTACACGTCGTCCCTGGCCGGGAAGCTGAAGGCTGCCGGAGCCGAGGTTCTCGTTTCGGCTGCTGCCTGGTCCCCCATGCCCCACGGACCTGAAGGCGCGTGGGAGGCGCGCAGTCGGGAGACGGATCTGCCTCTACTTATCTGCAATCGCACAGGCCAGGATGCCACCCTCGATTTCAGCGAGGCGGAAAGCGGTGTCTATGTGAAAGGCCAAAAACGATTTGGGTACTGCGGCCCAGAGGCGCTGCTGCGCTTTGATTGGAATCCGGAGACCCACGAGGTCGGGCCGGTCCTCACCCGCAATCTCGCATAAGCACCACGCAGCCCCACGGTCTGACCGTGAACAGACGCCACATCGGGCTGGCTCCGTCTCCCACGGGATGTGTGAGCAGAACCGGTTCCGGTGGGGACGCCTGGGGCCCAGGCCAAGCTTGTCTCCGGGAAGTCGCGCGAAGTCCTTGGGCGCTCCATTTCAGGGAATCCGGGCTTGAATATCCGAAAAACCGATAGAGCACCTGCCGGGATCGGTGCTCCCGATCTCTCGGGTGGTCGAACTCCGTTGTTTCATGGCGTTTTTTCATTACTTGGATTGGGTGTAATTGGGTTCACGGAGGTTGCAACACGATTGATCCAGGCCGCCGCCGTTGAACCGATTGGGCTAGAGTTGTTGGGTTATCGACGACCTTCGGGTCGCCCGCGTTCCTGAAAGGTGTGGCCGTGCACCGTTCTTTCCCCGAAAGCAGTTGGCTCACCACACCTGTCCGAATCTTGGCCGCGATACCCCTTCTGGCGGGGATGGGTGCGCTTGTCCTATGGGTGCTTGGCAAGTCAGAGCTGACTGCATTTGGGCAGGGCCATGTGCCCATGGCTCCCAGCACGGCCATGGTGTTTTGTGGGTTCGGTTTGGCGCAGTTCCTCGCCGTCCACTGTCCTGCTCATCGGGCTGCCCAGCGGGCAGCGTTCTGGATCATCCTGCTGGGGACTCTGGTCGCACTGGTCCTCGGCACGCTGTCAGCTTTCGGCATTCGCCCTCCCGTGGAACACCTTGGACTCGTAAAAAACCCCGCAGCAATCGACGGCATTCCCGTGGGGCACATGTCCCCCCTCACGGCCATTGCCTTCGTCCTAGCGGGGCTGGCCCATCTGAGCACGCCGAGGACCCTCCCAGGTCGGCTGCAAAGCGGACCCGCTGCCCTCTGCTTTGCGGCCCTGCTCTTGGGTCTGAGCCTGCTCCTGGTTTTGGCCTACCTCTTTGGATCGCCACTTCTGGTCGGGACCTCGTTCATCCCTCCCGCGCTTTTGACGAGTGGGGCCTTTCTTGCCTTGGGGCTGGGGCTGGCCTTGCACTCCCTGCCTCACCTGCCCCCTCTGCAAGATCGGCCGAGATCAGAGGTGGTGGCTGGTCTCACCTACTTGGGCGTCTTCGCGCTTGTGGCCCTGGGAACCCTCACCATCAGCTACATCCATCTCCGCCATTATGAAACGGAGCTCCGCACCGCTGCCCAACGCCAACTGATCACCATCACGGATCTGAAGGTACGCCAACTTGCCGAGTACCGCCGGGAAAGGCTGGCAGATGCCTTCTTCCTGATGCATGCCCCTGGCTTTTCAGAGTTGGCTTCCCAGGTCCTGGGAAACGCCTCCGATGCCCGTTCGGCGCACCGGCTTCAGCAGTGGATGGAGCGACTCCGCTTCCAGGAACAGTATTCGCTGCTTCGACTGGTGGATGAGCAGGGCCGGGTGCGCCTGTCTTGGCCACCTTCGGGTCCACCTCTGGGACCGGCTTCACTTCAGGCACTAACCCAGGTCCTTCAGTCGGGCAAACCCCAACTGGTGGATTTCCACCTGAATGCGCAGGATCGGCATCCCCACATCGCACTGATGGTGCCCGTTCCGGATGTCCGGAACAGTCTGCGGATGCGGGGGGCCTTGGCCCTGCGACTCGAGGCCACGACATTCATCTACCCCTTCCTCAAGGCTTGGCCACTGGCCAGTCGGAGTGCCGAAACCCTCCTGGTGCGAAGAGATGGTGACGAGGTGGTGGTGCTCAATGAACTCCGATTCGAAGACAAGGGACCGCTCCAGCTCCGTATGCCCCTGGCAAGAACCGATCACCCCGCCGTCAGGGCAGCCCTGCGGCAGGAGGGACTGGTCACGGGGTTGGACCACCGGGGCATTCCAGTGTTTGCCTCTCTCCATCAGATTCCAGAATCACCCTGGGCACTGGTGGCTTGCATCGACCGTTCTGAGGTCCTGGCTCCAGTCAGGGCAAGGGTTTGGCAACTGTTGGGACTGAATCTGCTGCTATTGGCGACCGTGGCCTCTGGGCTCGGCTTGCTGTGGCGCTCCCAGCGTCTGCGTACCTTGCAGGCCATCCTTGGGGCCGAAGTCGAACTGCGTGCGAGTGAATTCCGGTTCCGACATGCCGTCGAGGAAGTGCCCTTCCCGATGATGATCCATGCCGAAGACGGGGAAGTGATCACCATGAGCCGAGCCTGGACCGAAGTGAGCGGATACAGCCAAGCCGACATTCCGACCATCGAAGCCTGGACCGAAAAGGCCTATGGCGTGCATCGCCAAGGGGTGATCGAAGAAATCAACAAGCTCTACGACCTCGAACATCGCAAGACCGAGGGCGAATACACCATCACCTGCCGCGATGGAGCCACGCGCATCTGGGATTTTTCCTCGGTTTCCCTGGGAAGACTGCCGGATGGACGGCGGATTGCCCTGAGCATGGCGTTCGATGTCACCGAGCGCAAACAGGCGGAAGCGGACCTGAGCCAGAGCTATGCCCTGCTTGCGAAGCTCGCCAACCTCGTGCCTGGTGTGGTCTACCAGTACCGTCTGTATCCGGATGGGCGGTCCGCATTCCCCTACTCGAGCCCTGGGATAGAAGGCATCTACGAGGTAACCCCGGAGGAGGTCCGGGAAGACGCCACGCCCGTGTTCGGGCGGTTGCATCCCGATGACTACGATTCCGTTGCCAATGCGATCAAGCAATCGGCCCTCACCTTGGAAGAGTTTCACTCTGTGTTCCGGGTCATCCTGCCCCGGCAGGGCCTTCGCTGGCGCTGGTCGCAGGCCCATCCGGAACGGATGGAGGATGGAGGCACCCTCTGGCACGGCATCATTCTCGATATTACCGATCGAAAGCAGGCCGAGGAGGCGATGCGGGAGAGCGAGAACCATTTCCGGTCTGTCGTGGCTTCGTTATCTGAAGGCATTGTTCAAAGCGACCGGGAGGGAGCGATCCTTGCCTGGAATCCAGCCGCCGAACAGATCCTGGGACTCTCCGGCGATCAATTGAGAGGGCATTCTGTCATCGACCCGCGCTGGGAAGCGGTCCAGGAAGACGGCAGGGCTTTCCCAATCGAAGAACAACCCGCCCGCACGGCCTTGCGGACGGGACTGCCACAACTGGACAAGGTCTTTGCTGTCCGAAAGGCGGATGGGTCGCTGACCTGGATTTCGGTCAATGCGATACCTGTCTTCACGCCTGGCGACCCCAAGCCTTCGTCAGTGGTCGCCTCGTTTTCCGACATCACCGAACGAAAGCAAGCCGAGGAAGAAAAAATCCACCTTCAAGCTCAACTTCAACAATCCCAGAAGATGGAAAGCCTCGGCACCTTGGCGGGCGGCGTCGCCCACGACATGAACAATGTGCTGGGGGCCATTCTCGGCCTCGCCTCTGCTCACATCGGCACCGTTCCCTACGGGAGCCCGCTCCACCGAGCCCTCGATACCATCTGCAAGGCCACGGAACGGGGTGGCAAGATGGTCAAGAGCCTGCTGAGCTTTGCCCGCCAGAGCCCCGCCGAGAGCAGCAAGCTCGATATGAACGCCATTATTCGAGAGCAGGTCGTCCTTCTGGAACGCACGACCCTGGCGAAGGTTCGCCTGCAAATGGAGATGGAGACCG
The DNA here is from genome assembly GCA_964415525.1 of uncultured Solibacteraceae bacterium. GTDB lineage: Bacteria > Acidobacteriota > Holophagae > Holophagales > Holophagaceae > CAZPUI01. The sequence continues at coordinate 9,336 of CAYQAS010000129.1, forward strand.
AACTGCGACCCATCCTGGGCGATGCGAGCGCTCTCACCCACGCATTCATGAACCTCTGCGTCAATGCCGTCGACGCCATGCCGGATGGCGGCACCCTCACCCTGCTCTCCCGCAATGTGGATAACGACTGGATTGAGGTCGTGGTTAAAGACACAGGCATGGGAATGCCTAAGGAGGTTCTGGAGAAGGCCATGGAACCCTTTTTCACAACCAAGGAGATCGGCAAGGGAACTGGACTAGGCCTATCCATGGTCTTCAGCACCGTTAAGGCTCACCGAGGGCAGATGGCGATCGAGAGCGAGCCCGGCCAAGGCACCCGTGTCATGCTGCGCTTCCCCGCCTGCGAGCAGGCTCCATCCGAACTGGCCGCCAGGCCTGGGGTTGTGGAGGCCAGCTCGAATCCCCACACGACCCGGAAGGTGCTGCTCATTGATGATGATGACCTGATCCAAAGTTCTGTCCTGGCGATCCTGGAAGTTCTGGGTCATACCAAGGTGAGCACGGCTCAGAGCGGTGAGGAGGCGCTGTCCATGCTGGAGGCAGGGCTTGAAGTGGATCTCGTCTTCCTGGACATGAACATGCCAGGTCTGGGCGGAATCGGAACGCTCCCTCGATTGCGTGCACAGCGCCCCGAAGTGCCCGTGCTGCTGACCACAGGGCGAGTCGACCAGACAGCCCTTGCCTTAGCTTCGGCTCATCCGGGCGTCACATTGCTCTCCAAGCCATTCGGGTTGCGAGAGCTCCAGAAACACCTTGAAAATGTCGGATTGGGCTAAGGGCACATTTCATTTCCCGGCGGAAGCCCTCGCCCCAATCTGGAGCACACATTCTGGACAAGTGCTTTTCTTGCGGCCTCGCAATGAGCGGCCTTCACCTTCGATAGATCAACAAAAGTTTGTTTCTTGGGCAGCCTGTAAGCGGAATTTCCATGCCCTTCCAACTCGTTAATTAATAATACAAGCAAGGAAGTATGGCTTTGGGAGCAGAGGGTCGAAGGTTCGAATCCTTTCGCCCCGACCAACAAGCCAGTCGCAACATCAACACTGGCAACACCTGGGAGCCCGGTCACGCGAGTGACCGGGCTCTTCGCTTTGAGGCGGATGTCCCGAGATGTCCTCGTAAGTCCAATGTTTCACCCGCCGGTTCACAAGAATGGGGACGAAATGTTAGCAGTTGGACTTTGCAAAAAAGCGGCATGCTTCGAGCCCAACGACAGAGGGTCACGCTCGTTGAACGCACGGCCTAATGCACCGATCGGCCAAGGATCTCAGGCGTTTCTGGCGACACAGATGAGGTGCGGATCACAACCGCTCGAATCCTGCCTGAGCCTGCTCGACACATCCCCCAGTGATCACACCGAGCCTCCCTCGCTTTCAATGGGCGACATGGACTTCGGGGTCGGGTCGTGAATATTTGCCACGACGTGGC